>CAVJNC010000057.1:741-13332 GCA_963650905.1 Subdoligranulum sp. APC924/74
GACACATTGAATTCCGTTTACGAAATTCAAGAAATCAATATTAAGCATATCCATAATTTTGTGGGTGATCACCTGTTTGGATTGCATAAATTGATTGTCGGGCATAATAATTCAAATTTTGGCGACTGTGAATTGTTGAAAAGTACTTATAAGGATACTAAAAAAATAATCGCTGAAAATAAACAGTGGTTTGACGATTTGAATTTAAAACCTATTACTGATATTGAGGTGTTCGGGCACTCTTATAATTTGACCGATGCGGATTATTTTGACGAAATAAACAAACACCTACCTGACGTGAAATGGTTGCTGAATTATCATACTGATGAAGATAAAACACGGCTTGAAACACTTGTGAGTAAAGTCGGCATACGTAATTATGAAGAAAAAAGAGATATAACAATGAAAAAAATGAGCGGTGAATCGATGAATTTGTTGAATGAAAATATCGAAAAATTGAAAGCGATATTCCCCGAGATTGTTACCGACGGGAAAATCGATTTCGATATGCTTAAAACTTTGCTCGGCGAAGAAGTTGATGCAAGCAACGAAAAATATTCTTTCAATTGGGTTGGCAAAAGAAACTGCATAAAATTTGCGCAAACGCCGTCCACGGGTACGCTTATACCTTGCAAGGAAAAATCGGTTGATTTTGACAACACACAGAATATTTATATCGAGGGCGATAACGTTGAAGCGTTAAAACTTTTGCAAAAAACGTATTTCGGCAAAATCAAGATGATTTATATCGACCCGCCGTATAACACCGGTAACGATTTCGTTTATCACGACGATTATAAGGACAGTATTGAAAACTACAAAAAAATTACCGGTCAGCAGGCAACCGCGAACCCCGAAACCAACGGTAGATTCCATACCGATTGGCTCAACATGATGTACCCGCGCCTTAAACTTGCAAAAGATTTGCTTTCCGACGACGGTGTGATTTTTATTCATATTGATGAAAATGAAGTTTACACCTTGCAAGTTATTTGCAATGAAATTTTCGGTGCGAATAATGAGTTGGGAACGATGATTTGGGACAAACGAAATCCAAAGGGCGCAGTTGTGGGTGTTGCGTATCAGCACGAATCCATACTTATTTATTGTAAGGATAAAGAATGTTTCGCTTCGATTCCTTTTTCAAAGGAAAAAGAACACGCATGTTCTATGATTGATAAAGTGAATTCCCTAATAAAAAAATATGGCTGTGTTAATGATACAGTCCGTAGTGAATATAAGAAGTGGATAAAAGACAATAAGAACGATTTAACAGGTGGGGAACTTGCGTATTCGTTGATCGACGATAATGGAAAAATTTATCAACCGGTTTCAATGGCGGCACCGGATAAGCCTGAAAACCGATCTCATAGACCATTATTACATCCAAAAACTAATAAACCATGTCCTGTCCCCGCGAAAGGGTGGCGTTTTACTGATGCTACAATGGATGATCTTTTAAGAGGGGATAAAATTGAGTTTGGCGAAGATGAAACAACGCAACCAAGGCAAAAATATTTCTTGGAAGATAACATGACAGAAGCAGTGTCATCCTTATTATATTATGGAGGTAGCGACGATGCTATGGGATTGCCTTTTGACAATCCTAAACCTGTTTATGTCGCAAGGCGTTTAATAAAGTCTCTTTGGGACAAAGATTCAATCATTCTTGACTTTTTCTCGGGTTCGGCGACAACCGCGCATGCCGTTATGCAACTTAACGCCGAAGACGGCGGCAACCGTAAATTCATTATGGTGCAACTCCCTGAACTTTGCGACGAAAAGAGCGAAGCCTATAAAGCCGGCTATAAGACGATTTGCGATATAGGCGAAGAACGAATCCGCCGCGCCGGCGCGAAAATAAAAGAAGAAAATCCGTTGACGACTCTTAATCTCGACACGGGATTTAAGGTGTTCAGACTCGATTCTACAAATATCGTTCCGTGGAACAACGCCGAAAAACTTGACGAAATAAGCCTTTACGATTACGCGAAAACGATAAAAGACGGCAGGGACGATTTGTCAGTGGCGTACGAAATTATGCTTAAATACGGCGTGTTCGATAAGCCGATGAAAGAAACCGTCGTTTCCGGCAAAAAGATGTACGACGTGGGCGAAGGTTATATGATAATTTGTTTAGCCGACGGCGTTACCATGACTGACGTTGAAGCGATTGCGCGGCTTAATCCTCATTGCGTGGTGTTCAAAGAAAGCGTCTTTGCCGACGATAACGAAAAAATCAACGCAACGCACACTCTCGAACGCGGCGGCGTTGAAAAAATTCTTTGCATTTAAGGGGCAACCGTATGAAGATAAAATTCATCGATCAGGAATATCAGACGGAAGCGGTGAATTCCGTTGCGGATATTTTCAGCGGATGCGAACGCAAAGAATCGCTTTTTACGATTGATTTAATAAGCGGAATTCAGCAATACGAAGGATTTACGTACACTGTCGGGCATGCAAATAAATGTACGATTTCCGACGCGCAGATTATGGAAAACGTGCGCGCCGTTCAGGAAAGAAACGGCATTAAAAAGTCCGCAGATTTGCAGGACTACAATTTTACCGTGGAAATGGAAACCGGAACGGGTAAAACATACGTTTACATAGAAACCATACTCGAACTCAACAAGCGGTATGGTTTTACGAAGTTTATCGTAGTCGTGCCGAGCATTGCCATAAAAGAGGGCGTTGCGAAATCGTTTGAAATAACGAAAGAACATTTCAGCCTTAAATACGATAACGTCGCTTACGATTATTTCGTTTACGATTCGTCCAAGTTAAGCAAAATACAAAATTTTGCCGAAAGTTCGAATATCCAGATAATGATAATCAACATCGACGCTTTCAGAAAGAGTTTCGACGACACCGCGAAAGAAAGCAAAGCGAACGTTATTCACAGGGCGTCGGACAAACTCAGCGGCAATAAACCTATCGATTTAATCGCGTCCACAAATCCCGTGGTTATCATCGACGAGCCGCAATCGGTAGACAACACGAAAAAGGCTAAAGAGGCGATTAAAAGTCTGCGCCCGCTTTGTAAGTTAAGGTATTCCGCAACGCATAAAGAAGTTTATAACCTTATGTACAGGCTTACTCCGGTAGACGCGTATAACAAACATCTCGTAAAGTCTATCGAGGTCGATTCGGTCGTTTCGGACGAACAGACCGCAAAACCTTACGTAAAACTTATCGACGTAACGTGCGACAAGGGCTATAAGGCGAAAATCGAAGTATTCGTACGGGATAAAAAAGACGGTTCGATAAAAAAGAAAATCGTTACGGCAAAAATAAAAAGCGATTTGTGGGATTTGTCAAACGAAGTCGATTATTACAAATCGAACGGCTATATCGTCGATAATATGAATGCCGAAAAAGGCGAAGAAGATATTCTGTTCGCCAACGGTGAATATCTTAAAATAGGCGAATCGATCGGCGTTGTGGACGAAGATTTGATAAGGCGTTCGCAAATCCGCGCTACCATTTCCGACCACCTCGAAAAAGAATTGCAATACGCAGGCAAAGGCATTAAGGTTTTGTCTTTGTTTTTTATCGATAAGGTCGCGAATTATCGTTTATACGAAGGCGGCGCAAAAGGAAAATACGCCGAATGGTTCGAGGAAGAATTTACTTCGCTTATAAACGGCAAATATAAAAAACTCAAAGAACTTTACCCCGATATGTGTTTCGACGCCGAATCGGTGCACAGCGGTTATTTTTCGAAAGACGGCAAAAATTACAAAGACACGAACGGAACTACCGAAAAAGACGATACGACTTACAGTCTTATCATGAAAGACAAAGAAAAGTTGTTGAGTTTATCCGAACCGACGAGATTTATTTTTTCGCATTCCGCGCTTAAAGAAGGTTGGGACAACCCGAACGTGTTTCAGATTTGTACTTTAACCGAAACCCGCGGCGAAGACGATAAACGTCAGAAAGTCGGCAGGGGGTTAAGAATCGCGGTCGATCAGAGCGGTAACAGAGTTCAGGATTACAAATATAACGTTCTGACGGTCATTGCAAACGAATCGTATAAAGATTTTGCCGAAAATTTGCAGAAAGGCTTCACGAAAGACGGTTATAAGTTCGGAATTATAGAAGAGGTAAGTTTTACGGGTATAACCGTAAAAACGTCCGAAACCGAAGAATACGATATTTCTCAGGAGCAATCCGAAAAACTCTTCAATTTTCTTAAAGAAAAAGGCTATATCGGTAAAAACAATAAGCCGACGGATAAATACTATATCGACGTAAAAGCGCACGATTTCGAAGTCCCGCCCGAATTCAACGCGGGCAAAGACGCTATCATCAAAAAGATAGACGAACTCGCAAAAACGATCGAAATAAAGAACAAAAACGAAAAGATTAAAATTTCGAAAAACGACAAGGTTATCGCTTCGGACATTTTCAATGAAATGTGGAATAAAATCAAACAAAAAACCATTTATTCCGTTCGTCTGCCGCTTGACAAAATGAAGGCGGCGGCTATTGAAAACGTTGCAAATATGCCGAAAATCGAGTCTGAAAAAGTACGCAGAGATCGTGTAAAAATCAAAATCGACAAAAGCGGAGTAAACTATAATTCCGACACGGTAAAATCGGGCGATCTTGCGGATATAAGCGAATACGAGCAGACCTTTTATCCCGATTTTATAAGAAGATTGCAGGATGCCACCGGACTGCTTCGCTCTACCGTGATAGAAGTCGTAGCAAAATCGGGCAGGCTTTCCGATTTCTACGTAAACCCCGAAGTATTTATCAAATATGCGTCCGTTGCGATAAATAAAGCAAAAAGCGAGAACCTTTTGGACGGAATACGTTATCGTAAACTCGACGACGAATACTATTCGCAGGAAGATATTTTCGACGATACCGAACTTTACGGATATAAAAACGCAAACGTTCTCGATATTTCCAACCCCGATAAAACGCCGTTTGACCACGTGTTATTCGATTCGACAATCGAAAGTCAGTTTGCAAAAGCGTGCGATGAGGACGACAGCGTCGTTCTGTATGCAAAATTGCCGTCTAAATTCGCGGTCGATACTCCGTTCGGGATTTACAAGCCTGACTGGATGGTCGTTATACAGGAAGCGAACGAAGACCATAAACTCTATTTCGTTGCCGAAACCAAAGGTACGAACGACATAGATAAGTTAAAATTCCCCGAAATGGAAAAAGTCTTGTGCGGCAAGCGACATTTCGAAATAACGGACGAAACGCTGAAATACGAGGTCGTGGACAGTTTACTCTCGCTGAAACAAAGATAAGGTAATAAAGCCGATGAAAAAGTTTGTCTATGAAAAATTTCAATTGAAAGGCGGCAAAAAGAATTATATTTTGTCGATGCGCGACGGCGACGACTGGAGCGGTCCGTGCATAGAGTATTTTTCAAAAGAAAAGATTGTCAAAATAGGAAAATATTCCGAAGACAGGAAGTATCTTTTCGAACTTGCCGTATATAATCCCGAAGGCGCGGAATACACTTTCAAAGTGTGTAAAAACGGGGTGTCCGACGGTCCGACGCTTGTAAAATATGGCGACGTGTTATACATCGGTAAGTATTATACAAAAGACGGATTCAACGGGCTCGTCTACCGGTTTGAGAAAAACAACAACGTTCGCCTTCAACGATACAGACACGGCATACTTATAGGCGAACGCATAGACGACTACATTCTTGAAGACGATATAGCGAAAAATTTGCCTTTCGATTTTTTTTGCGAGCAGGACAAGATTTACGAAAGATATGTAAAACAGCGTAAAGGCTCGTTTACGGAATACGTTGCGGGAGATCCGGGTAGCCATGTTTCAACGGTGGCGGCGGTCGTCAAAGACGATTCTTCGCTTAAAATAGGTATATACAGAAGTAACGCTCTTAACGGAACGGTTATGACCTGCGACCTTAAAAACGAAACTTATTACGTTATGCCGAACGACGAAGAGATTTTGTCCGCAGATTTTTGTATCGTCTATTCGGTCGGACTTAACGGTTATCAGATAGTTTCGAAAAGGAACGACGGAACACGGTTCGCGCTTTCGTATTGCGAGAAAAACAAAAAGTTCGTTTGTTATCTGCGCGAATTCGACTGCAAAAACAACCTAATCGACGGCAGCAGATACGAATTTCCCGTTGAAACAGACAAATTCGACGCAATACCCGTAAAAGCGGCGACAAAGGTAAAAGTAAGCGGAGATACCCTTTCCGCCGAAGAAAAACTGAATAAACTTATCGGACTTACCAACGTCAAAAACGAAATTTCAAAACTTAAAGCCGTTATTAAAAAGAACCCCGGTAAAAAATCCAACCTTAATATGTGTTTTATGGGCAACCCTGGTACGGGTAAAACAGAAGTCGCAAGGCTTTTAGCCGAAATTTTATACGACGAAGGTGTTCTTCCCACTAAAAAGATAGTCGAAACCGACAGATCGGGGCTTGTGGCGAAATACGTCGGACAAACGGCTATAAAAACACATGAAGTATTTTCCGAGGCTCTCGGCGGGGTCTTGTTTATCGACGAAGCGTATAGCCTGTACAACGGCGACGACTCCGATTTCGGTAAGGAAGCAATCGACGCGCTTATAATCGATATGGAAAGTCATCTCGGCGAAATATGCGTTATCTTTGCGGGTTACCGAGCGCAAACCGAACATATGCTTGCCGCCAACCTCGGATTTAAGTCGCGAATCGGCAAGGTTATCATATTTGACGATTACACGTTCGACGAACTGAAAGAAATAGCAAAATATAAACTTTCGGCCGATAAATACCTCATCGACGACGAACTGCTCTGCTCCGTGATCAAGTATATCGACAACAAAAAAATCGGAAACGATTTCGGTAACGCTCGCGAAGTCAGAAACGTGCTCGAAAAATTGTACGAATATCAGGCGGAAAGAACGAGCGGAACAAGAGATCGTACTATAACGAAAGAAGATTTCGACGCGCTGACCGCGAAAAAGAAGGATAATAAGACCGAGTTGTCCGCAAAAGAGAAACTCGATAATCTTATAGGCTTATCTTCGGTCAAAAAAGAAATATTGAAGATGTCTGCTTATCTCGTCAAGACGAAAGGCGATTTATCGGGAACCAACCTTCATATGTGTTTTTACGGCAATCCCGGTACAGGGAAAACAGAGGTTGCAAGGCTTTTAGCGGAGATTCTGTATGACAACGGAATACTGCCCGAAAACAAACTGATAGAAACGGACAGGTCGGGGCTTGTATCGGACTACGTCGGGCAAACGGCGACTAAAACTCACCAACTCGTAAAAGACGCAATGGGCGGAGTGCTTTTTATCGACGAAGCGTACGGGTTATATACGGGCGGTTCGCAAGACTACGGAAAGGAAGCGGTAGACGCTCTTATTACCGATATGGAAAATTATCGGGGCAAATTCTGTGTTATTCTTGCCGGATATAAAGAGGAAACCGAGGCAATGCTTGCGGCAAATCCGGGATTCAAATCGAGAATAAACCGCTATATAAATTTCGATAATTACGACAACGAACAACTTGTGGCGATCGCAAAATCGATGATAAGCAAAAAACGATATTCTATAACCGACGAAGCGCTTGAAGAAATATCGCAAATACTGTCTTACAGGCAGACTTTTTACGATTTCGCAAACGCGCGCGAAGTAAGAAACATTCTTGAATCTCTGTATGAAATTCAGGCTTACAGAACGGTAACGGAAGGTTTGACGGATAACTGGCTTATAAAGACCGAGGACGTTAAAGAATACGAACGAGATCATAATATTTCGTTTGTGAAGGAAGCGACCGTAAAAAGCCACAGTTTCGATTTGCGGTTTAAAGATTTTGTCGGATATTCGCTTGCGGTAAATAAACCGTACAGTTTCAGCGTTGACTCTATCGAGCAGGCAAGCGTCAATATAAAGGTCGAAAAAGACGGTAAGGTCGTTTCCGAAGGAACGGGATTTTTCATTTCGCCCGACGGTATAATCGCTACGTGCGCTCACGTCGTAAAAAATGCCGAAGAAGACGTTACCGTCATCGTTAATTTCAAAATTTCCGGCGGACAATATCTTACGAAAGATTATAAAGCAGAGATTATCGCAATGAATGAAAACGACGATACCGCTTTGCTCGGCATATATAATCCGAAAGTTAAATTCGCATATTATGCGTTGTCGGAGGAAGAAAAAGGTTATCCCGAACTTATGACCGATATAGTAATGGGCGGTTATCCTTTCGGCGGCGACAGATTCGAAACCATTACCGTAACCGAAGGTAAAGTTCAGTCAATCAACAAGGACGCTCACTCATATTCGGCAAATACTAATATATACGTCGATTTATCCGGACACCCGGGGTGTTCGGGGAGCGGTGTAATCGATAAAAACAGCGGCAAATGTATAGGAATATTCGCTGGTTGCGCCGTCGGTCATTCAGGGCATCTCGATTTAACGATTAACTACGCTATACCCGTAAAATATCTATGGCGATTACTCGAATCGGTCTGCGATGACGAAGAAGAATATGCTTATTTTTCGGAGAAAGAAGCCCTGTCTGCCTATAATGGCTATGTTATTTATGGTGATTGTATAAAGGCTTACGGTGAGCCGCTTGCCGACGTAGATAACGCGAAAATCGATTGCGGGAATATTCATATCGTTAAAGGCGATATTACTACGTTTACGGGCGACGCTATCGTAAATCCGACTAACAGTCACCTGCATCCCGGCGGAGGCGTGAGCGGAATCGTATTCAAAAAGGCGGGGTTCGGAAGACTTACGAGGGCTTGCGAAAAAATCGGATATTGCGAAGTCGGGAGTTCCGTAGTGACCGAAGGATTTGATCTGAACGTGAAAAAAATCATTCACGCCGTGGGACCGCAATACGATTACGACAGGAATCCCGAGAGGCTTCTCTCTTCCGTATATGAAAGTTGCTTTGACAACGCGATAAAAGAACGCTGCAAAAGCATTGCGTTCCCGTCGATATCGACGGGAACTTACAGGTTTCCGTTGGAATCGGCGGTCCCCATCGCGTTAAAGCAGATGATAAAACATTCGAAGCAGGTAAAGGATATATACGTGTATTGTTTCGACGATCGTGTGTACGACGCTTATACCAAAGTTTTCGACAGATTGAAAAATGCATGAAACGATAAAAGTCAACCGCAATGAAAAAAGTCGCTTTGCGGTTGACTTTTTTTCGTAATAAAAATGATATAATGACGGCAGAAATTACGAAAGGAGTTGCTGATATGTCATCACAAAGAAAAATTACTTACAAATGCGAATTTTGCGGAAAGCCTTTTGATACTACCGTTCACGACAGCGTAAACGTGGATCTGGACCCTGACTTGAGAGAAAAAATTCTTAACGGAAGTTTTTTTATGCGCGAATGTCCGCACTGCCGCAAGAAAAACGCGATTACGTTACCGCTGCTCTATCACGATATGACAAACCGCTTTATGATTTTTTCAGGCGACTACGAATACGTGTATTCGGGATATGAAAATACCGACAACCGATATATTCCGAAAGAAGTTGCGGATTCTTACAGATACGTCGGCGCGACGAATTACGAGGAGTTGACGAACAAAATCGTCGCTCTCGAAAATGCGCTGGATCATCGAATAGTTGAACTGGTAAATTGTTTTACGGGGATTAAATTGAACGAAAAAATATCCAAAGAAAGAGGTATGGAAGTTTATGCCGTCCGGTTGAATTACGACGATAAAGGCGCGTTGATCGTGGTTTTAGACCTGAAGTCGGAAAAAGAAAGCGGGTATGCGACTTTACCGTTTAATTACGAATTATACAGAAACGTTTACAACGATTATGCGAAGATCCTTCCCGAGTCGTTCGGACTTATATTCGGTAGCAAGGAGGCATACAGGCTACTGACCGCCGATAATAAAAAACTTTCCGATCTCGTTGAAAAAAACGCGCGGGTTGCCGTCGTGCAGGATAATTACGCAAGGCAAATAATGGCAGTCGTTCCGCAATTTTGTAAGGATAAATATCAAAAGGGGGATATAGTTATCGTCGAGGAAAACGGTAAAACCGACCGGGACGTTATCGTGAGAATACTCAACGTCAACGAATTCGAAATTCCCGAAAATATGAAAGACGCGCCCGTCGTATCGTGGAAAGTTAACGACGGGATCGTCTCGACATGCGATTCGGACGACGAGATAGAAAACGACGAATTGTTGCGTGCGTTGAAAGAATATAAGAACAGCGGTTACTTAAATAAAAATTTTCCGGCGGAGTCGATTCTTACGAGCGACGTGATTCTCGAGTTAAAAACCGTTCTTAAAAAACCGATCGATATAGAGAACGCCGTGGGAATGACCTTAAAACCCGACGACGTATCGGTAAGTTTCGGGGTTACAAAAATGAACAACGGCAATTATTTGTGCATATATACCTCGCAAGATAAGTTGAAAGAAAAAAGCGGACGCATTATATACTCTTTCAATGACGTTGCCCTGCTTGTACTTAATTGTCCTTACGAATATGACGGCATTATCGTTAATCACGGTAAAGAAAACATAGTCCTGAATTATAACGTTTTACTCGGTTATAAGTACGAACGTTTTATGACGAATCCCACAAGAATGACTAAACTGCTCGAAAAACTTACGCCTGAAGAAATCGACTATATGAACGAAGAGTGTTATGAATTGATTTGTAAGGTTTATTATGAAAATAAGAACGTTGACGATATTTCAAAGGAAACGAAAATCCCGAAAGAGCAAGTTGACCGGATGCTCGATTACGGGTATGAAAAACTGATTCAGATAGTAAAAAGTTCTTATTGACGAAATCGATCCCGTTGTTGTAGTTGCTTGACAGCATAGCGCGAATATGTTATAATTCATTTGAAAGTTGGTCGATGTTTTAACCTGATTTCAAATGAGGCTGTGAAAATGGATAGAATTAAACGGGAAAGTTACTTAAACGCATTGATTAATCGTAAAGAAAACGGTTTAATAAAGGTAATTACGGGTATTCGCCGCTGCGGAAAAAGTTATCTTTTGTTTGATATGTATTACGATTATTTGTTGTCGCAAGGCGTATCGGAACAAAACGTGGTAAAAATATCTCTTGAAGACGATGAAAACGAAGAACTTCGCGACTCTAAAAAGTTAGCAGGATATATTCGCGACAGGCTGAAAAACAATGCCGATATGCACTATGTTTTTATAGACGAGGTGCAATACGCTATTAAAAAAGAAGATTTGAAGAGCGATAAGCCTCTGCCTCTTTACGGTGTTTTAAACGGACTTATGAAAGAATCTAACGTAGACGTATACGTTACGGGTAGTAATTCAAAACTTCTTTCAAAAGACGTTATGACCGAATTTCGCGGTCGCGGCGACGAAGTAAGAATATACCCGCTTACGTTCAAAGAATACTATGATTACGTCGGTGGGGATAAGGCGGATGCTTTTGAAGATTACGCTCTTTACGGCGGGCTTCCGCTTGTTTTATCTAAAAAAACGCCTCGCGATAAAGCGAAATATCTTTCCGACCTTTTCAAAGAGGTGTATTTTAAGGATATTGAGGAACGCTATAATATCGCTATGCCCGAAGTAATGGAAGTTTTAACGGATGATTTATGTTCTTCCATAGGTTCGTTGACTAATTCGCTCAAAATCGCAAACACGTTAAAATCTGTCAGAAACATCGACGTAAATTCTCAGACGATTTCCGCATATCTGAACTACCTTGAAGAATCGTTCCTGTTTAACGAGGCAAAAAGATTTGACGTGAAGGGTAAAAAATATTTTTCGTATCCGTCGAAATTTTATTGTACGGATATGGGGCTTCGTAACGCCCGGTTGAATTTCCGTCAGCAAGAAGAAACTCATACTATGGAGAATGTTATTTATAACGAACTTCTTGCTCGCGGCTATTCGGTTGACGTGGGCGTCGTTCAGGTTACCGCCGTCGGAGCAGACGGTAAGCAACATCAATCGCAATGCGAAATAGACTTTGTGGTGAACGACGGTATGAATAAATATTATATTCAATCCGCACTCAACATCGACGATAAAAACAAAGAAAAAACCGAACTCCGTCCGCTACTGTCTACTCGTGATTTCTTTAAAAAAGTTATTATTACTAAATCGCGCGTAAAACCGTGGGTCGACGATAACGGAGTAATTCATATCGGACTTTACGATTTTTTGTTGGACAAAGACTGTTTACGGTAAAGTCAATGATGTAAAATTCGGGAGTGATTTTGGGAGTAAATCAGGGAGTAAAAACCGAAAATTATCGAAAATCGCTGTTTTTGTGTTAAAATTGCTTATTTTTATATCTTTTTTGAGGTTGAATGACGGACTCTGACTCCGTCATCCGGGAGTGACGCGTTTCGCCAAAAATATATAATTTTTTGTCGAGCAAAACGCTATTCCGTCGCTTCGCTCCTTACAAATCTCTCCACCCCAGCCACAAGGAACTGCGTTTGAACGTGCGGTTCCTTTATTTTTGCTATAAAGGCGTTGCGGGCATCATTTTTGAAACCCGTAAACCGCCTAAAAGCGCGGTATATCTTACTCAACCGAGAGATTCGAAAGGACTATTTATAAAATAACTTCA
>CAVJNC010000058.1:0-13245 GCA_963650905.1 Subdoligranulum sp. APC924/74
GTACGGCGAATACTCGACGCCGCGCTTCGCTCTGAAGCGAAATTTCCATTCAGGAGGATAAACAACATGGAAAAAGAAAGAAAATCAGAAATCATCAACACTTACAAAAGACACGACGGAGACACCGGTTCCGCTGAAGTTCAGATCGCTCTTTTAACCGAGAGAATCAACCACCTCAACGAACACCTCAAACTCAACAACAACGACAAACATTCTCGTCGCGGACTTTTGAAAATGGTTGGTCGCAGAAAGGGTATGCTCGATTATCTTAAATCTGTCGATATCGAAAAGTACAGAGAGATCATCGCGAAACTCGGACTCAGAAAGTAAAATTCGGGGAGTATTTTATAATACTCCCTTTTTGTTGAATACTCGTCTGAGTAATCTGCGCGGAAGAAAAGTCGCGGCGAAAACGGTTCGTCGGGCTGCCCGACGGAACGCCTGAAAAGTTCCGCGGTTTTTCTTTCGATGCTGATTTAAAAAAGAAAAATTCGTTTTTCTTTGCCGCCGTTTCGAAGCGGACGGATATCGGAAAACGTTTCTAAGGCGAAGCGCAAAAAAGAAGGCGCGTTTCGGCCGTAAATCAGAGAAAAAGGAGAACAAAATGTTAGAAAACCACAAAGAATTCAAAACTTTGGTCGGCGGACGCGAAGTAACGGTAGACGTGGGCAAATACGCTCAGCAGGCTAACGGTTCGTGCATCGTCAAATGCGGCGAAACCATGGTTATGGTAAACGTTACCATGGCCGCGGAACCGAGAGCGGGAATGGATTTCTTCCCCCTTTCCGTCGACTACGAAGAGAAAATGTATTCCGTCGGTAAAATCCCCGGCGGTTTCAAAAAGAGAGAGGGCAGGGCGAGCGATAAGGCGATTCTCGTTTCGAGACTTATCGACAGACCTATCAGACCTCTTTTCCCCAAGGGGCTTTTCAATGACGTAACCGTCGTTGCCACCGCCCTTTCGGTCGATCCCGATATCGCTCCCGAGCCGCTTGCGATGCTCGGCAGTTCCATCGCTCTCAGTATTTCCGATATTCCGTGGGCAGGTCCTACGGGTTCGGTAGTCGTCGGAATAGTCGACGGCGAATACGTCATCAACCCCACCGTCGCTCAGAAAGCGAAAAGCACGCTCGCGCTCAACCTTTCGGGAACGAAGGACGCTATAATGATGGTTGAAGCGGGCGCGAAGGAAATCGACGACGAAGCGATGGTCGGCGCGATTCTTTTCGGCCACGAAGAAATCAAAAAGCAGTGCGCTTTCATCGAGGGAATCGTTGCGGAGTGCGGCAAGAAGAAACTCGAAATGGAACTTTATCACGTTCCCGAAGATCTCGACGCGGCGGTCCGCGCTTACGCGAGCGAAAAACTCGATTACGCTCTCGATACGTTCGACAGAGTCGAAAGACAGACTCGTCAGGACGAAGTGGAAAGAGACTGTCTTGAACATTTCGCGGAGCAGTTCCCCGATATGGCGAGAGAAATCAAGGATTCGCTTTATTATATAACCAAAGAAAAAGTAAGAGCGAAGATCACGAACACGGGCGTAAGACCGGACGGAAGATCGCTCACCGAAATCAGACCTATCTGGTGCGAACACGGAATTCTTCCGAGAGTTCACGGCAGCGCGGTGTTCACGAGAGGCATGACTCAGGTTATGACCACCTGTACTTTGGGAACGATTTCCGAAGTTCAGAAACTCGAAGGTCTCGACAACGAGGAATATAAGAGATATATCCATCATTACAATATGCCGGGGTACGCTTCGGGCGAGGCTAAGCCTTTGAGAAGCCCGGGCAGACGTGAAATAGGTCACGGCGCGTTGGCGGAAAGGGCTCTCGAGCCGATGATTCCGTCCGAGGACGAATTCCCATACGCCATAAGGCTTGTTTCCGAAGTTCTTTCTTCCAACGGATCGACTTCGCAGGCTTCCGTCTGCGGTTCCACGCTTGCTCTTATGGACGCGGGCGTTCCCATCAAGCGTCCCGTAGCGGGTATCGCAATGGGCCTTATCAAAGATACCGAAAGCGGCAAAATCTCCGTTCTTTCCGATATTCAGGGTTTGGAGGACTTCCTCGGCGATATGGACTTCAAGGTTGCGGGAACGGTTAACGGCATCACCGCGATCCAGATGGATATCAAGATCAAAGGCATCAGCGAGGAAATCCTCAGAAAGGCCATCAAGCAGGCGAACGAAGGCAGACACTTCATTCTCGGCAAGATGCTCGAGTGCATTCCCGCTCCCAAAGCCGAACTTTCCAAATACGCGCCCAAGATTATCTCGTTCAACATTGCAACGGATAAAATCAAGGACGTTATCGGCAGCGGCGGAAAAACGATCAACAAGATTATCGACGAAACCGGCGTCAAGATCGACATCAACGACGACGGAAAAGTGTGCATAGCGACTTACGGCGAAGATCTCTCTATGGCGGAAAAGGCGAAGGCTATGGTTATGAGCATTGCGAGAGATCCCGAAGTGGGCGATATGTTTATCTCCACCGTCGTGAGAATTCTTCCCAAAGTCGGCGCGTTCTGCGAACTCGCCCCCGGAAAGGACGGAATGATTCATATTTCCAAGATGAGCGAAAAGAGAATCAACTCCGTCGACGAAGTTCTTTCGATCGGCGACACCGTAAAAGTCGAAATAATCAAAATCGGCGAAAAGGGTATCGACCTTAAACTTCTTGAAAAAGTAGTCGCAGAATAATTAAAAACGGTCGCCGCGGCTTATCCGAAATTCGTCGCGGCGATTTTTTTAACTTCGCTCGGGGGTTTATTCCGGTTTTTATGCCGGCGGCGAAATTCGGCGATTTTAACTTCGCCTCGGGTTTTAAGTCTTGCGGCGGGTTGCGTGGTATAACACGATAAAATTATAAAAGTCGGTCTATAAGCCGATTAACGCGAATATATATAATTAATCGAATCGTTTGATTTTTAAAATTTGAGCGAAAAAACGGAATAAAAGCAGAATAAAAGCGGAGTGATACCGAGGGCGGAATAATGCATTTTGTCGACGTTGTTTTGATTTCAATAATCGGGATAATCGAAGGGATAACCGAGTGGTTGCCGATATCGAGTACCGGACATATGATGATTTTCGAACATTTTTTCGGCGGGGCGTTCACGGAAGGTTTCTTCACGAACGACTTCAAAGATATGTTCGAGTATCTTATTCAACTCGGCGCGATAATGGCGGTCGTCGTCGTTTTCCGGAAGAAAGTTTTCCCTTTTACGCTTAAAAAACGCGAAAAAATCGGCGAAAACGGGCAGACGATAACGAGAAACGCCGTCGCAAACAAGCCCGAAGTGTGGCAAACGTGGCTCAAAGTTCTCGTCGCGTGCGTTCCGGCGGTGGTTGCGGTGGTTGCGGATAAAATATTCGATAACCTCGGCGAAACGGAAAAAATAATCGTGGTCGGGGCGATGCTCGCTTTTTACGGCGTCGCTTTTATAGCGGTCGAAAGATTGCATAAAAACAAAGCGCCGAAAACGGATACGGTCGGCGAAATAACCCTTAAACAAGCGTTTTTGATAGGTTGTTTTCAGGTTCTCGCGGCCATCCCGGGGACTTCGCGCTCGGGCGTTACGATAATCGGCGCGTTGATTTTAGGGCTTTCGAGAACCGCCGCGGCGGAATTCACGTTCTTCCTTGCCATTCCCACGATGGTCGGCGCGAGCGGATATAAAATTCTGAAATTCGTTATAAGGGGCGGCGTGATTACCGTTCCGCAGATTTCGGCAATCGCGCTCGGAATGGTCGTCTCGTTCGTCGTTTCGCTTTTCGTGATAAAGTTCCTTATGAACTTCGTAAAAAATCACGATTTCGAACTTTTCGGCTGGTACAGAATAATTCTCGGCATACTCGTCGTCGTTCTGTGCCTTTGCGTACCCGTTTGAAAAAGAGCCGCTTACGCGCCGTAAAGAAGTCGGCATAACATCCTAAAAAGAGCCGCGGCTAAACGTTCGAAAAAGTCGGCATTACGTCGTAAAAGAGCCGCTATAACACCGTAAACTATATTATAACGAAATAAATCGCTATAAAAATTATAACGCAATAAATCGCTATAAAATCACAATATAAAATCACAAAAAAATATAAAATCACAAAAAATTATGGATAAAAAAATACTTACAGTGCAGGATATTTCCTGCGTCGGGCAATGTTCGCTTACGGTTGCGATGCCTGTAATTTCCGCTTGCGGAATAGAAACCTGCATATTGCCGTCCGCCGTGCTTTCCACGCATACGGGCGGGTTCACGGGCTATACGTTCAGAGATCTGACGGACGATATGCCGCTTATCGCGAAACACTGGCTTAAAGAAGGCATAAGTTTCGACGCGTTATATACGGGTTATCTCGGGAGCGAAAAGCAGATCGATTATGTTAAAGACATACAAAAAACCCTTCTTAAAAAAGGCGGAATAACCATCGTCGATCCCGCTTGCGCGGATAACGGCAGGCTTTATTGCGGATTCGACGAAAGTTTCGTTAAGGAAATGGCTTCGCTTATCGCTCTGGCGGACGTGGCTCTTCCCAATATCACCGAAGCGTCCATGCTTACGGGCGAGGAATATAAAACGGTTTACGACGAAGAGTATATCGACCGACTGACCGATAAAATTCTCGCGCTCGGCGCGAAATCGGTCGTTTTGACGGGCGTCGGGTTCGACGAGAATTCCACCGGCGTATACGTTAAAACCCGCGCGGACGAAAAAAGCGGAAAACGCGTGAAATATTATTATAAACACGAAAAGGTATCGGGCGGTTTCCACGGTACCGGCGACGTTTACGCTTCGGCTTTTTCCGGAATGCTTCTGAAAGGCAAAACAATAGAAGAATCCGCGAAAATAGCCGCGGATTTCACCCTTGCGGCGATAAAAAACACCGTGGGCGACGAAAATCACCTTTACGGCGTGAAGTTCGAAAAAGAACTCGGTTTTTTGATAAAGCAAGGTTGAAATTAACGCCAAAGTCGTTCGCGTAACAAATTTTCGGTGTGTTTCTTTCGGTGTGTTTCAGATGAAGAAAAATTTTGAAATGAATATGTGCGAGGGCAAAATCTTCGGGAAACTGGTGGTTTACGCCCTTCCTCTGGTTCTGACGAACGTTCTTCAACTTCTGTTCAACGCCGCCGACGTGGCGGTGCTCGGAATTTTCGTCAGCGACGACGCGGTCGCGGCGGTCGGAGCCACGGGCGCGCTTATAAATCTTATAATCGGTTTGTTCGTCGGCTTATCCGTCGGCGCGAACGTGCTTGTGGCGAGATTTTCGGGCGAGCAGAACGTCGATTCGGCGCATAAAACGGTCGGAACTTCGGTTATCGTCAGCCTTATCACGGGCATTATTCTCGCTTTTATCGGATATTTCTTCGCGAGGACGTTCTTAGAGTGGATGAAATGCGATCCCGACGTGCTCGATATGGCGACGAAATATCTGAAGATATACTTTATCGGAATGCCGATAATGATGCTTTATAACTTCTGCGCCTCCATTCTGAGAGCGGTGGGCGACACCATGCGTCCGCTTATTTTCCTTATCATCGGCGGAGTGGTCAATATCGGACTTAACGTGTTTTTCGTCGTCGTTCTCGATAAAACGGTGGAGGGCGTCGCCATAGCGACGGTCGTTTCGCAGGGCATCTCGGCGGTTTTGTCGGTCATCGTGCTTTTAAAAGGGCAGGGCTACGCGAAACTCGACCTTAAAAAGTTTAAAATATATATGCCCGAACTTAAAGAGATGATGAGAATAGGTCTGCCGGCGGGCTTGCAGGGGTGCGTGTTTTCCATTTCCAACGTTCTCATTCAGTCCACCATCAACACGTTTTCGAAAACGTATATGACGGCGAACACGGTGGCGAGTCAGTTCGACGGATTCATATATAACGCGATGAACGCGGTCGCGCTTTCCTGCCTCGCGTTCGTCAGTCAGAATTACGGCGCGAGGAAATTCGACAGAATAAGGACGGTCGTGAGGCAGTCCGTTCTGCTCGTAACGGTGATCGGACTTGCGATCGGCGGCGGAATAATCCTGTTTTCGGAAAAACTTTGCGGGCTTATAACCGACGATCCGGAGATAATAAAAATCGCGCAGAACAGACTGTACATTCTCGCGTCAACTTATTTCACGTGCGGCATAATGGACGTTTTAAGCAATTTTATGCGCGGACTCGGCAAATCGACCACGGCGATGATAGTCAGTCTTTCGGGCAGTTGTCTGTTCAGAATAATCTGGCTCAAAACGGTGTATCTGTTAAACCCGACGATCGAAATGGTTTATATCGTCTATCCGATAAGTTGGGTTCTCACGATAGGCGTTTATATGATAATGTATTTCCCGACGCTTAATCGGGCTAAAAGGGAAGTTGCCAAAGCGGAAGCGGGGAATGAAGAACCCGAAAAAACGGAACTCGGGAATAAAGAACTCGAAAATAGAGAAACAGAGGAAGCGGACGCCGTCGCTGAAGCGGAAAAATGTTAAAAAATTGCGTAAAACGCAAAGTAAATATTTAAGAGGTTACAAATGAAATATCACGTTTTATACAATCCGAAAGCGGGAAACGGAACGGGCGAAACCGAAACCAAAAACATTGAAAAGTACCTTGCCGGCGAAGAAATCGTCTATCACGACCTTACGCAGAACGACGCGGCGGAATTCGTCGCGAAGTTGCCTTCGAGCGACAAAATAGTCGTTTCCGGCGGCGACGGAACGCTCAATCGCTTCATAAACGCCACCGCGGATATAAAAATATCGCAAGACGTTTATTATTTCGCGACGGGCAGCGGCAACGACTTTATCCACGATCTCGGCGGCAAGAAGGGCGACGCGCCCGTGCTTATCAACGAGTATATCAAAGATTTGCCCGAAGTTACGGTAAACGGCAAAACCTATAAATTTCTGAACGGAGTAGGTTACGGAATCGACGGATACTGTTGCGAAGTCGGCGATCAGTTGCGCGAAAAATCGGATAAACCCGTCAATTACGCGGGCATCGCGATAAAGGGTTTGCTTTTTCATTTCAAGCCGAGAAACGCCGAAATCGAGGTTGACGGCAAGAAATATTCTTTCAAAAAAGTATGGCTCGCTCCCACGATGCACGGCAGATATTACGGCGGCGGAATGAATATCACCCCCGCTCAGGACAGGCTTAAATGCGAAACGGAAACCTGCGGCGTGCTTCACGGTTCGGGCAAACTCAAAACGCTCGTCGTTTTTCCGTCCATTTTCAAAGGCGAACACGTCAGACATACGGAAATGTTCACGCCCCTTTGCGGCAACAGAATAACCGTTAAATTCGATAAGCCCACGGCGGTGCAGATCGACGGCGAAACCATTCTCGGCGTAACCGAATATTCGATAGCCTCGAGGGCGGCGGTGAAAGCGGCGAAAGCGGACGGCGACGTCGGCTGAACGCCGGCGAATAACGCGTTTGTCGGCAAAAAAACAGGCGAACGACTGAAATAAAAACCGAAAATCGGGCGAAAGTTGAGATTTTTGTTAAAATTTTCAAAATAATTGGCAAAACCCCTTGAAAATTTTCGGGTTATGGTTTAAAATATAATAAAGAAAAAACGGAGGAACGTTTTATGATAAAACTTATTTACGGCCCGAAAGGCTTTGGCAAAACCAAAATCATAATGGACGATATCAATGCCGCCGCTGAAAATGCGAAAGGCAACGTCGTTTTTATAACCGAAAAATCTATTTGTTCGGTATCGATAAACATTAACGTCAGATGCGTTTATACAGAGGAATACGGAATTTCTTCCGTCGAAGCGTTGAAGGGCTTCATTATGGGGCTTGTCGCGGGGAACAGCGATATCGAAGCGATTTATATCGACGGTATTTTAAGAATCGCGCATTGCGACCTCGGCGACCTCGAAGACCTTTTCTCGGCGATCAAAAAGGTCGACGGCGTTAAATTCGAAATGACGGTCAGTGCGGAAAAAGCGGATCTTCCCAAGTTCATGCTCGAATACGTGTAATAAGAAAGTCTGAATAACGGCAGGGCGGATTTCCGTAACAGAACTCCGCCTTTTTTATTGTTTGACACCACCGATCGGTTTAATGTGACCGGTTTAATGCGACCGGTTTAATGCGACCGGTTTATGACCGGTTTAACGTAGGATACGTCAAAAACGGTTTAACCAATAAATTATCGAAAAAGGAAAGAATTATGAAGCAGGAAAAAACGTCGGCAACCGCCGGTGAAGTTAAATCCGAAGAATCCAAAGAAGAACAGCAGAGCGTAAAAATTTACCCTGACGTCGATTTCAACAAAAAAGAACGCCGCAAATCTCTTGTATACGGCGCGCTTTTGCTTATTCTGATGGGCGGAATGGGCGCGAGCATTTTCATTCAGGGGATAAACAACCCCGAAACCGGCACGGTCGGTTATCTTATGGGCGCGATAATGCTTATTTTCGTCGTGATATTCTTGTCGATGATTCCGTCGTCGTTCAAGCAATACCCCGTCGACGGCAAGCCGATCATCGAGATCACGCCCAAGGCGATAACGATCAACGGCGAAACCAAGAAGATTTCGGAAATTCTCGAAGTCAGGCTCACGATAACGCTCGCTTCCGTCGGGAACAAAGAGGAAAACGAGAAATACGTCGATTCCCTTCTCGATAAAGAACCCGAAAAGCATATCACCGGAAACGTCGATTTCGCGGTTAAAACCGTCGGCAAAAAAGGCGAAACCACCAAAACGCTTTTCACCACGGTCGCCGATTCCTACGAGGCGTTGGTCGCTCTTTATCAGGCGGGCGTCAAGCATTACAGCATCGTGTATTCGCTCAAAAAAATAGCGAAAACTTCGCGTTACAATCTCGGCGAAACGGTTACGGAAGGCGGTATAAAACTCTCCGAACTCTCCAAAAAAGACAGAATGAAACAACTCTTCTGAAACGAAAAAAAACGGCTTTCGGGCCGTTTTTTGTTTGACATTTTTTGCGGAGGGTTGTATAATCGACGGGTATGAATAGTATGAAAAGTATAACGAAATCAACGCGGGGTGACGGATATGCCTAAAGGTAAACAAATTCTCGCGAAAAACGCGGAAAAAAGAGTTTTCGGCACGGCGAAAGTCGGCGAAAAAGGGCAGATAGTAATCCCTAAGGAAGCGAGAGAGGCTTTCGGGATAGAATCGGGCGACACCATGCTTATTTTCGGCGACGTTTCGTGCGGAATAGTAATCACGAAACTCGACGTTTTAAACAAAACGGCGGACGAAATCATAGAAAAAATAAAGGAAAATAAATAGAAATGAATATTCTTAACGCTTATAAAGAACTCGGAATTTCGGACGAGGTTTATTCCTTCGGCGAAAAAATTCTCGGATCGTTAAAGGACAGGTTCGATAAAATCGATAAAATCGCGGAGTACAATCAGTGCAAAGTGCTTGCCGCGATGAAGAAAAACAGGGTAGACGCGGCATGCTTCGCCGCTTCCACGGGATACGGATACAACGACCTCGGCAGGGATAAAATCGAAAAGGTTTATGCCGATACGTTCCACACCGAAGCCGCGCTCGTCCGCCCGCAGATAGTTTGCGGTACGCACGCTTTAACCGTCGCGCTTTCGGCGAATCTGCTCCCCGGCGACGAACTTTTGTCGCCCGTCGGCAAGCCTTACGACACGCTCGAAGAGGTTATCGGCATAAGGGAAAGCAAGTGTTCGCTCAGAGAATACGGCGTTACCTATAAGCAGGTGGACCTTCTTCCCGACGGAACTTTCGATTACGACAATATCGCCCGCGCGATAGGCGAAAAGACGAAAGTCGTAACCATTCAACGCAGCAAAGGCTATCAGACTCGCCCCACTTTTTCGGTTAAGCAGATAGGCGAACTCATCGCCTTCGTTAAGAAAATCAAACCGGACGCGATCGTTATGGTCGACAATTGTTACGGCGAATTCGTCGAGGAAATCGAGCCGTCGGACGTCGGCGCGGATATGACTGTCGGTTCGCTCATCAAAAACCCGGGCGGCGGTTTAGCCCCCGTCGGCGGCTATATCTGCGGAACGCAGGAATGTGTGGACAGATGCGCATACAGGCTTTCCGCCCCGGGCTTAGGGCAGGAAGTCGGCGCGAGCCTCGGCGTTATGCAGAGTTTTTATCAGGGGTTTTTCCTTGCGCCCACGGTTGTTTCGGGTGCGGAAAAGGGCGCGATTTTCGCCGCGGAAATTTACGAAAGGCTCGGTTTCAAGGTCTTTCCGACGGCAGGCGAAGAGCGTCACGACATAATTCAGGCGATCGAACTCGGCAGTAAAGAGGGGATGATAGCCTTCTGCAAAGGAATTCAGGCTTCCGCTCCGGTGGACAGTTACGTAACGCCAATTCCGTGGGAAATGCCGGGGTACGAAAGCGAAGTCATAATGGCGGCGGGAGCGTTCGTTCAGGGTTCGTCCATTGAACTTTCCGCCGACGGACCGATCAGAGAGCCGTACGCGGTGTTCTTTCAGGGCGGTCTGACCTGGTATCACGCTAAAATAGGTATTCTCACGTCCTTGCAGGAAATGCTCAACGCGGGGCTTGCGAAACTTTAACAGCGGAATTTCAAAAGTAAATTTTCAATATCAGAATAACGGAGAACGAAAGAAAATGTGGTTTTTACTCGCGCTTATCGCGCTTGTCTGTTGGAGCGGATCGGATCTGTTTTCGAAAGTGGGTTCCAAGCCGGACGATAAATTCAGTCAGTGGAAGATGGTCGTAGCGGTGGGACTCGTGATGGGCGTTCACGCCGCTATCGAAATAGTATTTTTCAAAGTGCCGTTTTCGTTTGAGGCGATGTGGACCTATCTGCCCGCGTCATTATGTTATATATCCTCGATGTTCATCGGGTATATAGGGCTAAGGTATATAGAACTTTCGATTTCTTCGCCGATATGCAACACGTCGGGAGCGTTCGCTTCGCTTTTCCTTATCGTGTTTTTTGCGGACAGGGCGGGAATCGAAAGTCAGACGCAACTCGTGATGACGATTGTGGGAATAATCGTGTGCGCGCTCGGCGTAACGGGGCTCGGCTTTGCCGAAATGAGCGAGGACGACGAGATAAGGGCGCGCAGACAGGAAACGGCGAACGTGAAATACAGCAAAAGTTGGCTCGCGCTCGCGATTCCCGTAATCTATTGTTTTATCGACGCGGCGGGAACGGTTGCCGATTCCTTTATTCTCGACGTGCTTGACGAAGACGTGGCGAACGTCGCTTACGAACTTACGTTCCTTCTTTGCGGAATAATCGCCGCGATTTACGCGTTCCTTATTAAAAAGGACAAGCCGACGGTAAAACGCGAAGCGCCGAAGGTCGTCGGAGCGGTTTGCGAAACGGCGGGGCAACTTGCTTACATAACCGCGATTGCGGCAAACACCGTGGCGGCCGCGCCTATCATTTCGTGCTACTGCGTGCTTTCGGTCGTTTGGGGCGCGATATTCTTAAAAGAAAGGTTGTCGTGGAAGCATTACGCGGCGATAGTCATAACGGTCGTCGGCATTGCTATTCTCGGCGTTTTCGGCGGGGAATAAGATATTCGGCGGGAAATAAGAAAATGACGCGTTCGCCGCGGAATAAGGTTTTCGGCGGGGAATAAGCGGAAAAAAATTAAAAAACATCGTCGGCGGCGGATTGCTTTTGGGCAATCCGCCGCCGCTTTAGCCGAGCGAGATCCGAACCACATCAAGCCTTAAAGCCGTCTTTTTCACGCTTTTTGGCAAATTCTCGGCAACTTACGCGTGTGACGATTTGTCGTCATTTATTTGACAATTCGGGGTAAAAGCGGTACAATGTAACTATTAAAGTAAAAAATAGGGGTATTATATGTCCGATTATTATTTTTCCGGATCGATAGATTCGAACGGCAATATAGAAGGAAAATTTTCTTCGTATGATTATGACGGCAACGGCGGACTTATTCTTGCAATAGTTGTTTATATCGCAAGTATATTCGGCGGCATTGCGGTGATCGGAAACGTAGCGAGCGAAGCGCCGTTTTGCATAGTTCCGGCGGTTCTCTCATTTATACTTTTATTGGTTCCGCTTATCATTGCGACAAAAACCGGAAATTTCATGATATCCCTGTTGAAGGCGATTTACAGGTTTTCCGGTTATCTGATCGCATTGATTATATTAATGTTCTGGATTTTGTATATATCGGAAGCCGTATCAACGGCGGCGCTGATGGTAATGGCGTTCGGACTGATGTATATAACGGGATTTCTGGCATACAAGTGCTATACGAGATGGGGAACGGGGCGAGTTTTAATTCTTGCGTTCGTTTCCGGAGCACCATACCTTTTGGCTCTCGCCGTCACTCAGGACTTCAGAATCGGATATCTGGCGATAATTCCGACGATTTTCACGACGTTGTTTTTATTTATATCCGAAATACCTTACGTTTACGATTCCGAAAAGAAAATCGTCGGAAAAGTTCCGATCGTAAAAATGGTTTTTTACGTTCTCGTTATCGCGTCGGTAATTGTATTCGGCGTTTATACGGGCAATAACAAAGCACGGATGATAGAGGACGGAAAAACTTTTATAGCAGAGGAAAATTACGCCGAAGCAAGAAAGGTTTTAGCGGGCGTAAAATCCGAAGAAGCGAAAAATTTGTACGCCGAAATACGATACAAAAATTTGCAGAAGGGAGAAATCGTCTATAACGGATATTATGATAACGCCGACGCGAGAAGCGTTGAAGAGGACGGAATCGCTTTCGTCTGTCTGGACGTTACGGACGGCAAAGCGTTGCTCATTTCGTTGGATATAATCGAATTGAAAGAGTATTTCAAAAATACCGAATTCGACAGAGAAGAGTACGCGAAAAAATATTCGATCGACACGAAGTATATAGTAACCACTTTGTTCGAAGACGCCAAAGCGGACTTTTTCCTGCTTTCAAAAGAGCAGTACGATTTATACTCCGTTAACGAAAAAACGGCAAAATATTTAAAGCAGACGACGGCTTCCTCTGTTGCGAAGAAGCAGAAAAAAGACGTCGACGAAGATCAGTATAAATGGACGAACCCGAACATAGACGTCTGGTTGTTAAACGATTTCGACGGCAATAACATAGGAACGGTAAACGCCGCAAGCGGAGAATTTGCATACGAATATAATTCAAGATTATACGCGGGCATAAGGCTTTGTTACACGGCTATAACCGATTAAATTATACAAATATATAAATATATAAAGGCTCTTTGTCAAATGTTGGGGTGTAGTTATTAAAGAAATTTCGAAATAATATTT
>CAVJNC010000059.1:0-13172 GCA_963650905.1 Subdoligranulum sp. APC924/74
AAATATAGTTCGCGTTGGGCATAAAACCGAGCGCGTTTATAAACCTGGAAATGTTGTCTATATTGTTTCTCGCCTGCTCCGTGAACCCGTCGAGCATTAAACCTATATTTATAAAATACGAATCCCAATAGAACATTTCGGTGTAATGTTCGGTCGCGCAAGGCGAAACGTAGGGGTAGTTTATTTTCACGTCCCCCGCAAGTTCGCCCGCGGAGTGAAAAGTCTTTTCCCAATTCTCTTTGATATATTCAGATACTTTATCCATGTTTTTCGCTTTAATTAAGATAAAATTTATTTACGGCAGCCGAATTCTCGGCTGCCGTAAAGCAGTTCGCATTCAATTGTTTATCTGTCGATTATTCGGCAGGTAAAACCTCGTAAGTCGGCGTCGCGACGACGCTAAATTGTCTCCAAGGTGTACTCGATCCAAAGTAAATAACAAGACCCTTCTTGCCGTTTGCCACGTCGGCGGAAAGTTCTTTCGTGCAAGTGCCGCCGTCTACAGACGTATTCGTTAATGTAGCCACGTACTTTCCTTTCTCGTTCTTAGTAATTACCAAAGTACCATTCATGGCTTTATCATCCGCTTCATTTTTTTCAACTATGTCTCTTGCCGAGTTAAGTCCAAGCCAAGCCTTCGCGTTATTAAACTTCCAAGTAAACGTAACCGAAGCATATTTCGTGTAATCGATAGCCTGCAGTGCAACCGTCCAGTTATCAGTGTTAACTCCCGGATTATATACATTTTCACTGTTTGCTATAATCTTGTCTCCGCCGTCCGATATGGCAACGCGCTGTAAAACGCCGTCGTTATAATCGTGCGACACTCCGCCGACTTCGATATCAAGCCAACGATCTGTATTATAAGTCAAAGCATAGACATAATCAAGCCCTTTTGTGCCGTTGATAATATCCGTATCGGAAATAGTTTCCGTCCAACACTGAGATTTATCTTCGTAATTCATCCAGATCGCTTTGTATTCGTTGCCTACTTTCACAACCTGGAGCGACCCGCTGAAGTCGGTTTGCATATGCCCGCGACTATTCTTGAGACCGACCTGCGTCCAGCCCATTGCCTTCCAGTTAAATGTGACTACCGTAAACTTGGAGTAATTTATGCAAGGTAAAGTAACAACGTAATAATTACTATCCGACGTCCGCGAAGGGAAGTTATAGCGAATACCCGTTTCAAAAATCGATGATTCCGTTACGGAACCTGCCGTTGCACCTTCCATAGTAGTAGTTGCGGTTGCGCCCGCATGATTCTTTTTGAAGTTATAGCCTTCCTTAAAGTTTGCGGTAAGCGTGATATCTTCGTTAAATACAGCCGTTACGTCAACAACTTTTCCGTCGGCATTCGTCCAGTTTACGAATACATTGTCTGCCTTAGCAGGTTCTTCGATTTCTGTCGTAGTACCCTTTTCAATACGGATAGAATTACGTTCGATTCCGCTGAAACTAATCGTTACGGATTCCAATTTGTCGATTTTCTCTGTTTTCGTTTGTCCGCAAACGGTACATGTAAATGTTTTTACTCCTTCGCTGTCAAACGTTGCGGGGGTTGTCACCACGCCTTCGCCGAACGTATGCGCCGCTTCGTCCTTCTTCAAGGTTTCATAGCCTTCGTCCGTGCATGCGTGCCAATGCTTGTCTGTATCTTTCGACCACTCTTCACTGTAATTATGCGTGAGTTTGTCGATTTTCTCTGTTTTAGTCTGTCCGCAGACGGTACAAGTTAATGTCTTTACACCATCGGCTTCAAACGTTGCGGGAGTGGTTATCTCGCCGTCGTTAAAGGTGTGTTCTTCATTATCGGAAACGCCGTTACACCCATTACGAGTGCAAACATTCCAATGGTGGGTTTCGTTTTTCGACCACTCTTTGCTGAAATCATGCGCGTCGGCGTCGATCGCAATCGTCAGGTCGGTTATTTCCACACCGTCTTTATCGAAGTGTTTGTTGCAACCGGAACAGTCTTTATGCCCCTTAGTTCCCGCCTCGATACACGTTGCCGGAACTTCTGCCACCCATTCGCCGAAAGTGTGAGAATGCGGTTGTTCGGCCGTCGATTCAGAGCCGTTCGAAGAGCATCCGCAGAATACCGAGCATAAACTCAGTGTGAGCGCAGCGCAAAGCACTGCTAAAAGTTTGCATTTTTTTCTCATAATTTTTCTCCTTATAAATTGCGGACTTTTGTCCGTTTATTATCCTTATAGTTTAAAGCGCGTCCGTTACATTTCCGCGGTAAAGTTGCTTATCGTGAGTTGACGATACTCTGCCGCGTCGAACAACAACTTCATACTCTCCGTTCCGTTTGCCGCGTCCTGAGATAATTCGACGGTTTTTTTGCCATACGTATCGTCAAGCACCGCCGTTGCAACTCCGTTCTCTACCGTTACGGTAATCGTTCCGCCTAAATTTCCGTTTCCGCCGGACGCGACCATGTCGTTACGGTCGAAACCGATGCCGCTCCAATCAGAACTGACGCTGTAAGTGAAACTCACCGATTTATAAATCAAATAATTTATCTTCGGCAAAGAAACCGTATATAAGCCTTTGTTGCTGTTCGGATCGATCGTTAAATTTTTATCGCCGCAGGTAATCGCATACGGCGCGCTACCGTCGTCTTTGCTTGCCGAAATTCCGTGATTATCGGAAGTAAAGTCGATAAGCGTATATTTTCCGCCCTGTAACAATTCCTTCGCGCGCGTTATTCCGTCCGGAACGGACTTGGCCGTTTTTTCCTGCTCATAAGACGTAGCGCCGGAAAGCGCTTCGAAATAGTTTACGTAATATCCGAAACACTTGTTTTTATCGCTGTCGGCCGTCATTTCGGCAAGAACCGCCGCGCTGTCGTTAAGCATAGCCGTATAATCATAGGCGTACAGGAGCATAGGGCTTATCGTAAATTGCGCATACGTGCTGCCTTGCGGGCG
Source organism: Subdoligranulum sp. APC924/74 (assembly GCA_963650905.1). Lineage (GTDB taxonomy): Bacteria > Bacillota > Clostridia > Christensenellales > Borkfalkiaceae > UBA10281. The sequence continues at coordinate 2,937 of CAVJNC010000059.1, forward strand.
GGTTGTTCTGAACGTTATGCCCTCGTTTCCGTTTGCCTGCGCCTCGGTAAGCAAAATCGTAGTATTGCCGTTTACCAGTTTCGCGTCGCCGTCTTTCGTTGCGTAAACCGTAAAATCGAATAAGGGATGTCCGGCATTGCTCGACGTGATCGAAAGTTTCTTATCGCCGAGCATAACAGTCCAACCGGAGTAATTTACGTCTATATTGAACTGCGTGATTCCTTGACGAACGAAGTCGAACGCGGGAATGGTTACGCTGTAATCGTATTTGTCCGCCGTCTGCATTTGCACCTGAAACGAACCGTTGTCTTCACTTCTTCCGTTGGAGCCGTCGTGAGAAAAGCCCGTGCCGTCGGCATATTTACGAAGTATCGTTTCCTTAACGTATTCGCCGCTGCCGCTCGCAGGTTTAAGCCAACTCGCTTCCGCTTCGATATCGTCTTCTACTATACTGTCCGCGGTGAACGCTTTGCCGCCGCACGTCCATCCGTTGAACACGTAACCGTATAAAAACGGCGTTTCCGTATTGACTTTTGCATGCTTGGAATTAAGCACCCGCTCGGTTGCGACGACTTCGCCTTCCGCTTTATATTCAACGTTGCAATATCGCAAAACGTCAAGTCGCGCGGTTGTCGAGAGTGTTCCGCTCTCCGTTACGACGGTTGCCGTCAACTCGATTTTACCGGTTTTAACGCCCGTAAGAACGTTGCCGCCGATCGTTGCAACGTCTTCGTCGTCCACGCTGTAAGTCACCTTGTTATCGTCAACCTTCGTTGCCTCGCCGTCCTTAACGAGGAAAACGCCGAGTTGCGTCGCTTCGTCCTTGACGATATAATCGTTTTTTAAATCGATTTCGATCGTCTGTATCTTTGCGGCGACCGTAACGGCGATTTCCGCGGAATATTTAACTCCGCCGTAATCGCGACTCGCGACAACGGTCGCGCTGCCTTGCGAAACGCCCGTGATTACGCCGTTTTTAACCGAGCATACGTTCGCATTGCTCGCAGACCATTCAACGTCCGTGATTTTCTCGTCGCCGAATTGCAGATAAGCCCGAATCGCGTAAGTTTCCTCCGCAAAAATCGTTACCTCGGTATCGGAAAGAACGATTTGTCCCGTTGCCGCCGAGCCTTTTTTTGCAACCGTTATCCGACAAAGCGCGCTTTGCGTTTGCTCGCCCGCATTAACGGTCAGTCTGATGATCGCCGTACCCGTTGCGATTGCCGTAACGTTGCCGCTATCGTCCACCGTCGCGACCGAGTCGTTGCGGCTTATCCACACGGCGTCGGAATAATCTTCGGGGTATACGGGTTCGAGTTTCGCCGTTTGCCCGAGTTCGAGTTCGATTTTACTCGTCGCGAATCGCAACGTCCGCGCTTCGTCGTCGCTTTGCCGATCGTCTTTTTTACAACAAACCATGAGAACAAACAACGTCGTAAATGCCAACGCGAACGCAACCAACGCCACGAAAATTCTTTGTTTCTTCATCAGTCGAAAAGCCCCTCCAAAGCATTGCCTTCAGTATAGTTTACGATCTGGAAATACGACGTGTAATATTTGAAATCCGCTTTCATTTCCGAAATCTGTTCGGCAGAATAACTCGTCTGATAATAACTCAACTTTAAAAAGATTACGGAAAGGTACTCTTTCATTATCCTGTCATGAAGTTTCGTATACAGTTCGCCGTCCGTAGTTTTATACTTTTCGACCGAAGCGAGCGCTTCGTCGAGTATGTTGCCCATAGCGTTTACAAGTTCCTCCGTCCATAAATCGCTGTTGCCTATAGCCTCGTAGATTCCGCCGCCGAGACTGATATCGTCTATGGCGTAATAGTGAGCGTAACGGTTCCGGATAAGATCGTAATACTTTCTTATCGAGGACGCGCCGTCGCGAAAATACGCTTGCATAAACTCGTTGACGAGATTATCGTAGCCTTGGTCTATATCCCACATAAGTTGCGATTCTACGAATATGCGCATTTCCTGAAAACACGGCACGCAGGTGTCGACCGGACCTTGCGAATACATATAGTAAACGCCGTTTTCGAGATAATCGCGATACATGCTTTCAACCGTGCCGAAATTATTGAAGTTGATGAAGTAGTTACGGAAATTGATATCGTAAATATATACCATTATTTTTCCGCCGGCAAGCGCGTTCCAACCGTTCAACGCGTTCATGATCGTCTTATTACGCTGGTTGGACAAGTCCACGCTGAAATCGGTTTCGATAGGCGTAAAGTAGATATATAACTTTTCGTGCGGAATAACGTCGCTATTTATCGCAACGAAATTTCCGTTCGCGTCCTTTTTCACGGGAGGTTGCAACGTGCCGTTATAGGCGAACGTTACGTATTTAACGTCCTGATTCGGGCGATTTGCCTTACGCCACTCCTCGGCGATTTTAATTACGTCGTTAAGGAAGATAATCTGCATTCCCGCGGGATTGATGCCGTCGTCCGACATCTTTTTCCTGCATCGATCGCAACTGCAATATGCCGTGTTATCCTCTTGTCCGAGCATGATATACTCGCCGTCGGGATAATTTTCGATATATTCGATCAACTTGTTCGCGACGACTTGTTCCATTTCCGCGCCCGCGCTCCAGCAAAGTTGACCGCCGTCAAACCAATCGGGATGGGCTTCGCCGTAAGTCGAGCCTTCTTTCGCGCAACCTTCATGCGTATGAGCGAATTCGGGCGAAAGAAAGATTCTGCATTGCGTATGTCCGTGCAACGTCCAGCGAACGTCGCTGTCGTGCCACAACAGGCGCATACGTTTTTTATACGTCTCGTCGTTAGCGATAGCCGCATATCCCAATTCCCTCTGATCGAAAGTCGGCTTATAAACTTCGTCGTAATCGTACAGAGGAATGGTATCTTTATCCGTATCGCAGGCTATCTCGTCCGCGGCGTATACGCGGAAGTTTACCGAATCCTCCAGAATCCGGTACACTCCGTATAAACACGCTTCGCCGTCTCCGTTTTTATCCGCGGTAACGTATAAACTGTTTCCTACCGTTTTCAGAACGTAAGATGACGTCGCCAGGTTTTCGTCCGATATCGCGCCCGCATCGCGAGCCTGCTTGGTGTTGCCTATACTGATTATCGCGTCGGAAGAGGAATATTCCTTATCGGTCACGACGTCTATCTCCGCGCCGGTTGCGAGGTTTATAAAGTTCGCAAGTTCGTTTGCGGCAAAAAGTTCGTTATCGGTTGCCGTTTCGGAAACCACCGCCTTATATTCGCTTACGCCGCCCTGCACGAGATTATAAACTGTTACGTCCGGCGTATCGCCTTTTTTGCTCTCGCTCGCCGATTGCGTATCGTCTTTTTTGCACGAGGCAAACGTCAGAGCCATAATCATACATAGAAGAATCGAAACGACTCTCGTTAATTTTCTCATATCTTCCACCTCACTCCGCAACGAAGGTTACGTCTACCGTAACGCAATTATAAAACTCGTCATATGCGAAATAACGCAACGTGTAAACGCCTGCCTTCGTCAGTCTGAACGTCTTTTCGTTCACGAGGAATCCGCTCGGCAGTTTGGCGTTTTCGGCATTCAGACAGGACTGAACGAACCCGCCGTCGTCATTCATCAGATACACGATATAATTGTCGGGACAAATAAGCATTACGTCGAGATTGTAACTTCCGCTGTTGTCCGTCACCGTATAAGACGGAATTTCTATCTCGTCGCCGACTTTGTAATTCTTGCCGATTTTGCCCATATCCGCCGTAAGCGAGGGCGCTTCCGTCTCCTTTACGAAAATGGCTCGGTTATATTCGCCGCTGTTACCCCAGGTATCGGTCGCCGTATACTTTACGAGATACAGACCATACGAATCAAGCGGAATTTCGTATTCTTTCGAGCCGTCGGCGTTGTCCAGAACCCGCTCGCCGTCCGGGGCGATTGCGGTAACTTTTATCGAAGCGACGGGGCTAAGCGCGTCAAACGCTTTTACCGCATAAATCGTCGCTTTGTCTCCGATATTGAAAACGTTGTCCGCATCTTCGTTCGCAACGATTTGCGGATCGAACGAATCGACGGAACCGGTATCGCCCGTCGAAGAGCGATGCCCGAGCGTCTGATTGACGATATCCTTAAAGTTAACCGTTACCTCGCTCGTCGCGTTGCAGACCACGCCGATATACACGGTATCGCCGAATCCCGCGAACTCGTCTCCGTTGTCGTATTCGGAAATTCTTCCGCAAACCACGTCGTCTATTCCGCTGACGGAGTAATTGACGGGATTATACGCTACACCTATGTTTTCGCCCTTTTGCCCGAGATTGTATTTGTTGCCGTCGTTCGGTAAACTTATATAATATTTGCCGCCGTCGCAGGTAATCGTCAAAGTAACGACCTTGGTCGGATCGACGCTGTCGGAAAGTAAAACCCGAATACTGTCGAAATTATTGCTCTCGCATGCAAAGAATATGCTTGCCGAGCGCGCGTTAAGTTTATTCGCAAACGTAAATTTACCGTTTTCGCCGAATTTAACCGACACGTAATCTCTTTTCATGGTTGCGGTCGCGTTGCTCGTAACGAAGTACGCCGTCTGATCGATATATTCCGCGTCGCCTTGCTTTACTATCGGCGAAACGACTCCGATTTCCTTTTCAAACGTCGCGACTCCGCTCTCGCCTTGAGCCGTATACCTGACGACGACCTTTCCGCTTGCGGCTTGCGTCGCGCACGGCGTAAACGAGCCGTTGATTTCCGCGCCGTCGACGTAAATTTTTGCCGAAAGAGCGACGCCCTGTTTTTCGTATGCCTGCGCCGCCGGCAAATCGTAACTAAACCCGTAAATAAACGCCGCAGGCAAATAAGGCTCGGCTATAAACGTCGGTTTCGTAAGCGGCTCGACCGTAACCCTGAATTGCTCGGAATAAGCGTTGCCCACATAGTCCGTTGCCGTGTAAGTAAGCAGGTAAACGCCCGTCTGGTCCGGAGTGAAAGCATTGTCGGTAATCTGCGCTTGTTTACCGTTCGGCGCGACGAGGCTCATCGACACGTTGAACGCGCCGTCATTGTCGAATCCGACGCTTTCCGTACTCGCAACGGTTACCTTATCGAACAGTTTGCACGTAACGTCCGTTTGCGGTATGGTCATCGTAACGTCGGAAGGCGCGACTCCGCAATTGACGTTAACCTGTTTTATCGTTTCGTTTCCGCTGCGATCGGTCGCGATATACGTGATCGTATATTTGCCTGCGTAATCGGTACGGAACTTGCCGTTCGCGACGTCGACGTTGTATTCGTTGCCGTCGCGTATATATTTCACGGACGTCCGGACGGAGAGATTGTCGTCGAAATCGTCGGTAACGACTGCGTCGAAAATTTTATACTCCGCGCCGACTACCGAACGGGGCGGATTTTCGGCGATATCTTCGAGAATTATTTGCGGAGCCGTTTCGTCGACGTATTTTTCTTCGGACAAATCGAACCCGCACACTTTCCCGACAAGCACGTTCGCGCTTGCCGCCGTCAGTCCTGCCACCGAAAAACCGATTTTCACTTTACCGCTCGTAAAACCGCTCCACACGTCGGATCCGTAAAGAGACACGTCGTCGAGATCGCACGCCTGCGCGTTTGAATACGGCCCGCTCGCGGGCGATACGTAGAACGCTTTATCGGCATAATCGAATCCGAGCGTCATCGCTTTGTATTCATCGTTTTCTTTCAGACCGCGGAAAGTCATAAGCGTGGGCGAACCGAATTTGAAGTAAGTGAGGAACTTCCTTCCGCCGTACCAATCGTATTCATATCCGCCCATGGTCTGGTCGTTCGCGCCGATTTTGACGTAACTTCCGCGACCGCCCATATTTTCCGCTCCGCCGTCTTTTACGGAAATTTTAACGACGTTTGCGGAATTTTCCGCATCCGTCAACGTGATTATCAGTTCGGCGAAATCGAATTTTCCTTCTGCCGACGGCACGACGATAAAGTTGAGAAAATCGTCGGTTCGGGTGCTTTCCGTTACGTCGATTATCTTATCGAACGTCACCTCGGCGTTGTTTTTCATCTTGAGAAGCACGCCGCTGTAATTAAATTTACCGGAAGAGAACGTATAATTTTCCGCCGTAGCATACTTATTGACGGTAAACATATCGTCCGGACGACGTAACGCCGTGAACGAAACGCTTTCCGTCACCGTTTTCTCCCCGAAAGCCGCGCTATAAATTACGTTGTATTTCCCCGCCAGACTCGCAACGATTTCGTCGCCGCCGTACAGTCCGCCGGACGGATAAACAACCGTAGCCGTTGCGGCTTTGCTTTCTCCGTTATACGTCAGAGTTCTGCTCGGAATCGTAACCGATTCGCCGACGAAAACCGTTTTCGGCAAAGTCTCTTCGTTTTCGGCGAACGCCATAGCGAAGAGAAAGACCGTGGAAACGATCATCGTCAACGAAAGAAAAATAAGCGCAGCGATCTTCGTCTTTTTTTTCATGATTTTCTCCCTTTTTAACCCTTTATTCCGCCGACGGACAAATTGACCGCCAGTTTTTTGTTGAACACCGCAAACAATATAACTATCGGTATTGCCATAAGTAAAATTCCCGCAAGTTTGACCGGCACGCAGGATATGGCGTCTTCGGTGCTCTGATAAAACATAAACATGCCGTAAGCCAACACGGGATAATCTTTGACGTAAATCATCGGAATCTGATAATCGTTCCAGTAAGCGATGAAGTTCAGCAGCATTACCGCCGAAACCGTGCCTTTGGCAAGAGGTATGATTATTTTAACCATAACTGACATGTTGCTTGCGCCGTCAAGTTGCGCCGCCTCGGTGTAATCCATAGGTATTGCCCTGAACTGAGCGTAAAACACAAGAAAATACACGCCGAGGAAGTTCATTTTCATTATCCACTGTCCCCAGATATGCCCGTATATGCCTGTCGCTCTCGCCATTTGTATCTCGCTCGGCAAACTACCTACGATAGGCAACGCCATTGCGACGATCACGACGGTATATATAACTTTGCCGAACTCGTTATGAAGTCTCGCAACCGCGTATGCCACGACGCACGGCGTAAGAGTCGCCGCGATCGCGCAACCGCCCGCATACAAAATCGAATATAAGAACTGTTCGGGCATAAACACCTGTCTTGCGCCCGCTTTCACGTTAAAGTATTTGTAAGCCGTAACGTAGTTGCCGAAACTCGGTTCCATTGGTAGGCCGAAATAATTCTGATCCCACGACCACTCGTCCACCGACTTGAGCGACGAAACAATCGTCCACACGGCAGGAACGAACAGCGTTATCACATACGATAACAGCAAACAAAACATAACTACGTATAGCCAATTCGTTCTTCCGGACTGTTTTTTTGATTTGATCATCGACTTAATCCCCCGACAATTTATCGAGCCCTTTTTTTATGAGCAAGGTTAAAGGCAACGCCACGAACGTGCAACACAAACCGAGAGCCGAAGCATACGGATAACCGGAACTGCCCGCGGCCGAACGGCTTACCCTGCTGAACAATTCATAACCGATCGTTTTGAATCGGGGATCGCTCACGTCATAGCCGTAAAACTCATAAAGATGCGCCTGATTGGTAAATATCGTCGCAATCCCGGCGATAAGGAAGGTCGAAATCGTACCGAGTATTTGCGGAACGACGATTCTGATAAATTCCACGATAGGCGTTGCGCCGTCTATCTTTGCCGCTTCTATCACGGAAGTATCTATTTGTTCCATCGCCCCGCTATATAGCAACACCTGCGTTCCGAGCCCGATAAACAACGTATACGACATTACCGCCGCCATACGGGTAGAGTCGCTATATAGCAACGCGCTTTCTTCTCCGGTAAAAAACTTCGAAACGGGAGGCCATGCCGCTTCCGCAAAAAACACGAATACCGTCGTCAGAAGAACGGCGGGCAACACCGTAGGCAAAAACAACGCGAATTTAAAGGCTTTATCCGCAAGGCGTTTCTTAAAAATATAGTAACTGAATATTACCGCTATCAACGTGCCGAGCACGGTGGTAAGCAACCAGACCGACACCGAATTACGGAGCATAGTCAGCAACGCGCCGTCGGCAAGGTCCTTCCATACCGACGCGAAATTCTTAAACCACACGAACGTATACGTATCGTCTTTTACGGAGTATTCTTTGAACGCAAGCAGAACGCTGTTAAAATTAACGCCTATGTAAAACACCGCGAATTGTAATAGCGGCAACGCTACAAGCGCCCAAAAAAACAACTTTTCGCTCCGATTCCGCTTATCTCTTTTACTAATGGAAATCATGATGATTTATCCTCTTCGTTACGCTCCGCGTTCCGTTCTGACGATACGCAGGCGCCGGCTCAGACCGTCGGCGGACGAATTATCGACCGACGGCTTATCGCTTTTCTTATTCTATCCAGTTTTTACTGAAATAAGTATACAAACCTTCAAAATACGCCTGCGCGGTTTCGCCTCCCGCAAAACGTGACAATACGTCGATGCTGTGCGTGTTACCGTTTTCACTCATCCAGCACCAACTGCTTTCGAAATCGAAGATACTGCTGTTGTTGATTACGAAATCGACCGACGACACGGGATAATATATATCGGCAGATTTCTTGAGATTGTAAACGCGTTGACCGTAATAAGAACATTCCGCAAGTTCGTCGTCGTCCATCGTATAGTTAAGCGACCGCGTTACGGACGTGCCGATCGTAAAGTTGGCGAGTTGCTTGTTCGTATGCACGAACTTCAGGAATAGTTTCGCCACGTCAAGGTTCTCGCTGTTTGCGTTGATAAAGCAGTAACTGTTGTTTTGCGATACGATCGTCTGCTTGGCGTAAGTCTGATCCGTCGTCGCCTTTGGAACAGGCATAAACCCGAATTTACGCGTGGCTTTCGTCTGGTCCGGATTACGTTTGGCGACGTTATTGAAATCGGACGTGGCTTCATGTTCCCACCATACGCCGTCGATATGCATCGCATATACCGTCTCGTTTCTGTATTTATTCATAACGAAGTTTCCTTGCGCCGTGCGGTAATTCAGGCTGTTGACGACAGAGCCTTTGTAATTCCCCGTATCGCCTAACATCACGTTTTGTAAAAAGTTAAGAGCATAATACTTTCCGGCTTGTTTCTGAAGGAGATTGCCGTTGGTTTTACCGATGGTTTCGGCTTTAACGGCAGGCGTTCCGTTTGAAATCGAAGTAACGATATTATCGGCGACGCCGTTAAACGTGTTATTGAGCAACATCTGGTCAAGCCCTTCGTAGTTAGACCATAAATTTGCGAGCATACGCGCCACGTACTCCGATTTGGAATAAGAAAACGGAACGACCTTTTTATCTCTGATAGTCCTCAGCATGGTATTGAACTGCTCGTAAGTCTCGGGTAAACCGTCATCGTCGGTATCCGGAATTTTGTCAAGCCCGACGCTCTTTTTCCCGCCGACGCCGAATACGCCGTTTTCGTTAAAATACCAATTGTACTTATCAAATAAGTCCACGTCATAGAAAATTCCGTATATGCCGTCATAAAACGGAAGCGCGTAATATTTTCCGTCTTTTGAAGTAAGATAGTCTCGCCAACTCTGCGAAAGTTTGCTTTCGATCGTACCCTCGCTTGCATCCGCGCCGAATTCGGCAGGATATGTACCCGTTACGACGTCTGTAATATCGGCAAATTTTCCTTTGTTTACGAAAGAATAATAGTTGACCATTTCGGTAAAATAAACGTCGTACTGCAAGGAATCGTTTTCGATGGTATCGCCGCCAAGTTGTTTGTTGCCGACGGTGTTGATATACACGCCCGTTTTATCGCCGAACTTGGTATCGGCGTATAAAAGTTCGAATTCCGCCTTGGATTTTTTGATCCAGTCGGTGCCTATACCTCCGTCGTAAGTGGCGACGTTAAGTATCAATTTACCGCTCGTATCGGCGGAAGAATCTCCGTTGCTCTGATCGGTTTTACCGCCGCATCCCGCAAAAAGAGCGACGCTCATCACCATCGCGGATAACAATGCAATCAATTTGTTTCTCATCTTGAATCTCCTTTCCCTTTAAAGGCTTTCGGGACTTCACGTCCGTCGCGATAGCCCGTTTATAAATTCTTATTTCAACTTCAACGCCGCAAGTACGTCGTCGAAATCGTTGACCGTTTCGTAACACTCGTCTTTCATCCCGCTTTTCGGGATGTTTCCGTCCCCGAAGCCTAAAACGTTGAAGCCTGCGGTACGGCCCGAAATCAATCCCGCGGAAGAATCTTCCACCA
>CAVJNC010000060.1:0-13146 GCA_963650905.1 Subdoligranulum sp. APC924/74
TAATATACAAATATAAGCCGCGGAAAGAACAATGAATTAAGCGTAAGGCACGCCTTAAAATCGGGTTATCGGGGGTTCTTCTCGGCTATCAACCAAAACACCGATATTTTCGATGGGTTTTGGCGAAGGCGAACGCAGACGTACTATACGTACTTCAAGCGAGAATTTGACAAAAAGCGCGAAAATTGCGGCGTTTTGGCGAGTTTAAACACAATTGCCTGTGGCTAAAACCACGTAAACGGCGACGAGCAGTTCCGTTATCGGCATCGCGAACCATATCGCGGCGGGTTTTATGAGCGGCAGAAGCATAATCAACGCGCCGCTTACAACCAGTCCGCGGGCGACCGAAACGACGAACGCCGTTTTCGGCCTCATTATCGACTGAAAATAATAGGTCGAGAAAATGTTCAGCGGCAGCAGCAGGAACGAAATCGAATACGCGCGGATAATCGAAGGCGCGATTGCGAGTATTTCGTCCGTGGGCTTCATAAAAATGCGTATGTACAGATTCGGGGCGACACAACTGAGCGTCGTCCAGAACAAGGCGAACGCCGCGACTGTATAAAGCGAATATTTAAGCGTTTCCTTTATTCTGTCCGTTCTGCCCGCGCCGTAATTTATGGAAATTATAGGTTGAGCCGCCTGCCCCACGCTATAAGCGCAGCACTGCACGAACGTGCTTATGTTGATGATAGGTCCGTAAACCGCCAGTTCGTTGCCGCCGAGATATCTCGTTATCTGCCTGTTGAATATCACGGTTAAAATCCCCATCGCCGCGTCGACGAAAAAGGTCGGAAATCCCGTCGCGGATATCTCTTTGAGTTTTTTCCGAAAACCGTCGGTTTTAACGAATTTCAACGTATTTTTCTTCCTGAAGAAATGCGTGACGAGAATTATGAAAGAAATAACCGAGCCGATCGCCGTTGCAAGCCCCGCGCCGTAAATGCCCATATCCAACCCGAAAGTGAAGAACAAATCGCCGAACACGTTGAATATTCCGCCCGCCAGAACGGCGGCGGTCGCAAGAGCGGGATCTTTGTCGTTACGCAAAAAGGCGGCGAGCATCTGATTGAACAAAAATATCGGAAACACGAATTTTATCGGCTCGAGATAACGGCTGGCAAGGCTCAACAGGACTTCGTCGGACGCGCCGAAAAATGTGAGAACGGGCGTTTCGAACAGCAAAAGCGCCGCCCACGCAAGGATCGACAAAACGACCGAACCTATGACGGCGATAGTAAAATATTGGTTCGCCAAGCCGTCGGAATCGTCGCTCCTGCCGCGAATCATACTGAACAGAACGCTTCCGCCCACGCCCATAAACAACCCGAGACTGTAAATTATGTTCCAGATCGGCGCGACCACGGCGAGAGCGGCGGTTCCGTCCGGTCCCTGATACTGACCGACTACCGCCATGTCCACGATACCGTAAATGCAACTTATCATCGCGCTGCCGAACGCCGCCGACAAATATCTGAAATAGATTTTTTTGATTTTGTCGCTTAGCAAATTCATTTTTCGTTTCCTCCGCAAAAAAATAAGCCGGGCAAGGAACAGACATTTCAGTCTGCACCTTGTCCGGCTGTCGTTTCTTTGAACAACTCACCCTCCGATGAACTTCGCTTATGATAGCATTTTAAAATTTCTTTGTCAACGTTTTTTCGAAAAAAATTTCCGAAAAATTTATCGGCTTTTTCCGCCGCCGCTTACGCTTGCCGCAAATTACCCGACCTTCACGCCGCTTACGCCCGCCCGGAACTACTAAACATTCACGCTGTCTATATCTGTTCCGAATTAGTCAGCCTTCACGTCGCTTACGTCGGCCACCGACCGTTCGAAACGATAACGCGGCTTCCCGACGCTCTTTTTGCCGTACTCGATCGCCTCCGTCGGGCAATAACAGATACACGCCATGCAGTGCGTGCATTCTTTTCCCCACACGGGTTTTCCGCCGTCGATGACGACGTTGTTCATCGGGCATTTTCCGGCGCATACGCCGCAACCGACGCATGCGTCGCTCGTCCGAAACGGCGAAGCCTTCACGAAAAACCGGTAAAAAATCGGATTGACCGAACCGCTCATAAACCGATCGTAAAGATTGTTCCGCGGCGCGGAAAAACTCTGCCCCGCCCCGATACGCGCGATAACGTCCGCGATGCAGGGTTCTGCTTTTTTCACGATTTTTTCGGCTTCCGCGGCATCCGGCGCGTCAAACATGGCGATATAGTTTTCCGGCATAACGATTTGCGCGGTTCCCATATAACTCAATCCCTTTTGCTCTGCGAGCCGACGGTTATATTTTGCCGCGTTCCCGATTTCGCCGCCGCAATCCATCACGAACCAGACGCGTTCCACGCCGACGAGCGACGTTTTTAAAAGCCATTCCGATACGATTCGCGGAATACGCCACGCGTAAGTCGGGGCGACGATTATCGCGTCTCTCCCCGTTTCGATCGCGGAATCGTCGTTCGCTTTGATTTTTTCGTTCAGATCGATCGCCTTATCCCGCAACGCTTCCGAAATCCGCCTTGCTATATAACGACTGTTGCCCGTTCCCGAAAAACAAAAAATCATATTTCCCGTTACCTCCGTAATTTCCGATAGTTTTCCGTATTACCCGTTAACGCTCGTCCGGATTATCCGAGTATTTTTTCCATACCTGTTTTCCGGACTTTCAGCCCGATTTTTTCATAAAAAACAACGGCGCTCTTATTGTCCGCCCGCACATTCAACGTAACGTTATAACAACCGATCTTTTTTGCGTGATTAACGACAAAAATATATAATTCAACGCCGATATGACGACCTCTGAACGTTTCGTCGACGCACAAATCGTCGATATACAAATTTTTATCGGCTGCAAGGTATGCCGGACATTTCCGCAATCATTATATCACCTTTCTCCGATATTTTCAACGCTTCGCGCCGCAGTTAACGAAAAAACGCCTCAACCTCATAGATTCCGCGGGGCGATATTAAAAAACAATCGAAAAATACGCTTATAAACTTGCTTTTAACGCGCGTCGGTTATATAATAAAGAAAAAAACGGAGTCGCATATGAATTTTTCATCTGATTTCATCGTTAAAAAGAAAAAACACATTTCCGGCGTTTTGGCGATCGTCGCAATCGTCGCCGCGTCGCTTATCGTATTTTCGTCGTGCGGCAAAGAACCTTCTCTTCTGGGAGCGAAAGTAAGCGAGGACGTCAAATTCAAAGCCGCGAACGTCGATATTTCCATCGAGGACTTCAACGACCTGGGATTCTCGCTCGGAGACAGTTGCGACGTTAAGTTCAGCAACGGATACGAGATGAAAGACGTTCCGTATTTCGACGGATATTACGTTCAGAACGGCGCGCCCGTCATCGTGGCTTATCCGTCCAACGAATACGTGACGATCACTCTCAACAACGTAGGAATATGGGAAACCGCGGGGCTCGACGACGAATGCACCGTCGATATCACGCTCAACGCGAAGAAAAAATATTCCGCCACGCAGGAGGCTTTGGGGCAAAGATATTCGGTGCTGAGAGAAGAATATTCGAGCGACGAAGAATTCGCCAATTTCAGAGCGATGTCGGGCGGAAATCTTAAAAAGAATTTTATATTCAGAGGAGCAAGCCCCGTGGACAACAGTCGCAACCGCGCGAAATACGCGGACGGATTGCTGCAAACCAACGGTATCGCGTGCGTGATCGACCTTGCGGATTCGGAAACGAATCTCGAGAACTACTTCGCGAGCGAAGATTTCTCTTCGGAATACACGAAATCGTTGTATGAAAGCGGCAATATGGTTTTGTTGTCCATGAGTTCGAGTTACGCCTCGGACGCGTATAAAAAATCCGTCGTCGACGGACTGAAATTCATGTCCGGTCATAGCGGACCTTATTACGTACATTGCATGGAAGGAAAGGATCGCACGGGGTTCGTATGCTCGCTGATCGAGGCTCTTTGCGGGGCAAGTTATGACGAAATGCGCGACGATTATATGAAAACCTATGAGAATTATTATAAAATCTCCGCGGAAAAAACGCCTGAAAAGTATAACGCCGTGGTCGGACTTTATTTCGATTCGTTCATGAAATGTATTTCGGGCAAAGACGACTTGTCCCTCGTAACTTCGGGAGATTACGTCGACGGCGCAAAGCGATACCTTGCCGAAGGCGGAATGAGCGACGAAGAAATCGACGGAATTATAAATCTGCTCACTAAATGAGCGGCGATAAAATCGTCGGAATTATAAATCTGCTCACTAAATGAGCGACGAGAAAATCGCCGGAATTATAAACCTGCTCACGAAACGAGCGGCGAGGAAATCGCCGGAATTATAAACCTGCTCACGAAACGAGCGGCGAAGAAATCGTCGGATTTATAAATTTAATCGCGGAATAATAGCGATTTTTGCGACAAAAAACGGTCTGCAAGTTTTTCATACGGACCGTTTTTATTTATGCATGTACGATAAAATTTCGTTTTTCCGGTTCCGGCAACCGAAATCGATCGGGCGGTTAAATCCACCGCTTCGGAGTAAGTTCTCCGAGCGTACCACCGCCGTCCACGCAAACGCCGGTGTAAATCTTCCCCGACGACGTTTCTATTGCCGCGGCAACGCCGCCGGCTTCCACCCACTCGGATACTTTCCGCGGATTCAACACCTTTTTCGCTTCGTTATAAAGAGTATTCCATATGACTTTCATTTCCGACTCCGTTTACCGACGTTTTACTATCTTTGTTATAGTATATCATGTTTCGCCGTTTTTTTCAACGGTTCGCCGCCGCCGATGCCTACATCGCCGCCGCCGATGCCGAAAAGTTTCAATTACAACCGTCGGAAACTTTCAATTACAACCGTCGGAAACTTTCAATTACGACCGATATCGGTTTCCGCCGTTCATCGCATCCGAATAACCTTTCTGCACGGTCTGCATATAAGCGGCATATTCCGCGCCGAAATCCGCCGTAAGCGTGATTTCGTCCTTCTTTTTTTCGTTAAACGCCGCGTAAAGTTCGTTTCCCGCCGCCTCATACTGCTCGGTCGTTTCTCCGCCGAGAACGCCGAGCCAATAAAATTTATTATCGGTCATACGGACGTAAAAGTTGGGCTTAACCTCTTCCGCGTTGCCCAAAAACAAACCGAGCGTCATCGCGTCCAGCGTCTTTGACGTAAAATTAAAGGAGAAATCCAACACCAGATAACTCGTTCCGCCTGCTACATTCGACATGAATTCTATGTAAACCCGATTATTTTCTCTGTCAAGAACAGGGAGCAAGGAAATCGTAGCACCCGCAACAGAAAACGTAACGACCTTGTCCGTAACGATAAATTCGGGGTTTGCATACAAATCGCCGACCATATCCGCTATCGCGACAAGCGATACGGCAAAGCCCAGCCCGTGACTTGCAGCGACGGTCTCCTCTTGCCCTATCTCCGGAAGCGATTTTATCGACATTGCGGCGACCTCGGATTTGTTCGCAGCCGCCTCGGAAGGATTCGGGTCGAAGCCCAGTTTTTTGTACGCTTCGCTCGCAACGTTTTTATAAGCCGCGGAAATCTCTTCTTTCGTCATTTCCTTGGGACTTTCGTCGTCATTTTTTCCGCAAGCCGTAAGCGTTAAGCCAAAGGACAGGCACAAGCAGACAGCCAACAAAAAAGAAACAAGTTTTTTCATTTTTTTACACCTCTCGATTTTTTTCTGCGCATCCTACGTATTATCGCCGACATATTATATAATATCGGACAAAAATGACGCCCTTCGATGCAACATACTCTGCGATTATTATAGCATTGCAATCGTGTATTGTAAAGCAAAATCACATTATATGTGATATTTTTACGCGTTTAATCGCATACATTGCGATTTTACTGTATAATACACGCCACCATTCGCCGATAATACATAATACAATATAAAATATAAAAAGTAATTTCAGGCGGTGCGTTATGGATAAAAACGAAATTATTGCAAGAGCGGGTTATTTCCGCGCGAAAGCGGGTTTGTCGCAAAAGGCTCTTTCGATGGACATTGAGATGAACTGGGGCTATATCAACCGCCTTGAGAGCAAAAAGGACTTCTTGCCGAGTCTGGAAACGCTTCTGCGCATAATCGAGGCGTGCGGGATCACGGAAGAAGAATTTTTTTACGATGACTACGAGAATTACGAACAAGACAAAATCATACTCACGAAAATCAAAAAACTTTCGCCTGAAAAACGCGAAGCCTTATTGAAATTTCTTTAAGTTGTCCGCAAATAATTCGGGGCGTTCACACTGATAACAGATAAATTTTTAAGCCGGGGCGATTGCAGAATTGCAATCGCCCCGGCTTATCCGTTCATAAACAACTTACACGTTTTTATAACGCTTGATGATAACGCTTCCGCAACACACCTCGGAATAAGAAAAACTCGTTTTGCCGTTGAATTCGCCGTAAGGAGAAACGGTAAAAAGCGCGGGATAAACGTTGGTTATTCTCCCTTTATACGAAACGAATTTGTTCCTGCCGAGATTCACCTTTACGTTCACGTCCTCGTTGAGGCATTTTTCGATGGCATTTTTGACCGCGCCGATATTCACAGTAGATTTAATCATACGTGAATTATTCCCTTCGCGCCGGACTTTTAAACCCGCGTCGAAGAATTTTTCCGCGCCCAGCGGAATTTCCGTATCTCACAGAATTCCCGCCTCTTAACGGTTTTTCGCTATCTTGAAAAATTCCTGCCGTTTCACAGAATTTTTCTGCTGCGGTGACAACACAGATAGATTATCTGCTCGTTTTTCGCTATTTCTTTTATGAAATCCGCCACTTTCGCGATGTGCGTTTCGTCCAGATTGACGAACGGATCGTCCATAACGAGGAACGGTTTTTCCCCCGCGAACGCGTTTTCAATCAGGCTCAGGCGGAAGCACAACGACAAAACGCATCTCTGCCCCGAACTCAGATGCTTGTCGTCCCTTATCTCCCCGCAGGACTCGAAATACGTTTTGAAATTTTTATCCATAACGATTTTTTCGCCCAACGCTTTTTCGAGCGGCGCGGCGTAAGCGATGAGAGAATTTTTAACGGGTGCGACGTATTTTTGTTGTAATTTTTCGTCCGCGGCTTTGAGAAAATCCTCGGCGTAAATTATAATCGCGCGCTTTTCCTTATATTCTTTTAATTTTTCCTCCGCGGCGGCGAGCCTGTCTTTATTCTCATCGAGAGTTTCGTAAACCGATTCCGAATAAGAAATCTCTCTGCGTTTTATCGCGACGGCTTTCTGACAATCGGTGTACCGCGCCGAAATCTCGTCCGTGCTTGCGACTTCGCCTTCGGGCGGCGTTATGAGATTGTTTTTCAGGCGATATTCTTCGGTATCGTTCTTCTTCTCCACGCACTCTTTTTTTAAACGAAGAATATCCGATAAGTCCGCCGATAAGTTCTTTAACAACGTTTTTTCGTTGCCATCGGCAACTAATTTATAACGATTGAAAAAGGCGGATAACTCCTTTTTCAACGCGTTTTCTTTCTCCTCGAGAGCCTTAGCCGACTTAGCCGTTTCCGCCTGTTCTTCGATAAGGCGAACGTAATCGTCCGCCGCGCTTTTCAGTTCGTAATAAGCGTCGCCGAAGGTTTCCTCGTCCGCCGAAACGGAAAACCTGCCTAAAAAATTCTTCACCGACGCCGCGATTTTATCCGCCCGCGCCGATTTTTCGGCTATCGCCCTGCGTTTTGCGGCAGATTCTTCTCTGAGTTTGAGATACTCTTCCGCGTCCGACTTGAATTTCGCGTAATCGAACATCACGCCGTTTTCGGAATAATAGCCGAAAGGCACCATGATTTTTCTCATCGCGTCGGCGGAAATATCGACTTCGGCTTTCATTTTAGCCGATTTTTCAAGCAATTCGCCCGTTTTTTCGGCGGTTTTGCGTTTCGAACGCGATAAAAGGACTCCCGCAACAACTCCTGCCGCGCCCGCGACGGCGAGGACGTAACCGAGAACGCTCGTCGCGACGGAATTTTTAAACGCTATCGCGAGGACAATCCCCAAAGCGGCGACGATTCCCGAAACGATCGCGACGGCGACGCCCGTTTTCGGGGCGATTTCGTTTTTTGCGGACGGTTGAGCCTGCGCGGCGACGTTGAAATTCCTCGCCGTTTCCTCTTTTTCTCTGTATACGCGCGCCTTATTTTCGAGTTCGGCAAGCGCTCCGCCTAAATCCCGCGAGCCGAATTTCGCTTCGAGTTCGCGTTCGCGCGCGCTTTCGTTCTTCTCGAGATTCGCGATTTCTCCGCGAAGATCGGACAGTTCGCTTATCGATAAGCGGAGTTTCGAAAAAGCGTCGTCGGACGGCATTCCGCCCGCAAAAGTCCGGCTATAAGTCTGTAAACGCGATTTTTTCTCCTCGGAAAAAGTTACCGCTTCGCGTTTTAATTTTAAACTTTCAGTCTCCGCGAGCAACTTTTCCGCGTTCGCGATTTCGTTCCCGTCGGGGATTCCGTTCGGGTATTTTTCGGCAAAGGCTTTCAGTCCGGCGACCTTCTGCTTCTCGGTTTCCTTCATTTTGCCGTATATTTTCCATTTTTCCGCTTCGACGTTTTTAGCCGAGGCTTTTTTGAGTTCGGCGGACAACGCCTTTTCCCGCTCGGTGAGTTCGCCGAGTTCGGAATAATACTTTTCGAGCGCGACGCCCTCTTTTTCCACGTTTTCGATTTTGGTTTTCAGGCTCGCTATTTCCGCCTGCGTCTGCGAGATAAGGTCGTTGCTTCCTTTAGCCGCCTTGTATTTTTTCCTCGCCGCTTCGAGTTTCGCGACAGCCTCTTCGAACCCGATTCCGTTTTCCGGTCCCTGCGCGAAGTCGCCCAGAAGCCCGTTTATCGCGCCCGTCGAAGAAATTTCGGTTATTTCAGAATCGATAAACAGCGTTTTTTCGAACGACTCCTCGTCCAGTCCGAACAGTTTCAACCCCGGGATCGGCGACAATTCGCTCGTTTCGGCGGAGTTTTTATAAACTTTCATCTCGTCGTCGAGGTCGCTTTTCTTGCCGAAAAACCGCTCTATTCTGTATTCGTCGCCGTCCGAAACGAACTCTATGAAACCGCCGAACTTCCCGCCCGAAAAAGGATAAAACTTCTTCCTATCGTTAAAATCCTTACCGTTGGCGCGGCAGGGCGCAAGCCCGTAAAACATAGCCTTTATAAACGACGCGATCGTGGTTTTGCCGAACCCGTTATCCTCGGCTATCTCGTTGATTCCGCCCGAAAAAGTCATATCGAGACCGCTTATTTTTCCGTAATTTTCGATTCCGATTCTCCTGATAATCATAAGTCCGCCTCCGTCGCAAAAAATTTTTCGTCAATCATAAAGTCCGCCCCTCTCATAAATTTTCCCGTCAATCATAAAGTCCGCCCCGTTGCGGAATTCTTTACGTTAATCATAAGCCCCGTCTCATAAATTTTCCCGTCAATCATAAGTCCGTCTCATAAATTTTCCCGTCAATCATAAGTCCGTCTCACAAATTTTCCCGTCGTTCATAAGTCCGCCTTTCTCACAATTCCGAATCTCTGCCCGAGAGCACCTTAAGCCCCGCGGAAATCACCTTTTGTTTCGTTTCGCTGTCGAGTTTTTCGTCGCTTAAAACGAGCCTGATGAATTCGCCCCTCAGCGAAAGATCTCCGGCGATTTTTTCGAGGTCGAATTTCCTGAGCGTGTTGTCCTTCACCGAAACGAAATAATACTCGCCCGAAAAAAGATTTTCGATTTCCTCTTTCAGTCCGTCGTTATCGAAGGAAATTTCGCCTTTCAGAACAAGCCTTATCAGGTCTTTTTTTTCGGCTTTTACGCAATTTTTCGCTATTTTGAACGCTTCGTAGGAATCGCGCGCCTCGGAAACGTCGACAACGAACTCGTCGGTTTTCCTGACGGAATTTTCGATAAACTTCGCCGTGACTTTTCCGTTTTCCGCCTCGGCGAGAATAAACCCTTTAACGCCCGTTTCGTCGAAACCGCGCCCCTCGAGACACCCCGAATAAGCGTAAAATCCCCTTTCGTCGATTTTGCCGGAACTTGCCGAATGAATATGCCCGAGCGCGAGATAGTCGATATTTTTATTTTTTAATTTAAGGATATTTATCTTGCCTTCTCCGATAGTTTCGCTCTTTTGCCCGTGCAGAATTACTATATTCGTCTTTTCCGAATCGAGATTAACGGTCGAATACAACGAGGAATAATTCTCCGCGACGATTTCGATTCCGCTGAAAACCACGTCGCCGTAAGCGTAACTCGTCCATTCGGACGAAAAAGTTTTCAGATTGTCGAGTTCCTCGTCGTAAGATTCGCGATTGTCGTGATTACCGCGAAGGTAAAGAAAATCGACGTCGGGGTTGTTCCTCACCACGCTGTAGAAAAATTCCTTGTCTTTTTTGAGCGGCCTGTCGCCGTCGAAAACGTCGCCCGCGAGAACGATGACCTTCGCTCCCGCCGCCCTGCCTTTTTCGACCATATTTTTAAAAGCCAGACGCACTTCGGCTTTCCTTTCTTCCGTTTTTTCGGGCGGAAGTTTCGCCTCGATTTTAGAGCCGAGGTGAATATCCGCGGCGTGAATAAATTTCATTTGCTTCTTCTCCCGATTGTTTTTTTGCCGATTTTATGCCGACGCTTTTTGCCGATTTTATGCCGACGGCTTTATGTTCATTTTATGCCGACGTCTTTATGTCTATTTCATGCCGACGTCTTTATGTCCGTTTCATGTCGATATCTTTATGTCCGTTTCATGCCGATGTCTTTATGTCCGTTTCATGCCGACGTCGCGACGACAAAAAATCTTATCCGCCGCTTTATCCGGCGGCGAACGACTTATCTGTCGCCTTATTTGTTGATTTATCCGACGACGAACGACTTATCTGTCGTACTTTTTAATCCATCTTCCGAGCCGTCTTTTCGTGGGTTCGTCAAAGTCGTCCGAAGTATATCTGAACGACCAGTTTTTGTCCGAAAGGATGGACGGCGCGTTGATTCTCGCTTCCTCGCCGAAACGCTTCAGATCGTGAAACGGAATCACCGCAATGAACGCTTTTGAGGCTAATAAAAGCCTTATAGCCGCACTTATCTTCGCATCTGTTGTTTTCAGCGATCCTTTTACGCCCTCTTTTTCGCACTCCGATTTAAGGTCTTTTCCGATGATTTCTCTTTGCGGATTGTCGCCGGAAAACAAGACTTTCAACGGTTCGTTATCGTGCGTGCCGGTGTAACCCACGCAGTTTTCGGAGTAGTTCGAGGGCTTATGTTCGGAATACGGATCGCCGTTTAAACCGAACGACATAACTTTCATTCCAGGGTAGCCTGTTTCGCGCATGAGCGTCCTCACGCCGTCGTCGATCACTCCGAGATCTTCGGCGACGATTTTCGCCGTCGTGAAATCCTTGAAAAGGTCGAACTTGGGTCCGTCCTTCCACTCGCCGTTTTTAGCCGATTTTTCGCCCGATTTTATGCAATAATACCTGTCGAACCCCCTGAAATGGTCGAGCCGGACTATATCGTAAACGGAAAGACAATAATTCAACCTGTTTTTCCACCACTTATAGCCGTTTTTCTTCATCTTTTCCCAGTCGTAAACGGGATTGCCCCAGAGTTGCCCGTCCGCCGAAAACGCGTCCGGCGGAACGCCCGCGACTTCGGAAGGACTTCCGTCGTCCGCAAGCGAAAAAAGTTCTTTGCCGTATTTCCACACTTCCACGCTGTCCCGCGCGAGATAAATCGGAATATCCCCGAAAATCTCCACGCCCTTTTCGTTGGCGTAGGCTTTAAGCGCGCCCCACTGTTTTTCGCAAAGGTACTGCGTGAACAGAAAGAACTCGAATTCTTCGCGATTACTCTCGATAAATGCCTCTATAAGCCGATTATCAAAGGTTTTATACTCTCCCCATTCGGCGCTCTCGCGATAGGAAAACTTCTCCTTGAGCGTCATAAACGTCGCGTAGTCGTCATATCTCCCGCCCGCAACGAAAGCCTTCCATTCTTCCGGATTTTTATCGAAACGGCGATACGCCTTTCTGAGAATTTTCGTCTTTTCCGAAAACAACGCGCCGTAATCTATCCTGCGCGGATCGCTTCCGAAGTCCGTGGCGGAAATCTCTTCCGCGGTCAACAAGCCCTGCTCTTTCAGCGTTTGCAGGTCTATATAATAATGACAAAACGCCTCGGACGCGCACGGCGAATAAGGACTGTTGCCGTAAGAAAGCGGCAAAAGCGGTAGAATCTGCCATATTTTCACTCCGGCGGAAGCCAGATAATCGATAAATTTATACGCGTTTTTGCCGAACGTTCCTATTCCCTCTTCGGACGGAAGAGAAGCGAGCGGCAACAATATTCCGCATTTTCTTGTTTTCTGCATAGGTATTATTCCTTATCGTAGTCGCAGGCGATTGCGGTTTATATCGCGGTTTGCCGCAGGCGATTGCATTTCGCCTTGCGATTATCCGCCGGCGATTGCGTTCTATATCGCAATTTGCCGCAGGCGACTACGTTTCGCCCCACTGTCAGCCATCTGATTACATTTTATATCGCGGTTTGCCACAGGCGACTACGTTCCGCATCGCGGTTAGCCGAAACAACTCCGAAACCCATCGAGCCTTAAAGTCATTTTGTTCGCGGACGCGCGTCGATTTCGATAAAACTTTTACGTCGCCCTTTTTATTGTAACATTTTATCGGAAGAAAATCAACTTCAGACGGGCATTAGTCGCCACTATTTATCGCAACCGACCGCATATTCAATCTTTTTCGGATAGATTTGCGGTCTTTCGATATTTATTGTTTTACCGCCCGAAAATGGTGTGCCTGACAGGGATCGTCCGCCCGCGTAGCGGCGGTAAGCGAAGACGGACTGAAAGTCCGGCGGAGTCGCTACGTTATTTCATCGCCCTGTCGGGCGCATACGAAAAGGGCGGTTGCGAATAGCAACCGCCCGAAAATGGTGTGCCTGACAGGGATCGTCCGCCCGCGTAGCGGCGGTAAGCGAAGACGGACTGAAAGTCCGGCGGAGTCGCTACGTTATTTCATCGCCCTGTCGGGCGCATACGAAAAGGGCGGTTGCGAATAGCAACCGCCCGAAAATGGCTATCACATACGAAATAGCTACACCGCTATCTCATCAAAATACACCCGATTT
>CAVJNC010000061.1:0-12902 GCA_963650905.1 Subdoligranulum sp. APC924/74
CACTCATAGTTGTCGTCAAACTCGCTCTTCTGTTCGTTAAAAGCAGCGATCAGGTCGGAAATCTGCGCTTTGTAGGCTTTATTTAAAAGATTAATCTTCTCTTTGCATGCCGACGCTTCATCATAAACGCCGTCCCAATCGATACCGTCCGCTTCGGGATCGTCGTTGATTGTCTTCATCTTCGCGGTTATAGCGGGAAGACTTTCTTGAAGTTCGGCTACAATCGCTTGGTATTAGGTCTCTTTTAAAACGTCGAGTTTATCCGTGTTGGATATCGCGCTCTTGTCGGTGCAGCCCATCAATTTATCAACGTTTCCCATTCTTGCGCTCAGTTCGTCCCTATCGTATTCTCCTTTTACGAGTTCCGTCAAGGCGTCTATCTCTTTCTCGATTGCAAGAACGGCGTACTTTCTGAATCCGCTGCCGTTATAACGAAGATAATATTCGGGGAGATAACATTTAACTTCAAAGTCGGGATCCGCTTCTTTTACAAGACTCCATATCTTCTTGCTTGCAAAACCGGAAGAATATTTTCGCTCGAAGCCGTAAACTCTGTTGTAGAGAACCAAAAGTTCTTCAACCGTAAGATTATCCGAGAAGAGGACTTCCTCTTTGGTGTTTTCCGCCAAAGTTCCTATTTTTTTCACATACGTTTCAACAACTCCGTTCAATTCGCCTTCGAACTTCTCGAGGTCGAGACTTTTCTGCGATTTTTCGCAAAGAGCGTTGATCGATTCGTATTTAACGGCAAACGTGTTGAAAAGTTGATAAATTTCATCGTCGGTCATCGCGTCGAACTCTTTGTCGGTATGAACCTGCATTCCGTCTATAAAGGTTTTCAGCGCGGCAACCTTTCCGGTTTCGTCCTCCACCCTTCTGCCGATATAAGTTTCGAGCGCGGCGGAATAATTTTCCGATAAATAATCGCGTTGTTCCGCGGTGAACGCTTTATATTTGGAATTAAGCGTGCTGATTTTTCCGCTTTCCGCCAAGCCGGCGAAATCTTCTACGGCTTTAATGAGTTTCCCGCTCTCTGTGATAAGTCCTTCGTAATAATCCGTTCCGGAAACGTTGTAGCAAAGCGATTTCTGATCGTCGGAAAGCCCTTCGTAACGCGCTTTTGCGCCGTTCACATTAGCGGTATAATCTTTCGCGATAGAAACATCCGCAATTTTTTCCGCTTCTTCGATAACCTCTTCGGCTTTCAGGTAATCCTCGTAAATTTTATCGATATTCCAAGCGAACGAATAATCGTCTGCGGAAATCGCAGAAACGGTCAGGCCGAAAAGCCGCGTGATTTCGTAATCTCTGCCTTCGATATAAACATTTCCTCCGCCGACGCTTACGTCGTATGCGTCGATATATATCGTCATCGACTTTCCGGCGATATCGAAATCGATGCCGATATCTTCGAGGGGTTTCGCGATATACCCTCCAAGAATCATTCCGCCCGTCTTGCCGAGTTTTGTTATAAGAAGTTCGGGAAGATCATTCCAGAAATATCCGAGGAGATTTACGACTTCATCCTTCACGTTTAACGATATGACGCCGCCGGAAATATTCACGACGAGATATTCTGCGATTATCGATTTTATCGTTTCGAAACAGACCGACGAATCGTCCGAATCGGTATCGGCGTCGGACTCATCGACGGTTTCTTCCTCATCCTCGTCTCCGAGAGGGATTTCCGTCGCGAAGGTCGGCTTATCGCCTTTCATAGCGATCAGCATCAACTTTCCGTCGGAATACACGAGGTTGACGGAGTCGGCTTCGGAAATCGTTCCGAGCCATGCGGGAACGTCCGAAGAGAACGAACTCGACAATCCGATCATGCCTTTCAGCGAGTTATCGAGCGTAACGTTCAGTTCCGCTTTAAGCGCTTTCGAAGGATCGGGTTCGGTTATATCGTAAGAAACGTACGCTTTGCCGGTTGCCGTGAAATTTGCCAGATTGTTTGCCAGATTGAACGAAACGTCGAATCCCGTTTTCAGAACAAGCGGCTCCGTCTCGTAATTTTCGTCTGCGGGCAGAACGAATTTTTCGTCCGAAAGGTTGAAATCGACGCCGAAATCGACGAGATCGGTCGTGAGATTAAGCGAAATTACGCCCACTCTGTCGGTCGGGATATACAAGCCCACGGAAAGATCGAAACAATCGTTAATATTATCTCCGGCAAGCCCCGCGTTCACGAGAGCGGTTTTTATCATGCTTTCGACGAGAAGGTTGTTAATTCTCACCGTATACATATCTCCGTCTTCTTCGGTTATGGCGAAGTAAGAAGAGAGGTCGACGTCCGCGATCGTATCGAATACGTCTTCGGTTTCGTCCTCGAATTCGAGTTCTTTGACGAATTTAAGGTCGCCGAGGTCGAAATACAACTTCTCGTCGTGATAGGTAACAGCCAGCGAATCGGAGTATACGCCCAGCGACACCTTTAAATCGATAAGCGAAAGGATATCCGCGTTTTCGTCGTTCATTATCTTGTCGATATCCGCTCTGCCGTTTATTTTGACGGGCAACTCGACGCCGTTATATTTAACGACGCCGTTCAGCGCGACGCCGCCGATAAGATCGGCTTTCAAAAGCGCGGCGACTATCTTCTCGCTTGTTTCGTCCTGCTCCTTTTCTTCGGAAGGAGTTATCGTCGAAGGCTCGGAAGATACGGCGCGGTTGAACGCCTCGGTATCGGGAATGGCGACTTCTTCGTTAAAGTCCGAGAAAACGACTTCGTTGCTTTCTACGCAAGGAAGGTCGCCGAGAACGGAAACGTTAACGATATATTTGCTCGTGTAAGAAAACTTCACGGGCGTGAAATCTTCTTTTAAAGTAAGGTCGATAACGGTATTTTCCGTGAACACGGGATAATCGTTGAGATTGCCGTATTCCTTCATCTGCTTTATTAAAAGCGCGTTGCCCTTATCTTTATCGAGGACGACTCTGAAAGTGTATTCGCCGTTTTCGACGGACGTAAATTGCGCGTAGGCGATCGTTTCGTCGTTGAAAATATGCCCGCTCAGAAGTTTGTCGGGCGTAACGCCGAACACTTCTTTATAGGATTCCGCTTCGGTATTCACAATGTCTCCGCCGTTCACGCGGTAGGCTATCTTTCCGCCCTTGGCGAAAACTTCCTGTTTTACGGTCACGAATCTCGATTCGGAATTACTGTCCGTATAAAATTCGTCGCCGTGCTTTATGGAAACGCAGTCCGTTTTCTGGGTGTAGCCGAACAACCCACCGACGGAAGCGACGGAAGTTCCCGTGCTTGTCGATTTATATGTATCGATTTGCGAAAGTCTGCCTATAGCCGCATAAACCGCGTTTTTCGCGTTGTATTTATCCGGCGTTGCGCCGACGACTTTACTGATGACGGTGTCTTTCCCGGATTCGACGGGAAGCCCACCGCTGCCGGTCGATCCGCACCCGACGAAGAGCGCCAGACTGAGCGCGAAAATCACGGCCAGAACGGCATTAATTAGTCTTTTGTTCATTTTTTTCATCCTGCTCCTTTAAATTTTCCGTATGAATTTTCCGCAGATTGTGCGGAAGAAAATATTTTCCGTATGAATTTTCCGCAGATTGTGCGGAAAGAAATGCGCCGTATGGGAACTTACCGCTTGCCGCTTTCTTGCGACTTATTGTTTTAACGCTTGCGGCTTTCGGCTTACGATCTGCGGCTTACGACTTATGTTTTCGGCTTATGATCTGCGGCTTATGGCTTGCAACTTACGATTTATGTTTTATGTTTTACGTTTTTTGGCAAGCCGCCGTCGTCCCGTTCCGTTTTTTTCGCCGACATTTTATTATAAACGAAAAAATTACGCAAGCGAATAATGCGAAATTGCGCTCTACCTTTATTCTACGATTCTCTCTTTTGTGGAAAACCCCGTTCTCCGATCGGGAGAACGGGCGAATGATTGATTTTTCGGGAAATATTTGAACATAAAAAGGCGGCTATATAGCGATTAACAGCCGTCTTTACGAAATTTCATATAATTTTGTAAACTTGAGATTTACGCCTTGATTTTGCCGTCGGCATATGCAGACGATTGTCTTTCAGACCTCGCCGCAGTATGCAGGCGGTTATATCCGAAGCCCGCCGCGGTATGCCGTAAGGTTGCGTTCGGAGCCTCGCCGCCGCCCGATAATTCGGCAGTCGCCCGACGATTTAACTAACCACAACCCGACGATTTAACAACGGCTTGCCGATTTAGCCGCGGCTTAACGACAACGATCCGGCTTAAAGACAACGATCCGGCCGCGACGACGGTTTAAACGTTGAAGCGGAAGAGAACGACGTCGCCGTCCTTCATCACGTAATCTTTGCCTTCGGAACGGACCTTGCCGAGTTCCTTGGCTTTGGTGTAACTGCCTATTTCGAGAAGAAGTTCCCAGTCGATACACTCCGCGCGGATGAAGCCTTTTTCGAAGTCGCTGTGAATTTTGCCCGCCGCCTGCGGAGCCTTGGTGCCTTCTTTTATCGTCCAGGCGCGGGTTTCGTCCTCGCCGGAAGTGAGAAAACTTATCAGTCCGAGCAGTTTATAGGAAGCCTTCACGAGGCGGTTGAGTCCGCTTTCTTCAAGCCCGAGATCTTCGAGGAAAACAGCCGCTTCGTCGGGAGGGAGTTCGGAAATCTCCTCTTCCGTCCGCGCGCAGATAACGAGCGTTTCGCTCCCCTCTTTTTTCGCGTAGTCGGCGACCTGTTTGGCGAGCGGAATATCGTCGACGCCCTTTCCCATATCGGCCTCCGCGACGTTCGCCGCGTAAATCACGGGTTTTGCGGAAAGCAGGAAAAGTCCGTCCACGTATTTCTGTTCCTCTTCGGTAAGTTCCAGTCCTCTCGCGGGCATTTCTTTTTCGAGCCGGTCGAGAACTTTTTTGAGTATGTCCGATTCGATTTTATACTTTTTGTCGCCCGATTTTATCATTCCGGACGCCTTGTCGTAACGCTTCTGAACGGTTTCGATGTCGGCGAGAATGAGTTCGAGATTGATTATCCCGATATCTCTTATCGGATCGACGGTGTTTTCCACGTGCGTTACGTTTTCGTCCTCGAAACATCTCACCACGTGAACGATCGCGTCCACCTCTCTTATGTGCGAAAGGAATTTGTTCCCCAGTCCCTCGCCTTTGGACGCGCCTTTAACAAGCCCCGCTATGTCGACGAATTCTATGCTTGCCGGCGTAACTTTTTTACTGTTATAAAGCGCGGCGAGTTCAGGAAGCCTTTCATCGGGAACCGCCACCACGCCGACGTTCGGCTCGATGGTGCAGAACGGAAAGTTCGCCGCCTGCGCGCCCGCGTGAGTGATTGCGTTGAAAAGAGTGGACTTGCCCACGTTCGGCAGCCCTACGACTCCTAATTTCATAATTTATCTCCTGTCTGTCGGTTTACAGCCTTTTTCCTGATAATTTCACGATAAATTATACAGCAAAAAGTAAAATTATTCAATTCTTTTGTTGCGGTATTTTGCATTTTATGATAAAATTTATTATTATATTCCGTCCGCGCGGCGAAAACCGTTCGGGCGAAGTTTCAGGAAAACGGATTCAAGGAAGTCAAAATGGATTACAGAAAACACATCGCGGAAAAACTCTCTTCCTGCGGGATAGACAAAGAAGAAATAGAAGCGGCGATTGCCGTTCCGCCGGACAACAAAATGGGCGATTACGCTCTGCCCTGCTTCAAATTCGCGAAAGCGATGAGAAAATCTCCCGTCGCCATCGCCGAAGAACTCAAAAACACGTTCGCTACCGACGACGCGATAAGCGAGGTCGAAGCGGTGAACGGCTACCTCAATTTCAGGGTGAACAGAACCGCGCTCGTCAAAGAAACGCTCGGAAAAATCGCGGAACAGGGCGCGGCTTACGGCTCGTCCGATACGGGAAACGGCAAAACGATCTGCATCGACTATTCGTCGGTGAATATCGCCAAACCCTTCCACATAGGGCATTTGTCCACCACCGTCATCGGCGGCGCGCTTTATCGTATTTTCAAATTCCTCGGCTATAACACGGTGGGGATAAACCACCTCGGCGACTACGGCACTCAGTTCGGAAAACTCATTTACGCCTATAAACACTGGGGCTCGGCGGAAGCGGTGAAAGAGGGCGGAGTTAAGGAACTCACCCGCCTTTACGTCCGCTATCACAAGGAAAGCGAAAACGATCCGTCTATGGACGACGAAGCGAGAAGTTATTTCAAACTCATCGAAAACGGCGACGAAGAATGCGTTAAACTTTTCAATTTATTCAAAGAGATAACCTTAAAAGAAGTCGAAAAAATTTACGACGAACTCGACATAAAATTCGATTCTTACGCGGGCGAAAGTTTTTATAATGACAAAATGCAGCCCGTAATCGACGAACTCGCCGAAAAAGGTCTGCTCGTCGAGAGCGAGGGCGCGAAGATCGTCGATCTCGAAAAATACGGCATGCCGCCGTGCATTATTTTAAGGTCGGACGGCGCTTCGCTTTACGCAACGCGCGATTTAGCCGCGGCTTGTTACCGCAAAGAGCATTATAACTTCGACAAGTGTCTTTACGTCGTGGCGTATCAGCAGAATCTCCATTTCAAGCAGATTTTCAAGGTTCTCGAACTCATGGGCAAGCCGTGGGCAAAGGATCTCGTTCACGTGGCTTACGGAATGGTTTCCCTTCTCGACGACAACGGAAATCAGGTCGCGATGAGTACGAGAAACGGCACGGTCGTTCTTTTGGAGGACGTTCTGAAAAAGTGCCACGAAAAATGCCTCGAAATCATCGAACAGAAAAATCCCGATCTCGATGACAAGGAAACCGTCGCCCGTCAGGTCGGCACGGGCGCGGTGATTTTCGGCGCGCTTTCAAACAGCAAGATAAAGGACATAGCGTTCAGTTATTCCAAAATTCTCAACTTCGACGGCGAAACGGGGCCATACGTTCAGTACACCGCCGCGAGAATAAAGAGCGTTCTGAGGAAGGGCGGAGAGATCGGAAAATACGATATCAAAAACATAAACGAGGACGAATATCAACTTATAGCCCTGCTTTCTACGTTTCCGGACGTGGTTAAGGCGGCGGCGGAAAGGCTCGAACCGTTCTTCGTCACGCGCTACGCGATAGACGTCGCTTCGGCGTTCAACAAGTTCTATTTCGATTGCAAAATAATCGGTGACGACGTTAACGAGACCAATTTCAGGCTTGCGATAAGTTCCGCAACGCTCACGGCGCTTACGTCCGCGCTCACCCTTCTCGGCATAAAAGTTCCGGAGAGAATGTGATATGAGAGAATGCAATATCGGAGAATGTAATACGACCGACATGAAAAAACTTGTTATTTTCGACCTCGACGGCACGCTCACGAACACCGTGCCGGACATCGAGGACAACGTGAACAAAACGATGCGCAAATTCGGCTATCCCGACATCACGGCGGACGAAGCGAGAAGGTTCGTCGGCAACGGCGCGAAAATTCTCATCGAGAGGTCGCTTAAAGGCGCGCGCCCCGACAATTTCGACGAGATCGTCGATTTTTATAACGATTCTTATAACTTCTGCGGAAGCCCGAAAACGTGCGTTTACGAAGGTATGGCGGGACTTTTAAAGGAACTCAAAGCGGACGGATATCTGCTTGCCGTGGTTTCCAACAAGCCGCAGGACGGGACGACGGAAGTTATCCGCAAGTTCTTCGGCGACGGTCTGTTCGATTACGTTTACGGGCAGAGAGAGGGCGTTAAAACCAAGCCGAGCAAAGAACCCGTGGAGATAGTTTTAAAGGCTCTGAACGTTGAAAAAAGCGACGCGGTTTACGTCGGCGACAGCGAGGTGGACGTTTTAACGGCGAAAAACTCGGGGCTTTTCGGAATAAGCGTTCTGTGGGGTTTCAGAGAAAAAGAGTTGCTCGTGGAAAACGGCGCGACGGTTTTTGCTTCTACGGCGGGCGAACTGCGCGAAAAAATCGATTCGTTCTTCAAAAATCGTTGACGAGCGATAAATCGGTTTGACGAGCGACAAATCGGTTTGACGAGCGACGAATCGGTTTGACGAGCGACGAATCGGTTTTATTTCTCCTTCAGGAATGGTCGCGAACGATAAATAGATTCGATTTGTCCTTCAGGAACAGTCGCGGATGACGAAAAAGGCTCGATTTGTCATTCAGGAATAATCGCGAGCGACGAACAGGTTCGGCACAATTCCGAATCCGACGGTTCTTTTTGTTTGCCCGACGCAAATATTAAAACACAAAAACCACCGTATAAGTCGATTAACCGCAAAATTTCAATGCGGCAACAATTATCGGAAACAACAAAATATCGATTTTATAAATTACTTAAAGCGGCGGGGTTCGGAAATTTCCGAACCCCGCCGCACGCATTATACACGTATTATATACACGTATTTACACGTATTATATTTGTCAATTATTCATTCGTCATCACTAACCACGGGCTAATCGACAAAAAAGCGAACAAAGCCGACTTTCGCGAAATTTTAGTCGGAGTATACTTATTTTTGCGGAGTATATTCGAAATAAACTCTGCCCTTTTCCTTCGTCGCGCCGATTTTTTCGTAAAATCTTATCGACGGGGCGTTCCAGTCAAGGCAACTCCATTCGAGTTTCGAATATCCCTCGCTTTTTATCGATTCGCAAAGTTTGAAAAAGAATTCTTTACCCCACCCCCGACGGCGATATTCGGGCCTGATGAACAAATCTTCCAAATGAACGTTGGCTTTTGCCGAAAACGAGCCGAAAACGGGATAATATATCGCGTAGCCGACCGCTTCTCCTTCGGCCTCGGCTATAATCGCCGTTGCGACCGTTCGCCCGAAAAGCCAATGTTTCAGCATTTCAGCAGAACCCGTCACGTCCTGAGGTCGCTTTTCGTATATCGCCAAGTCCTTAATAAACCCGTAAATCAAGGGAACGTCTTTTTCCGTCGTTTTTCTGAGCGTAAGTTCCCGCGATTTTCCGCGCGACGTTTTCGTTATCCATTCGTCGAGAAATTTCATCTCCTCGTCCGTATGAAACCAATGCTCCCCGCCCTGCATAATTTCGAGCGACGCGCCGATTTTTTCGGCAAAGCCGGTAATTACGCTTTGCGGGGTGAGATTATCCTTTTCGCCGTATAAAATATGCGTTTTTACCGTCCATTTTATCGGATTGCTTCTCACGTAACAAAGGTATTCCCAAGACAAAGTCTCGCCGAAACTCGTCGGAATTTCCTTGCGCGCGGCGAGTTCGCTCTCCGTAACTCCCGCCCGCGTCATCATATTGCAAATGAGATTTTCCATATCGACGACGGGCGAGATAAAATACGCTTCGTCCACAAGATTTTCACCGATCACGTCCTTGCCGAGCGAACTCATCGAGAAAAACGCGCCTATGCTGTTCGCAACGAGAATCAACTCGTCGCAATTCTTCCTCTGCTCTTTAAAAAACGGCGGAAACTCGTCGCGAGCCTCCCGCGGCGATTGCGATTTATAATCGAATCCGACGACTTCGCAGTCCGCAAACAAATTTTTATAATGTTCCGCTTCGGCGGCGTTTCCGCCCTTTCCGTGAACGTAAATTACTTTTTTCATGGGTTTTAGTATATCCTCGTTAGTTTCTTTGTATATCGGCGCCAAGCGGACGTTTATTTGTATTATGGTGAACGGTCGTTAACTTGTCAAGCGATTTTTAAACAGATATTGCAAAAGTTAGGCATTGCATTCCTTATCACTAACCACGGGCTAATCAACAAAAAAGCGAACAACCCCGTTTTTTCTTATACTCGATTATCTCGTCGACGTATTTTTCGTTGAGCCTGTATTTTTTTATAAGGCACTTCCTGCAAAAAAACGTCGTTGAGCCGCGGTTTACGAGAAGCCTTGTCAACCCCACGTCGGCAGACGAAAGTTCCGCGCCGCATTCACTACATTTATTCATTTTCCGTTACTCTTTTTACTCTTTATCGACAACTTCCGCGATATAAACCGCGCAGCAATGCGCTTTCAACGGCGTACGGCCGATAAACATTCCGTTGCAGGAGAAGAACGACGTTCCGTCGACGACGTTCGTAAATTTCAGGCGTTTTCCGCTCGACTCCGGCACGCCGAGCGACTCGGTGAGGAACGTCATGCCGCCCGCTCCCAATTCATCGTCGGTCAGGTTGAATATCCCGACGGCAACCGTCCCGTCGGCAAGATATTTCGCAACAATCGGGGTGTTCGGGTTATAATCGGCATAATAACAGTTATTTTCTTCGCTTAATTTATGATTTTTAACCCTTTTGAAGTTGTTTGCAGTCTGTTCAACCAAAAACGGCTGACAATATTTCTCGTCCTGATCGATTCTTATGAGCGTATTGTTTGTAACGATTTTTTTGACGTCCTCGCTCATATTGCGTATGTCCGAACCAAGCATCAGCGGCGAACCGAACAGACACCAGAAAGCAAAATGAGTAAACGACTCGTCGGGATTGCATCCGCCGTCGTTATTTCCGCAGTTTCCGTTGCCGCCCATACCGACAATCAACATATCAAGATCGTTAAAACAACCCTGACCGTTATATTCGGTATAACGTAACTGACTGCGTATGATTTCGCGGACGGAAACCCAGTTGTCAAAAATATCGCCCGTGGAACGCCAACTGTTAGCGCCCGTTTCTTTAATCCAGACCGCGTATCGTCCGCGCCCCAGGAACAGGCGCTGAAAAAGATATCCCGACCGCAATTTGCAAGCGCAATGCCCATTCTCTTGTACAAAAGGTCTCCGGGCGTTGTCAACGAACGGTTGCAATAATCGTATTTAAGAAAATCCACGCCCCATTCGGCAAACGTTTTCGCGTCTATGAACTCATGTTCGTAAGATCCGGGATACATTGCGCACGTCAGTGCGCCGGCACACGAATACATCCCGAACTTCAACCCTTTTGAGTGAACGTAGTCTGCAAGATATTTCATTCCGTGCGGGAATTTTTCGGGATCGGCAACAAGTCTGCCGTTTTTGTCGCGTTCTCTGAGACTCCAGCAGTCATCGATGACCACATACTCATATCCGGCGTCCTTAAGTCCCGATTCCACGAGCATATCCGCGCTCTTCATTATAAGACCTTCGTCGATATTCGGCCCGAAAGTGTTCCATGTGTTCCAACCCATAGGCGGTGTGTGTTTAACCATATTTTCCTCCTCTGCCATGCCGGATAATACCTAACAATAAATGTTTTGTCCGGAATAATACTTTTGCAAGACTTTACGATTTTAATTATACACTATCTATAATGGAAAAGCAAGATCTATAATGGAAAAGCAAGTTTTTTAAAAAAATATACACACGGAACAATTAAAAGAATACACTACTGGAACAAATGTTTCGGTGGTGTATTTTGACTGTTTTGATTCCGAGAACGTTTAGTTTCGGTTTTGTCGATTCATCGGTTTATTTTAAATATCGTCATAAGCATTGAGTTTCAAAAGTCATCGTATAAGTCGATTAATCGTGGCTTTAAGCATAATAAAAAAAATTTTATTGATTATCGTTGTCGTTATTTTCGTTAAAGCGGCGGGATTCGGAAATTTCCGAACCCCGCCGCAAATCATACTCTGTTATATACTTATCACGCCGAAATCTTACTCCGCCAAAACTTTAGCCGGTCGGAGTCTACCTCGCCGCAAATCATGCATAATCATTTCACGGGCAGATAAAGTTCAAGGTGCCTTTCTTTGATTCTGTCGCGTTTAAACCAACACACTCGCAGCAGTTCCGCCCTTTCTTCATCCCTCTCGAATCCGTAAGCGTCTATTCCCGAATACACGCTTTTAGTAAAATCCTCGAGCAAACTCATAGGAAATTCCCTGTTTTCGGAAATAAATTTCGCATATTTACCGTCAACCGTGAATATTTCGAATCCTTCTATCGTCTTTTTCAGTTCGTCTGCATCGAACTCGTTATCATACTTTTCCGTTACGGTTTTATTTGCAAGATTGCAATAATCCCGCTCGGTTAACCCTTTTGAAACGTCGATTTCGGGTTTTACGGCGCATGCCAATTCAAAACCGTTTTCGTCGAAATTATCGAGCAATTCCCACCAATCGAAGTCGTCACCTCGCCTCATACAGCGCAAAGCGTCTTGCTTTCTTCGCGTGGAACACACAAAATGCTCATCCTGCTCACCTCTTTCCTTGGCTTTGCCGAAAAATCGCTCTCCGTAACCGATAAACTTCACGTTTTCAAAATCCACGATTTCATATTTCATCCGCTTAATCTCCTTTACGTTCCACACCGGAACGTATTTATATTTTTTTGACTTTTTGGTTTCTCCGGGCGTTAACCCGTGAAATTTTTTATATGCTTTCGAAAAACTTTCCGCCGTAGAATAACCGCAATCGAACCCGACGTCGATAATATTTTTGTTCGACTCCGATATAATCTTTCCCGCTTCCGAAAGCCGCCTGATCCTTATATATTCGGCGAGCGTATAATCGGTCGACGCAGAGAAAATTCTCATAATATTCTACTTGTTGGTAAGGGTTTCCCGCGCAAGTTCGTCGTAATTTATATCGTCGAACAGGCGTTTTTCAATAAAATTTATCGCTTCAATCAATATCATGCTTCCATTATAGAGTATAATTTCGAATTTGTCTTGTCATTTTTTGATTTTATAATTAAATTTTTAAATAACGAGAAGCGCGATAATCGGATAATACCTATATGCCATTTTGCATGCATTAAATCATAAAAGTCGGCGTATAAGTCGATTAACCGCATATTTTCAATATAACAACAAAATATATACGGCACGCGTTTTATATAAAAACGCAATAAAAAAGCACTGCTTTTAAGCAATGCATTAATGGGATGTGGCGACGACCTATCCTCACGGTAAAGAGCCGAAAGGACAGAGAAAATCGGCGGCAAACGGAAGAGATTTCGTATTATGCAA
>CAVJNC010000062.1:0-12849 GCA_963650905.1 Subdoligranulum sp. APC924/74
CGCGAACGGCGTTACGCAGTTGCTTAAATATTTGTAAGCGTCGGTTTTCGCGAAACTTTCCGCCGCCGAAGAACTCCCCGAAAAAGCGTGAACCGCGAACGAAAAAATCGTTACGGCAAGAAGAATCGACACCACCGCGACCGAATAATACGCCGCGCCGAACCCCGCGAGCGTAAATTTCGCGTTCGTTTTTCTTTTTTCGCTCATATCATTCGCTCCGTAATGCCCTGACGGGATCTTTTTTGCTCGCGAGCAGCGACGGAACAAGCCCCGCGGCAATCGTGACGATCACCGAACCCGCTAAAATCGCGAGAACGTAAACGGGAGACAACGCCACGAGCGAACTTACGCCCGTCATGCTCTTCACAAACAAGTTGAGCGGAATTTCAGCCATAAACGTTACGACAAGCCCCATCGCGCCGGCAATCGCGCCTATCATTCCCGTTTCGGTGACGAAAAGCCTCACAACGTCCTTTTTTCTCGCGCCGACCGCTCTTAAAACGCCTATTTCCTTGGTTCTTTCGATAACGGAAACGTAAGTTATTATTCCTATCATTATCGCGGAAACGACGAGCGAAACGGACGTTAATATAACGAGAACGGAAATCACCCCATCCACGATCATTCTTACGATTTCCATAATCGCCCCGACGTTATCCACGTAATAAGTCCTTTCGCTTTCGGGTTTTCCTTCGTTATAAGCGTCGAGAACGGAAAGAAGATAGTCCTTGTCCCCGAGCGTGTTCGGATAAAAGTTGATTTTGGTCGGCAACTCCGCGTAGCCTAAATTTTCGAGCGCGGCGGTAAGATTTTTGAAACTCGCCCCCGCGACGACGCTCGAAGAAGCGTTCTCTTTCTGAGCGGCGACGACTTCGGACGAAGCCGAATCGTTTATGATATAATCGTTGAGAGCCTGCGTGTAACAAATCGGCGAATAAAGCATTCCGTACTGCGTGTCGTCGCGCATTTTCGCGATGCAGGTTATTTTCAGTTCGTAGCCGTCGGTCGTATCCACGTTAAGGTCTTCGTCGTAAGGGTTTTCGTCGTAACACTTCATCTCGTTGAGGCTGCTGCCGAGAATCTTCGTCAATCCTTCCACGGCTTTCGTTCCGAGTTTCTGTTTCAACTCGGTGAGAACGATGTTTCCGCGCGTTCCGTTACCCGCGGCGGAATCGTCCCATTTTTTATCGTTCTTACCGTTTCCGATATAATCGAGTTTGTTTATGTATTTTTCAAGCGAAATTTCCCGCGCGGAGAAAGTTCCGTTCGCGTTCCGAACGTAAAGGTCGTCGTTCAAAACGAGATAAAATCTGCCGACGTCGGAATCGAGTATTTTATCGTAAGAATACTCCATATCTTTTCCCTCCGATATCGAATCGTAAACGGAGGCGGAAACGTCGATGAAATACGCGATGAGATTCGTATCGGTGATTTTTCCGTTCTTGTCGGTGACGAGCATCAGTTCGTTGCTCTTCGTCGGATAAGAACCGGCGAGAATTTCGTATTGATCCTCCACGATTTGCGGGTTTTCGGGCAGGCACGTCCAGTTAGCCGACGAGGAAACGAAAACGTTTACGGGATATTTAAGCGACTGATTCGTATAAATCGGAGCGTTTATCGTTTTATACACGTTCTTTTTCACTCTTTTTTCCAAAGAATAAGTCGCCCTCGACGTGTCGAGATTATCGCGCACGTAGTTCACGTATTCTTCCGTGATAGGCGTTTTCGAGGATTCCGCCCGCAACAACGATTCTTTAAGCGCGGCGTTTATCGATATCGCTTTCTTTTCGTAATCGAACGCGCCGCCGTTGCCCGAAAAATAAGTCGTCATGAAACTGCTGACCATTCCGGACGTACTGTAAACCGAGGTGTTGCTCACCGTTACGGGAATCGCGCTCATCGCGTCTTTCTGAACTTTATTGACGAAAGAATCGATTCCGTTTGAGCATGCGATGACGAGCGATATTCCGAGAACGGAAACGGCAGCCGCCACCGAGGTTAAAATCGTCCGCACCTTTTTCGCCGCGAGGTTTTTGAAACTGAGTTTCGCCGCGAGCGCGTAAGACATAAACGACTTCTTCTCTTTTGCTTTTTTCTTCGGCTTTTTGTCGGCGACGGTATTTCCCGACTCGGTATTTTCGCCGGCGGTTTTTCCGTCGGTATTTTTTCCGTCGGCGGTTTTCACTACGGCGGTTTTTCCGTCGGCGGTTTTTTCGTCGTAAGGCGAGGAATCGGAAACGACTTGTCCGTCCCGCATTTTTATCGTTCTCGTGGCGTATTTCGCGGCGAGTTCGTCGTTATGCGTAACCGTCACGACAAGCCTGTCGCGCGAGATTTCCTTGAGCAAATCCATGATGAGCGCGCTGTTTTTGCTGTCCAGCGCGCCGGTGGGTTCGTCGGCGAGAATCATCTTCGGATCGTTTGCGATGGCGCGCGCTATCGCCACTCTCTGCATCTCTCCGCCGGAAAGTTGAGAGGGCTTTTTTCTGAGATGCTCCTCGAGTCCCACCTTAACGAGCGCGTCCACGGCGCGTTTTCTCCGTTCTTCGCCCGAAATTCCGCTTATCGTGAGAGCCGTTTCGACGTTTTCGATAACCGTCTGGTGCGGGATAAGATTATAACTCTGAAAAACGAAGCCGACGAGTTTCGACCTGTACGTATCCCAATCTTCTTCCGAAAAATCCTTGGTGGATTTTCCGCCGATGAAGAGATTGCCTTCGTCGTAACGGTCGAGCCCGCCGATTATGTTAAGGAGCGTGGTTTTTCCGCAACCCGAAGGCCCTAACACGCACACGAATTCGGCAGGTCTGAATTCGAGCGAAATGCCTTTTAAGGCTTCCGTTTTGCGGTTATCGAACCTGTATGCTTTTTTTATGCCGAGTAATTTTATCATTTCTGAGATTTCTCCGCTCGTTTATATTCGTCGTAAAGTCCGGCGACCGCGTTTATATCCGGCTCGGCGGACGAGAACAGGCTCACCGCCGCGTATGTCTTGTAAAAAGCGAGTTCGTCGCCGTTTATCGCTTTTTCCCCGCGGGAAGCGGCAATTTTTACGAATTCCGTTCCGCCGTCCGCCCGCGCGAAATCGGCGACGCTTGCGGCGTTTGCGACGATTTCTTCGCTTACGGGCAGAACGCCCGTTTTACCGCCCGAGCCGAAAGCCGTCGTGTTGACGATAAGGTCGTATTTCGCGTCTTCGGGCAACTCGCCGAGAACGTTCGCCTGCTCGCTCATTTTCTTTTTTATATCGACTCCGCTCTTCTCGGGATCGAAAACGCTTACCGAAGCCTTTTCGCAGACGAGAGTTTCGGCGACGTTTTTCGCCGCCGCCCCCGAACCGAGGACGAGAACGTTAGCCCCGTCGGTTGCGATCTGCGCGTTTTTAAGCGCGGCGGAAAGGGCGAAGCCGTCGGTAGAGACGCCCGAAGAACCTTTAACCGCGTCCGGCGATCTCGTTATTTTCGCCACGCCTTTGTATTTGATGACTTTTTTCGCGGCTTCGGAAGCGAATTCGGGGCAGACCTCGAATCCGGAAAACTCTTTTATTCCCGAAGAAATTTTCTTAGGCTCGCAGATTTCTTTCACGCCGAACGAATAACCGCTCAACCCCGATTTTCCGAGAAGGAAAGCGTGCGTTCCGGATATGTCCGACGAATGAACGCGTTTGCATACGTAAGCGAAAGAATTCATGCCGAGCGTTTCGAGAAAACGGGGATATCGGGCGTTCACGGCATACTCGTTCTCGAGTTCGCCGCCCTCTTCCGAAACGGTGAGCGCGATCGCCGCCGCCATTCCCGCAAAAGCGGAATTTCCGCATTTCACGTTGCCTCCGCGATATCTTTCCACGCCCGTTATCGCTATTCCCTTCGCTTTCGGCGACGAGAATCTTCTGCATTTTCCGCCGACGGAACGCATCATTCCCGAAATCTCGTCGAAAAGATCGTCGTCGAGATCCTTCATCGCGCTATGCTCGGCGATAACGCTTTCGCCTTCCGCCATCCCCATAACTACGGCGAGAGCGGGCAATTCGTCGAAAACGGAATAAGCCTCTTCGTCGGTGACGAGAATGGCTTTCAGGTCGCTTTTTTCGGCGACGATATCCGCTATCGACTCGCCGCAAAGTATTCTTCTGTTCGTGATTTTTATCTTCGCGCCCATTCTTTTGAAAAGTTGAAGAACGCGCGTTCTCGTGGGGTTCACGCCCACGTTTTTACATTCTGCTCTGCCGCTTAAAAGCCCTTGAGCGAGGTAATAAACCGCCTCGGTGAAATCGCCGCAGACGTAGAGTTTTTTGCCTTTTATTTCGCTCTCTTTCATATCGACGGAATTGTTCGCTTCGTCGACGGTTATGTCCGCGCCCATCTCTTTTAAAAGAATTTCCATATGGTTTCTCGAGCGGGTTCCCTCTTTGACGATCGCACGGACTTTGCCCGTGAGCGCGCAGAGCAGAATGGACGATTTGACCTGCGAACTGCCTATCGGCAGGAAATAATCTATCGGTCTCACCGTTTCGCCCTCCACGAGAATGGGCGGCACGCTGTAATTTTTCAACGCGACCGTCGCGCCCATCGCTTCGAGCGGTTCTTTGACGTTTCTCATCGGTCTCTGGCAAAGCCGCCTGTCGCCCGTGAGTTCGAGCCGCATTCCGCTGCCCGCCGCGATTCCGCACAGAAACCTCATAACGGTTTCGCTGCATTCGCAATCGATTCTGCCGCCGCCCGAAAGGGTTTTGGGCGGTTTTATCTCGACCACGCCGTTTTTTATCTTTACTTTCGCGCCGAGTTTTTTTATGCACGAAATAGCCGCGCGAGATTCGTCGTTCATGCACGGATTGATTACGTAAGTTTTTCCTTTCGCGATGCAGCCGAGTATCAACGCTCTGTGCGTTACGGACGGATCGGGCGAAACCGAATACTGCGCGATTATTTTTCCTCTTGAATTAATTCTCATATGTCAATAATTTTTTACGGTCGTTTGTTTATCTGTGATTTCTACGGTCGTTTGTAAACGATTTTAAATAATTTTTGCGGTCGTTTGTCGATAATTTCACGGTCGCTTGTAAATAATTTCACGTTTGCTTCAGTCTATGCCGAGAGCCGCTTTTATGAACCGCATTTTTCCCTTCGCTTCTTCGTAGCCTACGTCGTACATCTCGTCGAGCCGCGCGATGTCCGCGCCGGTGTATTT
The DNA here is from genome assembly GCA_963650905.1 of Subdoligranulum sp. APC924/74. GTDB lineage: Bacteria > Bacillota > Clostridia > Christensenellales > Borkfalkiaceae > UBA10281. The sequence continues at coordinate 5,188 of CAVJNC010000062.1, forward strand.
TCTGAGGTCGGGAGCAAGCACGTAATCAGAAAATTTATAACACTGCTCGCTTCTTTTCCCTTGTTTCACTCTGTTTTCGGGATAAAGGGAATCGAGAGAACGCTTTATGATTTCGTTGGTGTCGCTTTCCGCCCCGAGGTTTATCGAGAGTATTCTGTCCGCGCCGAGGCTTTTGACCACGTCCGCGGGAACGCTGTTCACGTAAGCGCCGTCCACGAGCCTGCGCCCGTCTCTTTCTACGGGGCGGAACGCCGGAGGAATCGCGCTCGACGCCGCTATCGCCGTCGACACGTCGCCCGTGCCGATATCGAGTTCTTCGCCCGTTAAAAGGTCGGTCGCCACGGCTCGGAAAGGTTTTATCAGATCGTCGAAATCCGCTCCGCCCGTAACGCGGCGCATTATGCCCGTAAGCCCGACTCCGCCGAAAAAGAACATCAGTACGTTCTGCGGATCTCTCACGCCGAGCGAATCTTTCAGCCTGAGCATATCGCCGACGGTGTAACCCTTCGCGTAAAGCGCGCCTATAACGCTGCCTATGCTCGTGCCGGCAACCGCGTCGAATTCTATGTTTTCTTCCTCGAACGCCCTGAGCGCGCCCAGAAGAGCCATTCCCTTCGCGCCGCCGCTGCCGAGAGCGAGTCCGAGTTTTTTCTTTTTTCTTAGCCTCATATATTCAGTATCCGGAATATGCCGCCTTTTATGTCATATTCCCGCGGTTAAAAGTTTCGTTATAAGCCCTACGTATTGCCCTGCGGCCCTGCGGGCGAGTTTCAAATAGTCTTCCGCGCCGCCTTCGCCGTCCGAAACGGCTTTGATTATAAGGCAAGGCACGCCCGCGTTTTTACACGTAAGCAGAACGCCCGCGCTTTCCATTTCGCAGACGGACGCGCCGTAAGTTTCTCTCAATCCGATTTTTTCGTCCCTGTCGGCAACGAATTTGTCCGCCGAAGCGCAGATTACTTCGGGCAATTCTCCGCCGGAAATTTTCCTCGCTTCCGCGAGAAGAGTTTCGTCGCAGGGGATTATCGGACCGTCGAACTGCTCGTATCTGCCGACTTCGACGTTATCCACCGCGGACGTGTCGAACGCGTAATGAACCACGCCTTTGACGAGCGCGACTTTTTCCACGCCGAGGTCTTTCGTCAGACTTCCGCAAACGCCGAAATTTATTATCGCTTCCGGCTTATAAACCGAGACGAGATACTGCGTTGCCGCCGCCGCGTAAATTTCGCCTATGCCCGACTTCACGCATATCACGTCGCACTCTCCGATTCTGAATTCAAGCACGTTGAACGCGCCCGATTTGTCTTCTTTTATTTCAACGGTCTGCTCTTTCAGAAAGGCTGCGAGTTCCTTTTCGAGAGCGACGACCATTCCTATTTTTTTCATAAACGTTAGATTCCTTTTCTCTTCGCCGCAAAGACGTTTTCTGCCGCGAATTCACATTTTTTCGTCGTTTGTTATAAAATATCGTATGACGACGTCATATAGTCCGAAACTTAAAAACAATTCGTCAACCCGCCGCGAACCGCTCGTTCTCGTCGCTCATCCGCGCCCGCCGCAAAATTATCTCCGCGCGCTCGACCTCGTTTCGCTTTTTTACGACTGTTCTTTGTCGCCCGAAAACTTAAACGCTTACGGCGGACTTCTGCTCGTCGGCGGCGGCGACGTTTTGCCTGCGTTTTATCGCGGCTCCGTTTCCGCGCGGAACGTGAATTTCGTCAAAGACGAACTCGAATTCGCCCTTCTCGGTTACTTCGCCGGAAAAGGTCTGCCCGTTCTCGCGATATGCAGGGGATTCCAACTCGTGAACGTGTTTTTCGGCGGAACGCTGAAAAACGTTAACGGACATACGGGCGAACAGGACGTTTTTCACCCCGTTTCCGCCCGCGGGAAAATTTTCGGCGAACTCGAACGGGTGAATTCCGCGCACCGTCAGGCCGTAGATATCGTTCCCGACGACGCGAAAATCCTCGCCGTCGCTCCCGACCTCACGACAGAAGGGGCGATTTTCGGCGAAAATATTATCTGCGCGCAGTTCCACCCCGAAAGGATGGAGAAAAACGTGACCGAAAAAATATTCGGAGCGTTCGCCGAGGCTGTTAAATGCCGAACCTCGCGGTGAAAATCACTTTCTTGCGAGTTTTATCCATGCGGGTACTCTTTTTACGAATTCCGCGTTATCGCGGCACTTCGCCATCATATCGAGTACGTTTTCGCTTGCGTTTTTATCCTCGGCGAGAAGTCTGCGCAGCGAATAAGCGCAATCGAGTTCGGCTTTCGCGAGCAGCAACTCGTCCTTTCTCGTACCCGATTTATAAAGGTCTATCGCGGGGAAAATTCTGCGTTCGGAAAGTTGGCGGGATAACATGAGTTCCATATTGCCCGTGCCTTTGAATTCCTCGTAAATAACGTCGTCCATTCTGCTGCCCGTTTCCACGAGAACGGTCGCGATGATCGTAAGGCTTCCGCCGTTGTCGATATTCCGCGCCGCGCCGAAGAATTTTTTGGGCGGTTGAAGCGCGATCGGATCGATACCGCCGGAAAGAATTTTGCCCGACGACGGAACGCTCGAATTATACGCTCTCGCGAGTTTGGTGAGCGAATCGAGAAGGATAACCACGTCCTTGCCCAGTTCCGCAAGCCTTTTCGCGCGCCACATGACGAGTTCGGAAACTTTGATGTGATGCTCCGCCGTTTCGTCGAACGTGGAATAAACCACCTCGCCCTTCACGCTCTCTCTCATATCGGTGACTTCTTCCGGCCTTTCGTCGATAAGAAGGGTTATCAGATGAGCGGAGGGGTAATTGTCGCCTATGGAATTGGCTATTTTCTTTAAAAGCGTCGTCTTGCCGGCTTTGGGCGGCGCGACGATAAGCCCTCTCTGCCCTTTGCCTATCGGACAGAACAAATCCATCGACCTTATCGAAAGGTCGTCCTCGGCGTCCTTTTTCTCCAGAGTAAATCTTTCGCAGGGGTATCTCGCCGTTAAGTCGTCGAAATTAGGACGGCGGAAAAGTTTTTCGGGGAAATATCCGTTCACCGAATAAACCGTTCTGAGAGCCGCCGCTCCCGTTTCGCGGAGTTTCGCGCTCGTTCCGACGATATAATCGCCGCGGCGCAGACCGTATTGTTTGACGAGCGGCCTTGCGACGAAAACGTCCCTCGTCGTACACTCGTAATTCGACGCTCTTAAAAATCCGTAGCCGTCGGGATGTTGTTCGAAAACGCCTTCGGCTTTAACGTCCGCCGCCGCGCCCTCTTCCTTCGGTTCGGAATCGGAAAAACTCGCCACGGATAACCCGTTCGGCTGTTCTCTGCGCTTTTCGTCGTCGTTCTGCCGTTTTTCGGGCAATCTGTCCGGAACTCTCTCCGGAATCGGTTCTGAAAGCCCGTCGCCGAACCCTTTTCCTTTTTCGCCGAGAACTTTCTTTTCGAAATTTTCGGCGTACTCCTTCATTTCGAGCGGTTTTCTGCCTCTCGCGCTGCGGCTGGGAACGACGGCGTTTTCCTGAATCGCCATCACCGCCGCTATGAGATCTGCTTTGCCCTTTCCTCCGGGGACTCCGCCTATGCTTCTCAGAATCTTTCTGAGATCGTAAATGCTCTTCGCTTTAAGATATTCTTCCGTATACTTTGTCGTCGTTGAATTGTCTGCCATTTCTCACCTCTTAAAAATTTTTATCGTCGAAAACGAACACGCTCTCGATTTTCGGAAGCGTTTCCTTCGTGAGTTCGATTTTTTCGGGAACTTTGATCACGTTCGGCACGCGCGACAGAAACTCTTCCGCGCCGTCGATATCGATTTCGCACCTCTTGGTTTTATAGTGCATAGGCACCGTTATTTTCGCTTTGATTGCCGAAGCGAACTTTGCCGCCTCTTTGCCGTCGATCGTGTAATTCCCGCCGACGGGAATAAAAAGCACGTCCGGCGAACCGATTTCCTCTGCGAGCCTGTCGGAATAATATTCGCCGATATCGCCCATATGGCAGAATTTTATTCCGTCTATCGAAAAAACAAAAATTCTGTTTTTTCCGCGGAGCGCGCCGAGATTGTGATCGTGGAAAGAATCGATCGCCACGAAACCGTCCTCGCTGCTCCTGATTATTTTGCGGCACTTCACGCCGTCCGTGTAACAATGGTCGAAATGCTCGTGCGAAACGAGGCAATAATCGCATTCGACGCTTTTCACCGCATAACCTATGCCGTCGAACGGATCGGTTACGACGCTTTTCTCCTCGCCTTTAAGAAAGAAAGACGAATGACCTGAATACTCGATTTCCATTTGCTTCTCCGAAAAATTTCTGAAAACTATAAAACAAGCGAAATTGAATTGAATAACGTATATAATAGTTTGTCCATAATATTATATTATAAATATCGAAAAAAGTAAACCAAAAAACGCCGAAAACCGAAACGAAAGATAAAAAGTCTTTCGCGCCGGTTTCCGACGGATTTTGTTTTATTTTGCAACCCGCGCGGAATTTACTCCGCGGGTTTGTCCGTTCGAAATTTACTTTGCAAGGTTGCCCGACCTGAATTTGTCCGTTCGGGCTTTATTCTGCGGGGGTAGCCGCGCCGAACTTGTCCGCTACGGCGATCGCCGTTTTGATTCCGTCCACGGCGGCGCTCATTATCCCGCCGGCATAGCCGCAACCCTCTCCGCATGGGAACAGATTTTCCACGGAAACGCTTTCCGCGTTGTCGCCGCGCAGAATTCTCACGGGGCTCGACGACCTCGTTTCGTAACCCGTCAGAACCGCCTCGCCCGAATCGAAACCTTTCAGTTTTCCGCCCATGTCTTTTATGCCGGTTTTCAGGTTATCCGAAAGGAAACGCGGAATGCCTTCGTTGAGGTCGGCGAGTTCAAATCCGCGGCTATAAGTCGGTTTAACGCCGTAAAGCCGCTCCGAACGCCTGCCGTCGAAGAAATCTTTCACCGTCTGAACGGGGGCTTTGTAATCCCCTCCGCCGAGGCGGAAAGCCGCCCTTTCGATATCGCGCTGGAGTTCCGCGCCGCCGAGAATTCCGTCGTAAAAATCCGCGGGATAAACCTCGCACAGAACCGCGCTGTTCGAATTTTCGCCGTCCCTCGCGTAAAGGCTCATTCCGTTTGTGACGACCATTCCTTCCTCCGAAGCCGACGGCATGACGTAGCCCCCGGGACACATGCAGAACGTGAAAACGCCTCTGTCGCCCTTATGGCTCGCGAGCCTGTAATCCGCCGCCGGCAGAAGGTCGGCGAACTTCGCGCCGTACTGAGCGACGTCGATGTCTCTTCTCTTATGCTCGATTCTCACGCCGACCGCGAAGGCCTTTCTTTCCATAGCCGCGCCCGAACCGAGCAAGGAATAAAACGTATCTCTCGCACTGTGACCTATCGCCGCAACCACCGCGTCGGCTTTCATTTCGTTGCCGTTGACGATTACGGAAGTCACCCTGCCGCCCGTAACGTTGATTTTTTCGAGTTTATGCGAAAACAGGACCTTTCCGCCGAGGCGTTCCGTTTCCTCGCGGATGCTTTTCACGACGGCGGGGAGCCTGTCGCTGCCGATATGCGGCTTGGCGAGATATTCGATATCTTCCGGCGCGCCGTGTTCGACAAATTCGCGCAGAACTGTTTTGATCAAAGGGTGATTCACGCCCGTGTTAAGTTTTCCGTCCGAGAACGTCCCCGCTCCGCCTTCGCCGAACTGAATGTTGCTGTTCACATCCAGAATACCCTCGTTAACGAACTTATTGACCGACTTCCGCCTTTCGTCGACGCTCTTTCCCCGCTCTAAAACGATAGGTCTGAAACCAGCTCTCGCGAGGTATAACGCGCAGAACATTCCCGCGGGACCGAACCCCGCTATGACTATATCGACGGGTTTTTCTGCTTGTTTGAGCCGCGGTTTTTCGGGCGGGAGCAGCGGCTCGCGCGAGACCTCCGCGCTGTAAACGCATAATATATTGTTTTTGTCGCGCGCGTCCACGGACTTTTTTAAAATACGGAAATAAGGCGCGTTTTTTATTCCCGCGCGTTTTTCCGCCGCCCGTTTCACGTCGTTCACGCTTGCCGTCACCGGCATTTTAATATTATCTGTTTTCATACAGGCATTAAATTCCTTATATTTTCATACAGGCATTATGTTCCTTGCCGCCGATTATCGAAAAACGTCTTTTTCGCCGTCATTCCGCCTCAGCGATTATTTTATCGCAAACAACGCGCGCCGACGAATACGCCCATTGCAGATTATACCCGCCGCAATCGCCGTCCACGTCCGTCGCTTCGCCCGCGACGTAAACTCCGCGCAATTTTTTCAGTTCGAACCCGTCGCCGAGTTCTGCGGCGGCAACCCCGCCGCGCGTTACCTGCGCGTAATCGAAACCGAGCGTTCCGACGACTTTCAGCCGGAAATCTTTCGCGACGCGGGCGATTTTTTCCATGGAACTTTCGTCGGTCGTCTTAACGCCGCTGCTTTTCACTATGGCTTTGCCTATCTGCTTGTTGACGACTCCCGAAAGAACGTCGTCCGCGGTGACGTAAGGAAGCGAAGCGATTTTTTCCTTGAGAAAATCGGCGAGTTCCGCCCGTTCCATTCCAGTGAACGAAATCGAAATCTGCGGATTTTTCGCCCCGACGAGATAAGACGAAAGATAAAACGCCGCGTTGCCGCTCACGCCGTAATCGGTGAAAAGCACGTCGCCGAAGAAACTTTTAAGCGGTTTTTCGCCGTCGTAAGCCGTTACGAACGCTTTTTCTTTCAGACCTTTAAGCCCTTTTATCTTATCGGTTTCCGTTTTTAACTGAACGATCGCGGGCGAAAGCGGCGTGATTTCAACGCCGTGCTTTTTCAGAATTCCGAACGCGCTCCCATCCGTTCCGTATTGTTTGCCCGCTTTGCCGCCGGTTGCGAAAATCACTCTTTTCGCGGCGTAATCTCCGCCCGCCGAGCGGATGACGTAACGCCCGCGCTCCCCCTCTAATTTCAGACATTCGGCGTTCGTTTTTATATCCGTTTTGAGATATCCGAGTTTCGCCCGCACGGAATCGAGCAAAGAATTCGCCTGCAAACTCGCGGGATATATTCTGTCGCCGTCCGCCGTAACCGGAACGCCCAACAAACGAAAGAAGGCGATAATCGACTTATTGCCGTACTTTTCGAGAGTGTTCGCAATGTCCGTCATCTCTCCCGACGAGTGATAATCGTCCGCCGAAACGCTGTTGTTCGTGATATTGCCTCTGCCGTTGCCCGTGGCGAGAATTTTCTTCCCGACGCGGTCGTTTTTTTCGAGAACGAGAACGTTTTCCCCGCCGAAAAAACCGGATAAAACTATCGCGGAAACAAGTCCCGAAAATCCGCCGCCCAGAACGGCGACTTCGTAATTTTTCATTTTCACCTCAAAGCAGTATCCGCCGACGGAAATTCCGGTTCCCGTCGAACGGTCGCAGACGACCGCGCCGGAAGCAAAAACCGACGTTCGTCGCGAATCATACGCAAATTATATCATAATCGCGCTTTTTTTCAAAATAATTTCGAGCGTTTTGCCATAATTTCTCTTTTTTGGTTGACAATCGTTTTTTTTTACATTACAATAGTATCAGTTATATACTAAATATTTATGTATATTAAGAGGTTACGGATTATGGCAGAATTAAAGTCTCCGATGGTGTCGTT
>CAVJNC010000063.1:0-12770 GCA_963650905.1 Subdoligranulum sp. APC924/74
CGACGTGTACGAATGCGCGGGCATTTTCGTTGCGATTCTCATCTCCGCCTGCCTCACGGTTTTTATGGAAGGGCGGTCGGAAAAAGCGTTCGAACTTCTCGGTGCGGTTTACGATAAAATAAGCGTGAAAGTCGTCAGAGACGGGCGCGTTGCGGTTGTTCCGAAGGAAGAAATCGTCGTCGGCGACCTCGTGATTCTGGAAACGGGCGATAAAATCGTCGCCGACGGCAGGCTTGTGGAGTGCGACGGACTCAGAACGGACGAATCGACGTTGACGGGCGAGAGCGACAGGGCGACAAAATCGGTCTGCGTCGTGCGGGACGGCGCGCCGCTCGCGGAAAGGCGGAACTGCGTTTATTCGGGAACTTTCGTAAGTCAGGGCGCGGGCAAAATAATCGTGACGGCGGTCGGAGACGACGCCGAACTCGGCAAAATCGCAGGGCAACTCGGCAAAAGCGGCGTTTCGGACGCGCCGCTAAACGAAAAACTCGCGAAACTCGGCAGGCGCGTGACGGTTATCGGCGCGATTTTTGCGGGCGTTGCATTTCTTCTTTCCGTTTTCAGGCTCTCCGCAACCGAAAATCTGTCCTTTTTCTCCGTTCAGGACGCTTTCGTGGACGCAATCGTGCTTATCGTGGCGGCCGTTCCGGAAGGACTGCCCACGACCGCCGCTATTTCGCTTTCGCTGAACGTTTTAAAACTCGCGAAATCCAACGCTCTTATCCGCAAACTCGTCGCCGCCGAAACGGTCGGTTGCGTGAGCGTTATATGTTCCGACAAAACGGGAACTCTCACCGAGAACGATATGCGCGTGGAAAAAATCGGGCGCGGACAAGGCGAGGAATCCGAAAAAAACGCGCTTCTGAATTTTGCGGTTAATTCTACGGCGGTTTTAAAGTCCGACCGCGGCGAGATCCGCGCGTTCGGTTCGGCGACGGAAGGCGCGCTTCTGAAATACGCCTCCAAAGCAGGCGTGGATTATGAAAAACTGCGTGATAAACGACTTATAGGCAGGCGTTTGCCGTTTGATTCGGATAATAAATATATGGCGACGGAATACTTCGGAGATTTCAAACGCGTTGTTTTTCTCAAAGGCGCGCCCGAACGGATTCTGCCGCTTACCGTCGCGAAAGACCGCGCGGACGAAATTCTGAGGGAGATAGATTCTTTTCAGAAAAAGGGGAAAAGGGTTATCGCGTTTGCGAGAAAGGAAATCCGCGGGAGCGAGGAAAATCCGGACGGCGGCTCGGCTGTCGGAAAGTTTTGCTCTGACGGCGACTTGACGATCGAAGAAATCGTCAAGACGGGCGGTTTCACTTACGACGGTTACGCCGTGATTGCCGATCCCGTGCGCCGCGACGTTAAAAAATCCGTGGAAATCTGCAGAAAGGCGGGGATAGAAGTGAAGATGATGACGGGCGACAACGCCGCCACGGCTCAGGCGGTCGCGTTCGAGATCGGGCTTATTACTTCGCCCGATCAGGTGGTTATGGCGAGCGAAATCGAGAATATGCCGCCCGAAGAACTGAAAAAGAAAATACGCGGAACAGGCGTGATCGCCCGAAGCACTCCGTCGGTCAAACTGAAAGCGGTCGAAGCGTTAAAGGCGGCGGGCGCGGTCGTCGCGGTCACGGGCGACGGGGTGAACGACGCCCCCGCGATAAAACACGCCGACATAGGCATCGCGATGGGTTCGGGTTCGGAGATAACGAAAGAGGCGAGCGATATCGTTCTTTTAGACGATTCGTTTTCGACGATAGTCAAAGCCGTGGCGTTCGGGCGGAACATCTACCGGAATTTCCAAAGGTTCATAACCTTTCAACTCACCGTCAACGTAACGGCTATGCTCGTTGTAATCGTCAGCCTCGCGTTGGGGCTTGTCAGTCCGTTCAACGCCGTGCAATTATTGTGGATAGACGTCATAATGGACGGTCCGCCCGCACTCACGCTCGGGCTTGAAAGGGGCGGCTCGGAAGTTTTAAAACACAAACCCGTGAAGCGGACGGACGAAATTCTGACGAAAAAGATGATGATAAGGGTGGTCGTTCAGGGCGCGTATATGGCGACGCTTATCGTTCTGGAATATCTTTTCGACTTTTTGCGCGCGGGGCGGGAACTTCTCCCGACGACGTTGTTCTGTATGTTCGTTATGTTTCAACTCTTCAACGCGTTCAACTGCAGAAAACTTTCCGGCGAGAGCATTTTCGAGTCGATAGGAAACAATAAGTTGATGCTCGTCGTTTTCGGCGTGACGTTCGCTTTTCAGATACTGATAACGCAGAATCTCGGCGGATTTTTCAAAACCGAGCCGTTGCCTTTCGCGTTGTGGCTGAAAATAATCGGCGTGTGTTCGACCTGTGTTTTGTTCTCGGAAGTTTACAAACTGTTTTATCGCGCGGCGTTTTCCGCCAAAGCGACGCGCGGGCGGATATCGGAAAGAAAGATCGTCGCGGTAGAATGAAATCGTTTAATCGGCATACACTATAACTATGAGAACGATAAAAATTTCTGACGACGCGGAGAAAAATTGCGGCGTTAAGTATGTCGGAAGCACTCTCTCGGGGTTGATAAGGGAGATCGGCGGAGAGATTAAGTATTCCGAGGACGGAACGCGCGTGCTTCTTAAAATTTCCGCGCCGGAAAGATACGCCGATTATATCGCGGGGGAGATCGAAGACAAAATAGCCGACGTTATCGCCGTCGGCTATAAATACGGATATTTCAGAGCGGGAATTTCCGCTTCGGGGCTTTCGCCTTTCGAACGCGAAATTCTTTACAGCGCGCTGATCGCCGCGGATATCGACGAGGATAAGCGTTACGTTATAAAAAAGGTCCGGCTCGTCGCCGAATACGCCGTGGACGGAATTTTCAATTTCCGCCTCGCGCCCCTTAAAAGAAAGTGGGAAGAAATCGTCGGTTACGTTCCGTCCGCTTTCACGCGCGGGCAACTCACCGATTTCGTCCGCTATCTCATCGGCGAAAGGCGTGGCAAAAAAGCGATAGTCCGCAACGGAATGGTTTACGACGGAAATTATAATCTTTTGGAGAGATCCGCGCTTCTGCCCGAACTTCCCTGCGGCGCGGAGGGGCGAATTCTTCGGGAAGTCATTCTTTCCGCGAGCGGCAGGGTGGAGGTCGGTTCGGATATTCCCGAGGCGGACAGAAAATATCTGCGCGATTTTTACGGCGGGAGAATTTCGTTCCGCGCGGGCGCGGATTGATTATGATACGGGTGCGGATTGATTGTAACGCGGCGCGGAGCGATTAGCGAATTGATTATAATGCGGGCGCGGATCGGTCGGCGCGAAGGCGGAAAAAAAGAAAAATAAAAACATACGCAAAACGGTTGACAAATTTTCGGCGGGGGATATAATAGAGTTATAATTTAACGTCCGGAAGGAAAGACAAGTAGTCCGTATAAGCCGTACAGAGAGCGCGGAAAGGTGAGAGCCGCGCAGGATAAAACGATAACGAAACCGCTTTCCGAGGGCAAGGCAGCCTTCCTTGAACAGGCAAACAAAGAGGCCGTAAAGGCAAATAAGGTGGAACCGCGGAAAGATAATTTTCGTCCTTAAACGATTTGTTTAAGGGCGTTTTTTGTTACCGTAAAAGTTCCGGTTTTCGGCAATCGGGCAGTGAAAGTCCGCATATAAGCCGATTAACCGCAGTTTTGCCACGGCAATGCAAAAGGAGAATAAAAATGAAAATTACGTTGACAGACGGAAAAGTTCTGGAACTCCCGCAAGGGACAACCGTCGCGGGGGTTGCTTCCGCGATAAGCGAGGGCTTGAGAAGAAACGCTTTGGCGGGGAAAGTAAACGGAAAACTCGTCGATCTTTCTTACGCGCTCGACGGCGACGCGGAAGTGGTTATCGTCACCGCGAAGGACCCCGAGGCTCTCAATATTTATCGCCACACCTGTTCGCACGTTCTCGCGCAGGCGGTCAAATCGATTTACCCCACCTGCTCGCTTGCGATCGGGCCTACGATCGACGCGGGATTTTATTATGATATAGATTTCAAAACGCCGATAACGGCGGACGACCTTCCGAAGATCGAAGAGGAGATGAAAAAGATCATCAAAGCCGATCTCGCAATCGAGAGATTCGAACTCCCGAGAGAGGACGCCGTCGCCCTTATGAAAAAATACAAAGAGCCTTATAAGGTTCAACTTATAAAAGATCTTCCCGAGGACAGCGTTATTTCGTTCTATAAGCAGGGCGATTTCACCGACCTCTGCCGCGGACCGCACCTTCCCTCCACGGGGCTTATCAAGGCGTTCAAACTTACTTCCATCGCGGGCGCTTATTGGAGAGGCAACGAGAAGAACAAGATGCTCACGAGAATTTACGGCACGGCGTTCTTTAAAAAGGCGGACATGGAAGCCTATTTCACCATGCTCGAAGAAGCCAAAAAACGCGACCACGTTAAACTCGGCAAGGAACTCAAACTCTTCGCGCTTCTGAACGAAGGCAAGGGTTTCCCGTTCTTCCTTCCCAACGGAATGGTTGTCAAAAACGCCCTCATCGATTACTGGAGAAAAATTCACCGCAGAGAGGGTTACGTCGAGGTTTCCACGCCGATTATGCTTTCGAGATCGCTCTGGGAAACTTCCGGACACTGGGATCATTATAAGGAAAACATGTACACCACCAAGGTGGACGACGAAGATTACGCTATCAAGCCGATGAACTGCCCCGGCGGAATGCTTATTTATAAACTCGAACCGAGAAGTTATAAGGATCTCCCGATGAGAATAGGCGAACTCGGTCTCGTTCATCGTCACGAGCGTTCGGGGCAACTCCACGGACTTATGAGAGTCCGTTGCTTCACTCAGGACGACGCGCATATTTACATGACGCCCGAGCAGATAACTCCCGAAATCAAAGGAGTCGTTCGTTTGATCGACGAAGTTTACAGCCTGTTCGGCTTCAAATATCACGTGGAACTTTCCACCCGCCCCGACAACAGCATCGGCTCGGACGAGGATTGGGAACACGCCACCGACGCTTTGAGAGAGGCTCTGGACGAACTTAAATTGCCTTACGTCGTAAACGAAGGCGACGGCGCGTTTTACGGTCCGAAGATAGACTTCCATCTTACCGATTCCATCGGCAGAACGTGGCAGTGCGGAACTATCCAACTCGATTTCCAACTCCCGCAGAGATTCAATGCGGAATACGTCGGCGAGGACGGCGAAAAGCATCGCCCGATAATGATTCACAGGGTTGTGTTCGGTTCTATCGAGCGTTTCATCGGTATCCTCATCGAGCATTTCGAGGGTAAATTCCCCCTCTGGCTTGCGCCCGTTCAGGTTAAAATCATGGACGTTTCGGAAAAGAGCGAGGCTTATTGTAAGGAAGTTTACAACAAATTGTTCGAAGCAGGGCTTCGTCCCGAAAACGACCTTCGTCCCGAAAAAATCGGCAAGAAGATCAGAGAGGCGGAACTCGAAAAAGTGCCGTATATGCTCGTTATCGGCGAAAAAGAAGCCGAGAGCGGCGAAGTCGCGATCAGAAAGAGAGGCGTCGGCGATATCGGCAGGATGAAACTCGATGATTTTGCCGAACTTTGCAAAAAGCAGATCGAAACCATGGAAAAATGGTAAGCGAGAAATTGTCCTGACGTAGTTTTAATGTGATAAAAGTCGGCGTATAAGTCGATTGAACGGCGAAAACGAAGCGGAATAACGACTAATAAAGGGCGGCGGCGGATTTGAAACAAATCCGCCGCCGCCCCGCTTTTTTAAAATTTTTGCCCGTTTTTTTTATATTTTCGGAGCAAGTCGCTCGACTTGCCGCTTTCTTCGATTGAAATTACTATATGTCTTTCCTGCCTACGAGATAATCTATATCCACGTTGAAATAATCGGCGACAAGCCAAAGAGAGCGGATGCTCGGTTCTTTTTTATTTAAAAGCCACGCGCTTATCGTGTTTTGCTTCAATCCTATTTTATTTGCGAATTCAACCTGAGTTAAGTTTTCTTCTTTCATTAATTCTCTTATCCTTTCCGAAACAATAATTTTCATAATACCCTTCTTTAATTGTTGACATTTTAGCACTAAGGGAGTACAATAATAAAAAATAGCCCCTTGGGGCTACAAACGGGAGGATGTTTATGAAATATTGCACAAAATGCGGACACGGACTGTTTGACGAAGCCGTTGTTTGCCCGAAATGCGGGTGTGCGGTTGAAGGGGCTAAAAATCCGGTAACGGCGGGTGAGCCTTCGGGATTAAAAACCGTAGCGAATGTCTTTATGATAATCGGATGCGTCGGTGGGGCGATGGCTTTTCTTATTCCGCTCGCTTGGTGTTTACCTATGACAATATCTTACAACAGGAAGATAAAACAAGGAGAACCGGTAAGCGTCGGATTTAAGGTGTGTTGCTTGTTGTTCGTGAACGTCATAGCGGGAATTTTAATGTTGTGCGACGAATAAAAAACGATTAAAATCGATAAACAAAACAAGGCAATTTTTTTGCGCGTTGCTTCGAATGAATTATGAAAGACGGCGTATAAGTCGATTAAACGCCGAAAACGAAATAAAACGATAATTAATAAGGGCGGCAGTGGGTTTTATCTAAACCCACTGCCGCCCCGTTCTCATTTCAAAAAATTTCTCAGTATTTTTTGCCTATTATGGTTTTGACCAAAGGGATTATCAGAAGCGTTGAGGCGAGTATCCACGCGCCGGGATCGGCGAAACAAAGCCCGACGAACGCCGCGGTCGACGCCGACGACGTGATCGCCCCGCCGTTTATTATCGACGGGAGAAACACGCAGATGAGTATTCTCGCCGTAAGTTCCATTATTCCCGCGCCGAGGACGTAACCCGATTTGCATACGCCCTGAACCGCGCTTCTCACGACGATAAGAAATCCGAGAACGAAATAAAGCGCGAAATCGACGTAAACGAGAATGTTTCCGAATTTAATCGATTCGGCGGTGATTTTTTCCGCGCTCATAAAGATGTATTGATACGCGCCGCCGATCGAGAGAGCAAGCCCCGCCCCGAGACAGACGACGGAGATGACGAACGTTATTACAAGGGATTGCAAAGTGCCTTTTTTTATCGTATCGTAATTGCCTTTGCCGAGGTTCTGCGCGTTGAAACCGAGAACCGCCGCGCCGAGTCCGTTGAAAAACGACATAAGGAAGTTGATGAGTTTGTTCGCCGCGCCCACGCCGTTCTGCGCGGGGGTGAGAGGAAGCATGATTCCGTTCGCGTCCATATCGAACTTAACCACGCCGCTTTGCATCACGATTATTCCTATCGCGAGAATGGAAAACTGAAGTCCGAGCGGCAAACCTTGTTTAAGATGAGCGAAAAGTTCGCTTAAGGGACACTTGAAATCTTCTTTTTTCAGTCGGAGCGATTTGTATTTTATCATCGTGTAAGCAAAGCAACTCGCCATGCTTAAAAACTGAGTGATGACGGTCGCCGCCGCCGCGCCCTCGGGCCCCGATTTCAGAACGGTGAGGAAAAAGACGTCCAGTCCGACGTTTATCGCCGTGGAAATCACGAGAAAAACGAGGGGAGTGAGCGAATCGCCGTAAGACCTCAGAATTCCGCAGACGAAATTATAACCCATCTGAGTTACTATTCCGAGGAAAATCACGAAGCAGTAGGAATACGCCGCGTCGTAAACCTCTTTGTTGGTCGGGGTTACGTTGATGACGCCGAGAAGCCACGGCAGAAGAATTATCGATAAAACGGTGAGAACGGCGGAAACGATTATCGTGAGATAAATCTGCGCCGCGAACGAACGCCTCACGGCTTTGTCGTCCTTAAGCCCCACGCTCTTGGCGGTTATGACGCTGAAGCCCGAAGTGCAACCGAACGCGAATTGCAGGAAAATGAAGGTCAGAGGAGCGGTGTCGTTAACCCCCGCGACCTGCCCCGCCGTCAACGTCTGACCGCAGATTATCGCGTCCGTTAAAACGTAAATCTGTTGCAGAAAATACGAGAGCATGATGGGCGCGCCGTATAAAAGCAGAACTTTCCACGGACTGCCTTTCGTGAGGTCCACAGGCTTCGATAAATTTTTAAAAAAAGACTTTTCTTTCGTCATAAAATCCTCGTTTTATTTGCGGGCGGAATGCTTCCGCGTGCGCCGCGAGCCGGCAGGCTCGCGGCACACGCGCATTATACAACTTTAGTCGCGAAACCGCAAGCGAAAAATTCGGTTATCGCGAAATTTTTTCGCTCCGCCGGCGTTTCCGTTCCGCTCCGCCCGCATTTCATTTTTCCACGCCGCCCGCGTTCCCTTTTCTCTTCGTTCGCATTTCATTTTTTCGCCCCGCCGGCGTTTATTTTTTTCCATCGCTCGCGTTTGTTTTCTTCCCCCGTCCGCGTTTCCGTTCCGCGCCGTCCGATTTGCCTTAAAATCATTTATTTCGCATAAATTTTTCGTCATTCGTTTGACAGGGTTATGTTAAAATAGTATAATAATTATAAACGCCGATACATATCGCCGGACGTTGCGAAAATCGGCAGAATTTCAACCGTTTTACGGCTGCGGTTGAATCACTTTTATTTTTTCACTTAAAGGAGGGCTTATAATGGCTCATTTGCAGGAGGCGGCGGTTAAGCAGATAAACGAAATCTGCGACAGATACAAAGACGAAAGAACCCCGCTTATGATGATTCTGAGCGACATTCAGAAGGAATACGGCTATATTCCTCTCGAAGTTCAGGAACTCGTTTCCGAAAAGACCGGAATTTCCGTCGCGGAGATTTACGGCGTGGTCACTTTCTATTCTTTCTTCTCGCTTATGCCCAAGGGGAAATACGTTATCGGTTGCTGCCTCGGTACCGCTTGCTACGTCAAAGGCGCGCAACAGGTTGTGGATAAATTCTCCGAAATACTCCGGATCAAACCCGGGGAAACGAGCGAGGACGGAATGTTTACGCTCGACGCGCTCCGTTGCATAGGCGCGTGCGGAATCGCTCCCGCCGTCACGATAAACGGCAAAGTTTATCCTAAGATGACCGTGGACGCCGTTGCCGGCGTTATCGAAGAATACAGAGCGGGAGGCGCGTTATGAAAAAAATAAAAAACTTTGACGAACTGAACGCCGCGATCGAAAAATGCTCGAAGTGCATGGACGCCAAGTTCACCGGTTCGGACGGCAAAAGACATATCGTTCTCTGCGGCGGCACGGGTTGCCTTTCCTCTCATTCGGCGGAAATCAGAGCGGAGTTCGAAAGGCTCGTTTCCGAAAAGAATCTCGGCGATAAAGTTACCGTAAACCAAGTGGGTTGTTTCGGTTTCTGCTCGCAAGGTCCTTTCGTGAAGATTTATCCCGAAGACACTCTTTACAGAATGGTTAAACTGGACGACGTTGCCGAAATAGTCGAAAAGGATATCGAAAACGGCGAAATCGTCGAGAGACTTTTATACGTCGATCCCGCTACGGAAGAAAAAATCACGAAGCAGGACGAAATCACCTTCTATAAAAAGCAGGTCCGCATCGCTCTGCACGGTTGCGGGAGCATCAATCCCGAAAATATAGACGAGGCTCTGGGCGCGGGCGCGTTCAAAGGTCTTGAAAACGCTCTTAAAATGGACAGAGCGGACGTAATCAAAAACATTCTCGATTCGGGACTGAGAGGCCGCGGCGGCGGCGGATTCCCTACCGGCAGAAAGTGGCAGTTCGCTTACGCTCAGCCGGACGGCGAGAAATACGTCGTCTGTAACGGCGACGAGGGCGATCCGGGGGCGTTCATGGACAGGTCCATTCTCGAAGGCAATCCCCTTGCCGTGATCGAAGGCATGATGATAGCGGGCTACGCGATCGGCGCGCAGAACGGTTATTTCTACGTCAGAGCGGAATATCCCATAGCGGTAAACAGACTTAAAATCGCGATCAGACAAGCCGAATCGCTCGGTCTTATCGGCGACAACATTCTCGGAACGGACTTTTCGTTCCGCGTACATATCCGTCTCGGCGCGGGCGCGTTCGTCTGCGGCGAAGAGACGGCTCTTCTCAATTCCATTGAAGGTCAGCGCGGAATGCCCCGTCCCCGTCCGCCGTTCCCCGCGGTGAAGGGTTTGTGGCAATGCCCCACGATAGTGAACAACGTCGAAACGCTCGCCTGCGTGCCTTACATAATGAGAGAAGGCGTAGCCGCTTTCACCGGGCACGGAACGGAAAAATCCAAAGGCACGAAGGTTTTCGCGCTCGGCGGCAAAATCAACAACGTCGGTCTTGTGGAAGTCCCGATGGGAACCACTTTGCGCGAACTTATTTACGATATCGGCGGCGGAATTCCGCACGGTAAAAAATTCAAAGCGATTCAGACGGGCGGTCCTTCCGGCGGATGCCTTACGGCTGCCGATCTCGACGCGGAAATCGATTTCGACAACCTCGTCGCCAAAGGCTCGATGATGGGTTCGGGCGGAGCGATCGTAATGGACGAGGACAACTGTATGGTCGACGTGGCGAAGTTCTATATGGAATTCATTTACGACGAATCCTGCGGAAAATGCTCGCCCTGCCGTATCGGCACGAAGAGAATGCTCGAACTTCTCACCAAAATCGTCAACGGAAAAGCGACCATGGACGACCTCGACGCGCTTGAAAAACTCGCCGCGAACGTGAGGAGCAACTCGCTCTGCGCTCTCGGTCAGACCGCGCCCAACCCGATCCTTTCCACGCTTTCTCATTTCAGAGACGAATATATCGCGCACATCGTGGAAAAACGTTGCCCCGCGCACGTCTGCAAAAACCTGATGGTTTATTCGATCGATCCCGAAAAGTGCAAGAAGTGCAGTCTTTGCTCAAAGAAATGCCCCGTCGACGCCATTCACGGCGTCCTCGGAAAAGAACCTTACGTCATCGATACGAAGAAATGTATCAAGTGCGGAATGTGTATGGCGTCGTGCAAGTTCGGCGCAGTCGAGAAAAAGTAAGCGGAGGACGATAAACTATGGCTAAAGTAAATATTAAAATCGAAGGCATACCTTACGAAGTCGAAGCGGGTATGACCATACTCGAAGCGGCGAAAGCCTGCGGTTACGAGATTCCCTCGCTTTGCGCGTTCAATCACGGCGAATGTTCAAGAGGCTCGTGCAGAGTCTGCCTCGTCGAAGCGACCGGCGCGAGAGGTCTCGTCGCCTCGTGCGTTTACCCCGTCAACGAAGGCATGGAAATCACCATTTCCTCGCCGAAGGCGGCGGAAGCGAGAAGATGTTCGGTAGAACTTCTTCTTTCCAATCACAATAAAAATTGTCAGCAGTGCGACAAGAACGGCAAGTGCGAACTCCTTCACGTCGCTCAACTCGTCGGCGCGAGAGACGATATGTATCAGGGCGAAAAAACGCCCGTCACCGTCGATAACCTCACTCCTTCCGTCAAGAGAGACACTTCGAAATGTATTCTTTGCGGCAGGTGTATCGAAAGATGCAAAAACGCGCACGGGCTTTCCGTACTCGGCTTCGAAAAGAGAGGTTTCCGGACGATCGTCGCCCCCGCGGGCAACAGAAGTTTCGCGAATTCCCCCTGTATTCTTTGCGGTCAGTGCGTGACCGTATGTCCTACGGGCGCGCTTATGGAGGTTTCCGAAATCGATAAAGTGGACGCCGCTATGAAAGCGGGCAAATACGTCGTAGTGCAGACAGCACCCGCTGTCAGAGCCGCTCTCGGCGAAGAATTCGGCTATAAAATCGGCACTCCGGTAACGGGCAAAATGGTTGCCGCCCTTCGTCGTTTGGGTTTCAAAAAAGTGTTCGACACGAATTTCGGTGCGGACCTTACCATTATGGAAGAAGCGACCGAACTTCTGCACAGAGTTGCGGATAAGGGCGTCCTTCCGATGATAACTTCCTGCTCCCCCGGGTGGGTAAATTACGCGGAATATTATTACGGAGATCTTCTTCCTCACCTTTCGTCCTGCAAATCGCCTCACGAAATGTTCGGCGCGATTCTTAAGTCTTATTACGCGGAAAAGAAAGGCATTATCCCCGAGGATATGTTCGTTGTTTCCGTTATGCCCTGCGTCGCGAAGAAGTACGAAAAGGAAAGACCGGAACTGTCGAAAGACGGCATAAAGGACGTCGACGCCGTTCTCACCACGAGAGAACTCGCAAAACTCATCAGGCGTTCGGGCATAATCTTCAACAGACTTCCGGACGAAGATTTCGATTACGATATCGTCGGCGATTACACCGGCGCGGGCGTGATTTTCGGCGCGACGGGCGGCGTTATGGAAGCGGCTCTGCGTACCGCGGCTTATAAACTCGACGGAAAGGAACTCGAAAACGTCGAACTCAAAGACGTGAGAGGGCTTGCCGGAATCAGGGAAGCCGCTTATAAACTCGGCGGAACGGAAGTTAAAGTCGCGATCGCTTCGGGCATGAAGAACGCGAAAGTCCTTCTCGACGAAATCAGAGCGGGGAAGAGTCCCTATCAGTTTATCGAAATCATGGGTTGCCCCGGCGGATGCGTCGCTGGCGGCGGTCAGCCGTTCGTTAAGCCTTGCTTCCTGCCGAACGAAGACGACGACATTCTCGATACTTACAAGGAAAAGAGAGCGAATGCCTTATACTCGGAGGACGAGGGCAGACCGATCAGAGTTTCCCACAAGAACCCGCAGATTATCGAACTTTACGAGAAGTTCCTCGGCGAACCGAATTCTCACAAGGCTCACGAACTTCTTCACACCACCTATTCCGCAAAAGAGAGATTCAAGGATTAATATTTAATATAGAAAAGCGGCTCGGAATCGTTTCGATTCCGAGCCGCTTTTTGCTCAAACGTAAAGC
>CAVJNC010000064.1:0-6555 GCA_963650905.1 Subdoligranulum sp. APC924/74
GCCGAAAACAGCGAAAACGCCCCTTTTCGGTAATCGGCGACTACGAACGGAACCCCTGAAAAAACTTTCCGCCGCGTGTCGTAATCTCACAACGGAATGCCGAAAATTAAACTACGCAATGGAATGCCGACAATTAAACTATTTTTGTTGACAAAAAAAGCCGTTATATGTATAATAAAATAGTGTGTTTATAATTTTTTTCCGGATATATCCGCTATCGGATACACGCAATTATAAAACATCCGCAAATATAACGACATAAGGAGTTTTGTTATGGAAATCATAAAAAAACAGGAAGGAGACGTTCTCACGATAGCAGTCGAAGGCCGTCTCGATACGACTACGGCTCCGAGGCTCGAAGCCGAACTGAAACATAGCCTCGGCGGGGTGAAAAAACTCGCGCTCGACTTCCAAGGGCTGGAATATCTTTCCTCTGCCGGACTGCGCGTTATTCTTTCCGCGCAAAAGGTGATGAACAAGCAGGGCGAAATGGTCGTAAAAAACGTAAACGACACGATCGCCGAAATTTTTGAGGTTACGGGTTTTTCGGATATATTGACGATAGAATAAAGCGTGCCGGAGACTATATGAATATTCAGACGCAACCGATAGATTTATCGCAGAAGGCGCGGATCGACGAAATCGGAAAAACTTATTCGAACCGTTTGTCCGCGAACGCGTTCGATTCGTTGTATCTGTGGCGGTTTCAGATGTCGCTCACGATATACGCGGAGGACGATTTTTTCGCCGTGAAATGCGGAGAACGCGGGGATAACGCGTGGTTTTTCCCGTGCGGGCGGAAGGAAAAAATCGAGGAATTCGTTTCGGAAGGAATGAAGGACAAAAATTTTTCCCTTTGTTATATCGACGAGGAAAGCGCGGACTGGCTTGTCGGCAAATTTCCGTCGCGATGGGAACTGCGCCGCGAAGAGGAATCCGACGAATACGTGTGCAACATCGCCGATCTCGTCGGGTTAAGCGGCGGGAAATATAAGGGCGTCCGCCACAAAATCAGTCGCATAGAACGCGAAAACGACCTGAAGACTCTGCCTATTTCCGACGAAACGATTGCCGACGCGCTCGAAGTCGTTTCCGAATGGGAAAAACTGCCGCACAACATCGGCAACAACCGGCTTGAGGAAGGGGGCGTTTCGAACAACGCGCTCAGAGAGAGGAAACGACTCGGCATCGAAGGCGTGGTCGTGTATGTAAACGGCGAACCGTCGGCGGTTTTCGCGGGGTTTCCGATAAACGAAGATACCGTGGACGCTCTCGTCGGCAAAAGTCGCAGGGACGCTCCGAGCGGCTTTATATATTACGCCGTCCGCGAATATTGCCGTTTCAACGCAGGAAAATACAAATATTGCAATATGGAAGAAGATCTCGGAATCCCCGGGATTCGTCTTATAAAGGAAGAACTTCGCCCCGAAAGCAAAAATATTATCAGGACGGCGACGCAGATATGAAAACGGGTATGAAAAAAGATTACTTTGTTTCGAGAATGTTTTATAAAATGTTGATCCCGTCCGTTCTGTCGTCGCTCGGTTACGCGATTTCCGATATGGCGGACGCGCTCGTGGTCGGCCGTCGCATGGGCGAAACGGGACTCGCCGCGATCAGTCTTTGTCTTCCCGTTTACATGTTGATGAACCTGATAATGAACGCGTTCGCGATGGGCGGAAGCGTGAAATTTTCGGGGCAACTCGGAACGGGCAACGAAAAAGAAGCGGTAAACTGTTTCAACGACATCGTGAAAGCCTCTCTTTTTTCGGGCGCGGCGTTCGCTTTGCTTATGAACGTTTTCGCGCCGCAGGTGTTGAGCGTTCTCGGCGCGGGGGAGAGCGGAACTCAACTTTACGGCGCGGGCGAAACGTATATGAGAATTATTTCGGTCGGCGCGCCTTTTATGATTCTGAACATAGTGTTCGCCGCGTTTTTAAGGAACGACAGCAACGAAATCGTCGCCACGTGCGGATTTATCGCCGGCAACGCGACGGATTTGTCGTTGAACATAATTCTCGTTCTCGTTTTCGATCTCGGCATTGCCGGCGCGGCGATTTCGACGGTGATAGGCTCGGTCGTCGCCATAGCCTGCTATATGCCCGCGATTGTGGGTAAAAAGCGGAACGTTATCGGAATAAAACGCACTAAAACGAATTTCGGACAGGTGATTTCCTGTTTCCGCGTCGGATTTTCGACGTCGGCGCAGAATCTCTTTCAGTTCGTTTTTCTTCTGGTCGTGAACCGCGTCATGCTTTCTCTCGGCGGAGAAGTTTACGTCGCCGTTTTCGACGTGGTTTATAATATTTCGTTTATTATAATCTACCTTTGCGAAGGAACTTCGGAAGCGGCGCAACCGCTCGTCAGTACGTTCGCGGGGGAAAGAAGCGAGGACGACTGCCGTCAGGTGAGAAGATTATCGGTTATCTGCGCCGTCGTTTTAAGCGGCGCGGCGGCGATTTTGTTATCCGTTTTTGCCGAAGGCGTGGCGCGGATGTTCGGAATTTCGGACGAAATACTCCCGACCGCCGCTTACGCCGTGAGAATTTACTGCGCGGGCGCGGTTTTCATCGCGCTCAACATCGTTTTAAGCAGATATTGTCAGGCGAAAGAGGACGTCCGCGGCGCGTTTATAGGCGTGCTTTTAAAAAATCTCGTCGTCGCGGTGCCGTGCGTGATACTGTTTTCGCTTTTCACGAAAACGGAGATCTGGTTCGCGTTTCCCGCGGGCGAGGCCGTTTCGTTCGCTCTGTTTATGCTTTATTACGGAATCGCCGAAAAGAAGAGAACGCGGTTCGACGAAAATCGCGTTTATCGCGTGACGTTATCGGGAAACGACGCGGAAATTTCGTCGCTGCTCGACGGTTGCGAGGCGTTCTGCGACGAATGGAAAGCGCAACCGAGGCAGAAATATTGCGTTACGCTGGTTATCGAGGAGATAGTGGCTTCGATCGTCCGCAACGCGCTCGGGCATTCTCCCGACGGGAAAATACGAGTCACGTTGCTCGCCATGCCGGACGGGGATTTCGCTCTTAACGTTCTGGATAACGCCGTGGAATACGATCCGTTGTCAAAACTCGTCGGAAGCAAAGCAAACCGCGCCGATTTCGATATCGACGAAGTAAGTTCGCTTCTGATAAAGAAAAATACAAAAAAATATTTATACAGGCAGTGTATCGGGTTTAACTCTCTGACTGTCCGGATGTGAAGCGAGGGGCTTTATGCAGAAAAAACTAAAAAAGCGTAAAATGTCTTTAAAAGTCAAAGTGGCGGTTATCATGCTGGTTTTTACCGTTCTGCTCTCCGTCGGAACGATAGTCGTCAGTTATTTGTTTTACACCGCGTCGTTCAACAGGCATTACGAGGACCTCGCGACGTCGATAACGAAAACCGCGTCCTCGGTCATCGACGCCGACGCGGCGGGAAAGGTGACGGACAAGGTAAAAGAGGTTTACCATGAAAAATGCGCCGAAAACGGCGGAAATCCTCCCGATCTCGGCGATTTTACGGAATCGGAACTGGAAGAGTATTATTCCGCCTTCGCGGATATAGAAGAAATGCCGGAATATAAAAGCCTTCTGGAGGTTCTCAAAAAAATCCGCGAAGATAACGGCGTGGTATCGCTCTATATAGGCTATACGGACGTTGAAACGATGAGAGATCTTTACGTCGCGGACGCGAGCGAAGAAGGGAAGGCGTGCCGCCCCGGGGATTTCGATACCGTCGAAGAGGAGCATGTCGCCAAGGTGCAGAGCGGAGATTATTCTTTCCCGGCATACGTCACGAATTACGAGGAGTACGGATGGCTTTGTTCGGCTTCCGCGCCGGTTTATAAAAGCGGCGACGTGATCTGTATGGTTCTCGTGGATATTTCGATGGAAAAAATAATGAGCGACAGACAGAGATTTCTCATACAGATAGCCGTGATCATAGCGATAATCGCCGCGGTTATGCTCGGGGTTATACTTTTTGTCACGGACAGAATGATTCTCAAGCCCATCGGAAAACTCGGCGCCGCCGCAAACGGTTACGTCGAAAACCGGAACGACGGAACGTCGGAAAAATCGGTGTTCGAGCCGTTGAAGATAAAAACGGGCGACGAAATAGAGGATCTCTACGATTCTCTTCGCCGGATGGAAAACGATATCAACGTTTATATAAAGGAAGTCACGTCGATCACCGCGGAAAAAGAGCGTATCGGCGCGGAACTCGACGTCGCGAGGCATATTCAGGCTTCTATGTTGCCGTGCATATTCCCCGCATTCCCCGAGCGGCATGAATTCGACGTTTACGCTTCGATGACTCCCGCGAAGGAAGTGGGAGGGGATTTTTACGATTTCTTCCTCGTGGACGACGATCATCTCGCCATAGTCATGGCGGACGTTTCGGGCAAAGGCGTTCCCGCCGCTCTGTTTATGATGATATCAAAAACGCTCATAAAATCGGCGGCGCAAAGCGGTCTTTCGCCCAAAGCCGTTCTCGAAAAGGTGAACGGTCAACTTTGCGAAAACAACGAAGCGGAAATGTTCGTCACCGTGTGGCTCGGAATAGTCGAGATATCCACGGGCAGAATGAAGTGCGCGAACGCCGGACACGAATACCCCGCGATCATGCGCAAGGGCGGCGACTTCGAACTTTATAAAGATAAACACGGATTCGTGCTTGCTGGAATGGACGGCTCGATCTATCGCGAATACGAAATCGACCTGAACGCGGGCGACAAACTGTTCGTCTATACGGACGGAGTACCCGAGGCGACGAACGCCGATAACGTCCTTTACGGTCCCGAAAGAATGCTTCGGGCGTTGAACGGGGCAAAGAACGGCTCGTGCCGCAGGCTTCTCGAATCTCTTCATAACGACGTGAACGAATTCGTCGGCGAAGCCGATCAGTTCGACGATATAACGATGTTGTGCTTCGAAATCAGGTCTGCTATGCCGGAAACGAAAGAAATAACCGTTTCGCCGTCGTCGGAAAAAGTTACGGAAATAACCGAATTTCTCGAACGTGTTCTCGAGGAAGAAAACGTTCCGCAAAAGGTCATAAGGCAGGCGGATATCGTCGCGGACGAAATCTTTTCGAACATCGCGCTTTATAGCGGCGCGACGGAAGCGAAAGTCGGGTGCGGCGTTTCGGATAACGTTCTCACCTTGCGTTTTTCGGACAACGGCGTTCCTTACGATCCCACGAAAAATCCCGATCCGGACACGAAACTTTCCGCGGACGAGCGGAAGATCGGCGGACTCGGAATCTTTATGGTGAAGAAAATCGCGGACTCCGTTTCTTACGAACGGAAAGGAGACCGCAACGTGCTGACGGTCGTCAAAAAACTGTGAGGCAAAAATCCGCCGGCAAAAACGCGGGCGGGAAAATCGGAAAAATCAGGGAAATCAGGGAAATCCGAAAAAATCGGAAAATCGGAAAAATCAGGAAAATCAAAGGAATTATTTATGAGGACGAAATATAATATTTCATATTCGCCGCTTCCGGAAGGAGGCGCGGAACTATGACGGGAATAATACTCCGCGCGTTTCTGTTTGCCGCGCGCATTCACGACGGACAGACGCGTAAGGACGGGAAGCCGTATATCGGTCATCCGTTTTCGGTGGCGATGGAACTGGCGAGAAACGGCGCGGACGAAAATCTGATCGCCGCGGGGCTTCTGCACGACGTTATCGAGGACGGAGGCGTTACCCGTGAAGAAACAAGGGAAAACTTCGGCGAGGAAGTGTTGCGGCTCGTTCTTTTCGACACGGAAAACAAAGAACTCTCGTGGGAAGAACGCAAAAAAGCCACTCTGCGCGCGCTCGGCGATTGCGACAGAGAATGCGCGATGCTCGTCTGCGCGGACAAACTTTCTAACATACGCGACATCCGCGAAGGACTCGAAAAGGACGGAGAATCGTTCTGGGCGGAGTTCAAGTGCGGGCGAGCGAGACAGGAATCGCTGTATCGGGAATACGTAGAAAAGTTAAGCGCGCTTGCGGATTTATCTATGTATCGCGAACTGAAAGAAACCGTGGAAACGGTATTTAATAAAAAAGGAGTGTCGGAACAATGAATGTAAACATCAGAATCGAAGGCGACAAAGCGGTCGCCTTTGCGGAAGGAAGCGTAAACTCGGCAAACGCGGCGGAATTCGGAGCCGCGCTTTCGGTTTTACCGGGGGACGCGAACGAAATAATCCTCGACGCAGCCGATCTTGCGTATATATCGAGCGCGGGGCTTCGCGTTATACTCGCTTTGAAAAAACGTTGCGGAAGCAAGTCTTTCAAGGTGATCAACGCAAACAGCGAGGTTATGGAAGTTTTTAACATGACCGGATTTTCGGAAGTTATGGATATCGAGCCGGCATGCCGTAAGATCAGTCTCGAAGGTTGCGAGGTGATCGGGCGCGGCGCGTGCGGCGAATGTTACCGTATCGACGACGAAACCATTATAAAATTGTATTACGAAAGCGGAGATATTTCGCTTATCGAGCATGAAAAGGCTCTTTCGAAAAAGGCGTTCGTCATGGGAATTCCCACGGCTATTTCCTACGATATCGTGGAAGCC
>CAVJNC010000064.1:6565-12674 GCA_963650905.1 Subdoligranulum sp. APC924/74
CGACGGCAGAAAGGGCGTTGTGTACGAACTCATAAAATCGAAAACTCTCGCCGAACTCATCCGCGCGGACAAATCGAAAATCGACGAATATATCGCGATGTACGTCGACGTTTGCAAAAAAATCAATTCGATTCACACGAAAGATCCCGAAATCCCGTCCTTTAAAGAACATAACCGCGCCGATATCGCGAACGTTACGGGCATTACGGACGAGGAAAAAAGCATGATGTATCGCTTTATCGACCTCGTGCCGGAAGGCGATACCTGCATTCACGGCGACCTGAATATCAACAACATTATGGTTCAGGACGGAGAATGCTGCCTTATCGATATGGGCGAACTTTCGGTCGGAATGTCGATGTTCGACCTTTCGAGAATCGCGTTTTCCATGGTTTACGCGAACACCGAAAAGGGTACTTTCAACAGTTTCTATAAAATGCCTTCCGAAGAAGTAAGCGAAATATACGAAAAATTCTTCCGCGGATATTTCGGATGCGATACCGTCGAAGAAGCGGAAAAATCCGATCCGGACGTAAAATGGCTCGAGCCGCTTGCCTGGTTCCGTTCGTGCGTGACTATGCTGAAAGGCAACGGCTGGGGCGAATATTACCGCAAGAAAGGGCTTACGCTCCTTCGCGAAAAACTTATTCCGTTCGTAAAACGCGAGGACGGACTTATCTGAACGGGACGCGGCTTTTAATCGTCCGGACGACGCGCGGCTTTTAATTATAAAACGTTTACAAAACGCCGCCGTTGAACGCGTTAAACATATAAACATAGCCGATGAACGTGTTAAACATATAAACGTCGGCTAAGCATAATAAACGCCTCGTTTATATAAACTGCGCGTTGCGTTTAAAAAAAGAAAAACAAAGGGGTTCCGATATGAACGAAACGGATTATTCCGCCGCTTTTGCGGAAAACGAAAGAGAAGCGAATATTTACGTCACGCGGTGCATGCGCGTGCTTGCGGCGGTTGTCGCGATGATCTGGGCTTTGAACGTCGCGGGGGTGTTTATCGTTCCCGAAACCATCATGACGATTGCGGGAATCGGCGGGATTGTTTTTTTGCTCCTGCCGAGCCTGTTTCTGCGGGTTATAAATCAGGAATCTCCGCGTCTTAAATTTTACGTTTTGCTGTGTTGCATTTTCGGCATCACGCTTTTGTCCGCCGCGTTGCCGAGCCACGCTATTCTGGCGTGGGCGGTGCCGTTGGTTCTGAGTTGTCATTATTATTCCAAACGTTTTTCTTACGCGCTTCTGGCGATTTCGGTTGCGTGCATGGCGGCGTCGCTTATATTCGGCACGTATTTCGGCGAGTGGGACAGTAATCTTCTCAAGGCGTTGGAGGCAGACGGACCGAGAGTTGTTACGGGCGACACCGTCCGCCGCGTCGTTCTGTTTTATATTCTGCCGCGCTCGCTGATTCTCTGCGGCGTGACGATCATATGCTCCACGCTTGCGGATCGCACCCGCAAATTGCTCGAAAGACAGATTAAAGACAGCGCGGACAAACAACAGATCGAATCCGAACTGAACGTGGCTACGCATATTCAGACGTCCATGCTCCCGCGGATTTTCCCCGCGTTTCCCTCGCGGAAGGAATTCGACGTTTACGCCGTTATGAACCCCGCCAAAGAAGTGGGCGGAGATTTTTACGACTTTTTTATGGTCGACGAGGATCGCGTCGCCATCGTCGTCGCGGACGTGTCGGGTAAAGGCGTTCCCGCGGCGTTGTTTATGGTCATCGCGAAAACGCTTATCAAAGACCACGCGCAGAGGGGCGCGTCGCCCGACGTCGTGTTTACGGACGTAAACCGTCTGCTTTGCGAGACGAACGACGAAGGTATGTTCGTAACCGCATGGATGGGCGTACTGGAGTTATCCACAGGGCATCTCGCCTACGTCAACGCGGGGCATAATCCGCCTCTTTTAAAGAGGGCGGGCGGCGAATACGATTATCTGCGCGCCCGCAGCGGCTTCGTTCTTGCGGGAATGGAAGGAGTCCGCTATCGCGCGGGCAGTCTCGATCTTGCCGAGGGCGACGCTTTGTTTTTATATACCGACGGCGTTACCGAGGCGACGGACGCGGAACAACGGCTTTACGGCGAGCAGAAACTTGCCGTCGTTCTGAACGCGAATCGCGATAAAAATCCCGAAGCGTTGCTCGCCGCGGTTAAATCCGACGTGGACGCGTTCGTGGGGCAGGCTCCGCAGTTCGACGACATCACCATGCTCAATCTTTGCTATTACGGCAACGGGGCGGAAAGCGATAAATCGTCGGAACGATAAAAATTCGCGTATATCGCCGCCGACTATAAAGCGTTCGCTCGTATCGCGTAAATTTTCGCGCGTCGTGCGGGTTTGTGTGTCGCATAAATTTTCGCGTGTCTTAAGGGTTGCGTATCGCTCGGTTTTGTGCATATTGACTATTGACGGTCCGACTGTCGCCGTGATAAAATACCGTTACAGAGAGGTTGACGCTATGAGCAGGTTATTCCTTAAATCGATAAGTTGTTTGTCGGCATGCGTTTTCGCCGTTTTGTGTGTTGCTTCCTGCGGAAAATACGCAGACAAAACCGTGAAAGCGACCGAACTAACCGCCGGTTATTCGCTGATAAACGCCTCGGGCGAAGTTCCGGACAATATAGGCGTGGTTTCGGGGCTTGATAATTTCGGCGTGGAATTGCTGAAAAATGCCGTTAAAGAAAAATCGAACCCGAACGTTCTGGTTTCGCCCCTTTCGGCGTTTATGTGCCTCGGAATGATCGCGAACGGCGCGGAAAACGAAACGCTCGCGCAGTTCGAAACGGCTCTCGGCGGCAATATTTCGGATATCAACGCGTTCGGGAACAAACTTCTCAACAAAGCCGACGAAACGGTGAAACTCGCCGATTCCGTCTGGATAAAAAACGGCGCGGTGAACGTCGAGGAGGACTATCTCAAAACCGTCAAGGAAATTTATAACGCCGAGGTTTTCAGGTCCGATTTCGACGCTTTGACGGTTAAGGACGTGAACAACTGGTGTTCCAACAAAACCGAGGGGATGATTCCCGAAATAATCGACGAAATCGAAAAAGACGACGTTATTTACGTTATAAACGCGCTGTTTTTCGAAGCGAAATGGCAGAGCGAATACGAGAAAAAAGATATAAGTAAATACGGATTCGCTTGTCTCGACGGCGACGTGACGACCGTGGAAATGCTTCGCTCGGTCGAGTCCGCCTATCTTGATTTCGGCAACGCGCAGGGTTTTTTGAAGAGTTATAAGGGATCGAAGTATTCTTTCCTCGGGATTTTGCCGGACGAGAGCGTGAATATATACGATTTCGTCAACGGAATGACGGGCGATAAATATTATGAAGCGATGAGCGCGAAACAATACGCTACGGTTGACGCGGGAATACCCGAATTTACCTTCGATTACGAGATCGATTTATCCGATTCGCTCGCCCGCATGGGTATAGAAAAGGCGTTCGGCTCCGACGCGGAGTTCGGCAAAATGGGCAGGACGACAAGCGGCGACGAGTTGTATCTGGGTTACGTGTTGCAAAAAACGAGAATCGAACTCGACCGTAACGGGACCAAAGCCGCGGCGATCACGTTCGGCAACATGAAAGGTTGCTCCGCGCCCGCCACGGAATATGAACACGTTATTATTCTCGACCGTCCGTTTATGTTCGGCATCGTGGACAACGCGACGGGTTTTCCGTTGTTTCTGGGAACGGTGACTGAACTTTAAGTTGACGCGAAGGGGAGACCGATAAAATGAAGCGTTTGTTCGCCTTATTGCTATGTCCGACGGTTCTCTGTTGTCTTGCGGGATGCGGCGGCGGAAAGGCGGGAGCGTTTGCTCCCGCCTTTCCGCCGCATTGATTATATAACGACCGTTTATAAGTCGGTTTTTCCGCCGTGTTCCTCTTGTTTCGTTTATTCATCTTGTTCCGTTTGTTCTGTGTGCATCGCTTGTTCCGCCCCGCCGCGTTGCGCTATGATTATATTCGTCGCGAAGCCTTACTTACGACGCCTTGTATTTGGAAACGAGTTTAACGAGCCGCATAAGTTCGGAAGAAAGTTTTTTTCGTTCGTCGCAGGTTATTTCCCGCGAGGAGAAGAGTTTTACGGATTTTTCGAGTTCGCCGATCGCTTCGGTCTCTTCCGCCGTAAGTTCGTGCCGTTTCAGTTTTCCGATATACGAGAGTATTTCGCCGTAATTTATTCCGAAATCCGTCTCGTCGCTTCTCGGATATTTTTCCGTCGGCAAAAATTCCGCGCGTTTTACGGGCGAATCGAACAGAGCGTTTTTTATAACGAAAGGCTCGCCCGCTTCCCCTTCTCCGCCGTCGTCGTATTCGGATAAATCATTCCGATCGGAACGCGAAAGTCGCGCTATAAGTCGTTTATCACGCGACGATAACTTGAAATGCGAGTTGTGTTGCATGCATAAAAGCCCGTAAAAAGCGAACGATAACGCCGAAGAAATCAGTCCGCCGAAGCAAGACAGAACGAATTCGTCGCGGATCGGTTTCGAGATAAGGTCGCAGACGGTTTTTATCAGAGAGAGTGTGTAAAGCGAAAGCGCGACGGCAAGCATCGAGGTTTTGTCGGCTCTTTTCACGCGGTAAAAAAAGATTCCCGAAGCGAACACGATCAGGAAAACCGCGGCGACGGCAGACGGTACGATCAGCGGATAATAAACCCCGAAATCGAGCCTCGAAACGAAATTAAAAAGTTTTACTGCAAGAATTTTCATAATTAAAATTGTTAACCATCGATAAGCGTTTTATACGTTTTTTATCCTAAAAAAGCGTTTCGGCGCATAAAATATATCAGTCCGCGAAACCGCCGGTTCGCGCGGCGGCGGACGAATACGGAGAACGATATATTGTATTACGATGTTGACGCAAGGGTGATTAAAGAGGCCGAATATATTATCGGGGAACGCGCGACGGTGAGAAGTACCGCTAAAGTTTTCGGCGTGTCGAAATCGACGATTCATCACGATCTCACGACGCGGCTCGGATTTCTCGACGAAGATCTTTACGAAAAAGTCAAAAAGCGACTGAACGTAAATCTTTCGGAACGGCATATCCGCGGCGGTCTTGCGACGAGAGAAAAATACAGAAAACTGTCCTGCGAGCCGACGGGAAAAAAGTGAACGCGTCCTATGCTGATCGGGCGCGCAGGACCGTAAAATCACGCGAAAAATCGGCGAAAACGCGTTCTTTAAAAAAAATTAAAAAAATTGAATAAAACCTGAAAAAATGCTTGACAAAGATTTCCGCGTATGGTATGCTAATTAAGCGTTGAAAATCAGTTCACGGGGTGTAGCGCAGTTGGTAGCGCACGTGGTTTGGGACCATGGGGTCGGGAGTTCGAGTCTCTTCACCCCGACCAAAGAAAACTGATAGGAAACGGGCCTTTAGCTCAGTTGGTTAGAGCAGCCGGCTCATAACCGGCCGGTCCTAGGTTCGAGTCCTAGAAGGCCCACCAAGAACACTGCAACGCAAGCAAATTTATAATGGCCTGGTAGTTCAGCTGGTTAGAACGCTAGCCTGTCACGCTAGAGGTCGTGGGTTCGATCCCCATCCAGGTCGCCATATTTTGCCCTTAACCGTGTGTTAAGGGCAAAACGTAAATGCCTTGGTAGCTCAGTCGGTAGAGCAAGGGACTGAAAATCCCTCTGTCGGTGGTTCGATTCCGCCCTAAGGCACCATTTTTTTAATAAATTTGCTGGTGTAGCTCAATTGGCAGAGCAGCTGACTTGTAATCAGCAGGTTGTGGGTTCGATTCCAATCGCCAGCTCCATATACGGGTAGGTTCCCGAGCGGCCAAAGGGAACAGACTGTAAATCTGTCGTCACCTGACTTCGGTGGTCCGAATCCACCCCTGCCCACCAAATATATCCGTTATCCATCGGGATGACGGATATATTTTTTATGTGGGGTGAGAGGGCCGCCGAACGGTGGTTCGGAGCAAGAGCCTGACGGACTTGATAACAAGTAAGCGTTCACGGCGGTGGGAATGAGAGCGGAGAAGATATGCTCGCCGCCAAGAGATTGAAAAGAGAAACGAAAGAAAGGCAAAAGCCCGACAATCTCTCGCATTC
>CAVJNC010000065.1:0-2309 GCA_963650905.1 Subdoligranulum sp. APC924/74
CCCGTTAAGGTGTTTTTTGCTTATGAAATAAGCAAAAAAGAGGTACCTCTTTTTTGCTTATGAAATAAGCAAAAAAGAGGTACCTCTTCGGAATCGTCACGGTTATCTTATATCATAAACCGTTCCGATTTTCAACCCTTCGGGCTTGCCCGAAAGAATTTTCACTTTCCGTTCGCCTTTATCGATATCGATAAACCTTACGTTTAATCAAACGATAAATTATCTCCCGAATTCCGATCGGTCTTTATCTTTAAACTTCGACGAATTCGGACTTCTCCGTATATACGAATTTAACCGTTATATTATGGTCTATCGTATATTTACCTTCGCTAAGCGTTTCGTCCGTTCCGTCGATTTTCCATGAAACGCCTTTGAAAGCAACCGAAGCCGATTGATTTTCGGGAAGTTTGAAATTCCCGTCGTAAGTCACCGTCATCGTGGCGGGACCTTCGAAGCCTGAATTGCCGTAATCGAACGTTATGGTGTAAACGTTGGCTGTCGCCACGGCGTTTACGACCGTATCGGCGTCGATCTTGCCGAAGTCTTTCGTATCCCACTCAACGGTGTAACCTTTAACGGCGGACGGAGTCGGAATATCCGTGAGCGCGTTTCCTTTCACGACGGTTTTAACGACGTCGGCTTGACCTTCCTGCCTGAACGTTACCGTTACCGACTCTTCCGGAGATTCAACCGGAGTTTCGTCCGGAGATTCGACGGGGGTTTCGGAAGCCGAAGCAGGGGGAACGGACGTCGAGTCCTTATCTCCCGAATCGCCGCAACCGACGAAGAACGCCGCCGTCAGGGCAACGACAAGCAATGCTGCTAATAGTTTTCTCATATTTACCTCCTGTACACTTTTTCAGTGTATTTTTATTTTTATCGTTTCAAAATCGACCGCTTTAACCGATATCTTACCGTTTTTCGCCCACGCGGTTGACGCGAACAATCTTTCGTCTGTCCCGCCCTCGCGAACCGCCTTTCGTCTGTCCCGACTTTTCCGAGACCTGAAATATGGCAATCGTCGGGGCGTAATAATTCCCTCTCGGGTTGAATTTTTGCGAAAATCCACCCTTTTTCTTCAATTATATCTTTTTTAAAACGTAATTCAACAACTTTTATGTTCTATTCTTGCCTTATTATGCTATATTTTTAATCAACTTAGCCGTTTAGGGTGAATTATTTTGCAAAAACTGCCGAAATCGCTTTTTCGTTATTTGACAAACGCTCCGCTATTTGTTAAACTTTTTTTATGAAACAACCTCAGACGATAAACACGAACTTCATAAAAAAGCCAGAGGGCAGATTGTGCAGATACGCTTCCTGTTCTCCTCATCCCGAGGAAGAGGTGTCGTTCAACTGTCTGAACATTTCCTTCCCCTATCTCCATTCTCACGACTGCTGGGAAATTCTCGTCGTGACGGACGGTTCGCTCAGCCACACGATGAACGGTTACACCTTTTCGATGAAAATAGGCGACGCATGCTTCATAAGGCCGACCGACGAGCATTATTTCACTTTCGACAACGCGAAAAAGGTTAAAACGATAACTTTTCTGATTAAAAACGAATATATGCGCAAACTTTGCGCCCTCTATAGCGAAGAGTTATACGACGACTTGTCCGCCTCGGGCAGTCTGATTAAAGAAAGGTTGCCCGCGGAATTCATAACGAGCATCACGCCCACGATACTTTCCGTTCAGTCCAACGCTCTCGACTCGGAATCGCGTCAATTTCAGACGAAAATAATTCTCAACAGGATCGTGGACAGATTCATTTTTTCGGAATATAATTTAAAAGAACAGAATCCCGACTGGTTCAACGATTTTTTAACGATTTTAAACACCCCTCATCTCTGCTTCGGGAACGTCTGCGACCTTGCGAAAAACACGCCCTATTCTTATTCTCGATTGTCGCGGATTTTCAAGAAACATACGGGATATACGATAGTGGAATACCTTTCGTCGGTCAAAATCAACATGGCGAAAGAAGCGTTTTTATACACCGATAAGACCATTGCCGAAATCGCCCGCGACACGGGATTTTCGAGCATAAGCCACTTCAACCGCACTTTCAGACGTTTCACCGGCACGTCCCCCCGCGAATTCCGCAAGACGAATAAAACCCGAAACCGATCCGCGAATTCCGCAAAACTAATAAAACCCGAAACCGATCCGCGAATTCCTCAAGACGAATAAAACCCGAAACCGATCCGCGATGACCGTCGCGCAAAAAAACCGCCCGATTACGGCAGACTTCAAAGTTCGCCGTTCGCGCGGTTTTATTTTTTTATTTAATTTTCGCCCTGTTTCC
>CAVJNC010000065.1:2319-12410 GCA_963650905.1 Subdoligranulum sp. APC924/74
GATAATGCCGTTTCGCCCGATTTCCGCAGATAATTCCGTTTCGCCCGTTCCCGCAAATCGACCTTTTTTCCTATTCCCGAAGATCAGCCGGCGAGAAGTTTTGCGAAATCGGCTTTCAGTTCCGCGAGTTGTTTTTCCGCGTAAGCCTTGTCCTTGCTCTTTATCGAATAATAAATTTTGAGTTTGGGTTCGGTGCCGCTCGGGCGCAGACAGATGAATCCGCCGCTTAAAAGTTCGTAATAAACGCAGTTAACGCCCTTGATGTCGAGCGCGGTTTCGCCTTCGG
Source organism: Subdoligranulum sp. APC924/74 (assembly GCA_963650905.1). Taxonomy (GTDB): domain Bacteria; phylum Bacillota; class Clostridia; order Christensenellales; family Borkfalkiaceae; genus UBA10281. The sequence goes on from CAVJNC010000065.1 coordinate 2,606, forward strand.
CGGAAGTTCTCACGCCGGAGAGATAATCGCGGATTCCGCTCACGGTGTGGATGCCTATGCTCGTAATCTTCTTTTCGCGCATTCTTTCCACGGCGGCGTTCATTTCGCTCATCGCGTTAAGCCCCGAATATTTTATGCTGTCCGTTTCGTCGAGAACGTAGCCGTACTGCTCGTAAATTTCGCAAAGCCTTTGATAAACGCCCTTGCCGATAAATTTATAATAGCAGGTCATTTCGGCGAACAACATGCTCGCCACCACGGCGTCCTTATCCCTCGCGTGAGTGCCGCGCAAGTATCCGCAACTCTCCTCGAAGCCGAAAATGAACTCTTTTTCGCCCGTCTGCTCGTATTCTTTGATTTTTTCGCCGATGAATTTGAATCCGACGGGCGTTTCGACGAGTTCGACGCCGTAATTGTTGCAGATGAGTTTAGCCATTCCGGTGGAAACGAAACTCTTCACCACAACGCCGTTCGCGGGGAGTTTGTCTTCCGCTTTCAGCCTCTGAAGAATGTAATCGAGAAGAAGAATACCCGTCTGATTGCCGGTTAACGCCTCGAATTCGCCTTTGTCGTTTCTTATCGCGACGCCGAGCCTGTCGCAATCGGGATCGGTGCCGAAAACCACGTCCGCGTGAATTTTATCCGCGAGCGCGATGCCCATCGAAAGAGTTTCCTTAAACTCGGGGTTAGGCACCTGAACGGTGGAAAAGTCGATATCGGGAACGGCTTGTTCCTCCACGACCGCGGGCTTTATGCCGATTTTTTTGAGAATGGTCATAACAGGAACAAAGCCGCTGCCGTGAATCGGCGTGTAAACGATTCTGATATGTTTTCTCACCTTTCTCACCGCTTTTTTCGAAAGCGAAAGGCGGACGAGTTCTTCGTAATATCTGTTTTGGAACGATTTGCTTATAACCGTGAGAAGAGGGGGATTGTTTTTGGATTTCAGCGATTCTACCGACGTTTCCTTTACGGAAAGATAATCGTTGATCGCCGAAATGTATTTCACCACTTCGTCGGTATCTTCGGGCGACATCTGCGCGCCGTCCTCGCCGTAAACCTTATAGCCGTTATATTCCTTGGGATTGTGGCTCGCCGTTATCATTATGCCGGCGAAGGCGTTCAGACTTCTCACCGCATAGGAAAGCATCGGCACCGGTCTCGGTTCGGGATAAATATATACCTTTATGCCGTTATATAACAACACGCCCGCCGCCGCTCTCGCGAACAGTTCGGATTTGTTGCGGGTGTCGTAAGAAATAGCGACGCCCCTCTGCATAGCCGCTCTCCCCTTGGATTTAATGAAGTCGGCAAGCCCCTTGGTCGCTCTGCGGACGGTGTAAACGTTCATTCTGTTCGTGCCGTAGCCGATTATTCCGCGCATGCCCGCCGTGCCGAATTCCAGTTCTGCGCCGAAAGCGTCTTTTATCGCCTCGTCGTCATCGCTTATTTTTTTCAGTTCGGCAACGCCCTCGGAACAAAGGTATTCGCTCGATATCCAGTTTTCGTAATTAACTTTATAATCCATAAATCTCTCCGCTTCCGTTTCTTTCTTTCGGTTATTATATAATATTCGGGCGGAAATGTCAAAATATAATTCAAAAATTGCGAAATTTTAAAATAATTGTTTACTTTTGTCGGTAAAAATGATAAAATGAACCTATGAAACTCGATTTAAGCATTATAACTTCGGCGTATAACGAAGAAGAAAGCCTTCCTTCGTTTTTCGACCGCGTGACCGCGGTTGCCGATAAAATGAACGTCTCTTACGAAATAATCGTCGTAAACGACGGCAGTAAAGACGGAACCGAAAAAGTCATCCGCGAGCATGCCGAAAAGGATAAACGCGTGAAAGGAGTTTTTCTCTCGCGCAATTTCGGGCAACAGGCGGCGTATCTCTGCGCGATGAAACTGCTTAAGGGCGACTGCGCCGTGTTTCTCGACGCCGATTTGCAGGATCCGCCCGAACTCATACCCGAAATGTACGCGAAGCATAACGAGGGTTACGACGTCGTGCATGCCGTCAGAACGAAACGCGAGGGCGAAACCGTCGGCAAAAAACTCTCCGCGGCGGTGTATATGGGTTTGTTGCGCAAGGGTTCCGGATTGAACATTCCCGAAAATTCGAGCGAGTTCAAACTCTATGACAGAAAGGTCATCGACGCGATAGTCGCGATGCCCGAAACGACGCGGTTTTTGCGCGCTCAGGTGACATGGCTCGGATTCAGAGAGACTTCCGTATACTTCGACCGCCCCGCCCGCGAAAAAGGAAAAACGACCTATACGTTCAAAAAACTGGCGAAAATCGCGATGAACGGAATAGTTCCTTACGACAAAAAGCCGCTTACGCTGCCGCTTAAAACCGGAGCGTTTATCGGCGCGTGTTCGCTGGCGGCGTTTATAACGTTTATCGTTTTAATCGCGTTGTCGATAAATCTTCCGCTTGCGGCGTGGCTCTTCCCGACCGTCGGCGCGGGCGTTTCGCTGATACTGATTTCGCAAGGAATAACCGGCGTTTATCTCGGATATGCTTACGACGAAGTGAAACGCAGACCGGTTTACGTCGTAAGGGAAAAAGTAAACTTCGACGAGGGCGAAGAAAATGGTTAAAATCGGCAACGATTGGGACGAGGTTTTGAAAGACCTTTTCGAAAGCGAAAATTATGCGGCGATAAGGGAGTTTCTGAAAAAAGAATACTCCGCTCACACGGTTTATCCGTCGATGTACGACATATTCAACGCATTCAAAATAACGCCCTATAAGTCGATTAAAGCGGTAATTTTAGGTCAGGATCCCTATCACGAACCGGAACAGGCGCACGGGCTTTGTTTCTCCGTTAAGGAAGGAACAACGTTGCCGCCGTCCTTGGTGAACATCTATAAAGAACTCTATTCCGACCTCGGAATTACCCCCTCGAAAAAAGGCGACCTCACCGCCTGGGGAGAGCAGGGCGTTCTGCTTCTGAACACCACTCTCACGGTGAGAAGAGGGGCGGCGAACTCGCATTCCAAATGCGGTTGGACGGCTTTCACCGACGAAGTAATCAAAAAGATTTCCGCAAGGGAAAAACCCGTCGTGTTTATTCTTTGGGGCGGGAACGCCCGCGCGAAAAAGTCGCTCATCGACCAAAGCAGGCACTTCATCGTCGAAAGCGCGCACCCGAGCCCGTTATCGTGCTACAACGGATTTTTCGGCAGCAAGCCGTTTTCGCGAACAAACGAATATCTGAAATCGATCGGAGAAACTCCCGTCGACTGGAAACTGCCCGATTAACCGCTTATACAATAACTGCGTGTACGATAACGCCGTTTATAATAACACCGTTGACGATAACCGCGTTTATATGAGCAAAAAAATATCCGCCCGCGGCGGATTGATTGAAATCAATCCGCCGCGGGCGGTTTACATATTACGTTATTTGATTACTTGGAGAAAACAACGCTCTTGATCGTGATATCCTTGACGGGACGAAGCGAAACGTATGCTTTCTTACTGCTAAGCGCGTCGAGATAAATCTTGCCGAGTTCGTCGTCCGACGAAATTTTGACGTTGTATTCGCCGCTCTCGCCTTTAGCGTAAGTGTCGCCGTCGGTTTCGACCATATATTCTCTGCCGTATTTTGCGATGGCTTTATCGAGATCGACGATTTCGTCTTTGTCCGACGCGTCGGGTTCGTAAGAGAAATAATAGAATTTTTCTTCGGCGTCGTTCTTCTTGTAGTCCTGAAGAATGGCTTTAAGACGGGTGTAACTCGATTTCACATCGTCGGAAGCGTCGTCTTTAACGGCTTTGCCGAAAATCGCGAACGACGACGCGCTGTTCACGTAAGAATCGGCGGAAATTTCGGCGAACGTTATAGCCATAACGCCTTTGCCGGTGTCGTACGCTTCGAGATAATCGTCGCCCTTCACGGGTTTAAGCCCTCTCTTGAGAACGAGCGCGCCTTCTCTCAGATCGAGGGAAGTGCCTTTGTATTGATAACCGTTGACGTCAAACTCGCCTTCTATGGTGAATTTATTGGTGTAAATCTTATCGGTCAGCGAATTAACGTAAGAAGCGTTGATTATCGAAGCGTATTTTTCGTCAAGCGATTTCCACTGCGAATCGAACGCGCCGAATTCGATGGCGTTGTTCACGTCGCTCACCGCCGAGCCGTCGTAATATCCTTTTTCGGCAAGGTATTTGAAATGGGCGATCGTGTAAGGAGCGATATTCATATAAAGTTTGAAATCTATCGCCTGCTCTTCGCCGTCCACATCGAAGGTGATCGTGCATTTTTCGAGTTTGCTGCCGTTTTCGATGGTTTCGCCGCAACCGGTCGCCATCGCGCAAACGCCTAAGGTCATAAATGCGGCTAAAAATCCGCTGAGTATTTTTTTCATAAAATCCTCCGTTAAAGAGATATAGTATTATTTTACAATTATTAATTCGGGTTGTCAACTCATAAAGCGGGTTTTTCGGGTGTTTTTGATGAAAAACAGTTTAAAAATAAGGTAATTTTCCTTATTCCCCGCCGAGAAGATAGAAAAGCCAGACCAAAAGCGCGGCAAGCGCGATACCGATTACGCTCGCGATCAGAACTCTCCACGGCGAAACGGGCGTTTTCCCCGTGACTTTTGCCGTACTGCCGTTCATCCACACTCTGTATCTTTTCTTCCGGAACAAAAAGTTCATTATATAAACGGGAATGAGCATATATTTGAAAGTCACGTCGTCGTAACGGGTGGAAACGTTAAGATAATCCACCACGTCGCAATGCAGCGAATTTCTGATATCCGAACGAATGCTTTGCGTCATCACGTCTTTCGCGTCCGTCCAGCAACTCTTCAGATCGCGCTTATATGCGTCCGCGACGTAGCCCGAAAGGTATTTACTCTCGTAAACGCAGGCGTCCTGCGCCTTGAACGGAGATAATTTGTCGAGAGTTTTCTGGTCGAAAGCGTCGTTCGCGACGACCATGACGTCGTCGAAAAACTTGTCGTAATTGCCGGATACGTTTCTGTAAACGATATAAGTTTCCGTCCGTCTGTTTTTGCCCGAGCCGACCGTTCTCGTGTGGCGGTCGCCCACTCTGCCGCGATAGGACGACGCGGTCTGACTGTCGAACGTGAAACTCGGCTCGTAAACGCCGTGAAGATTTTCCACTGAAAGGCTCTTTTTGAACGACCTCGGCGCGAAAATCCTCTTCTTCGCCCATTTTTTGGCTTGTTCGGAGGCTTGCTTAGCCGAAACCATGAACGGAATGACCGCCCCGGGGCGCAGACCGTTGAAACTGCCCGTTTTCACGACGTGCGAAGTTCCGCAGTAAGGGCAGATAACCGCCTGCTCGTCCGCGCCGACGATAACGCTCGCGCCGCAGTTTTCGCAGGTGTAGGAAGCCTGTTCGTTTTTATCCCATTTTTCCGCCTGCTCGAAACCGTGTTCTATGTCGTTTTCCACGACGTTTTTATCTTTCTCCACACGTTTTAAAAACCCGCAGTATTCGCATTTAAGCATCTGCGAATCGGGATCGAAAACCATTCTGCCCGCGCAATTCGGGCATTTTTCGTAATCGGTGTTAACCTGTTTTAAATCAAATTCGTTCTGTGTTTCGCTCATCGGTTTTTTCTTTTCGATATCTTTTTACTCGTCTTACTCGTCTTATTCGTCTTATTCGCCTTTATTCGCCTTATTCGTCTGATTCGCCTTATTCGTCTGATTCGCCTTATTCGTCGGTTCGGTTGCCGATGTCCGAGTTTCGCCGCGTAAAAATTTTTACGCGGCGAATCGATCCTGAATTAAAATTAAATATTGTTGAGTTCTTCGAGCATCTTCTCGAGATCGGCGCCGTGAACCTGAGCGGCTTCGCCGACGGTTTCGCCGTGAGCGATGGCGCAACCGAGGCAGTGCATTCCGTATCTCATGAGAATTTCTCCCGCGTTCGGGTTGATATCGAGCGCGTCCACGATAATCGTATCTGCGGTAATTTTTTTATCCATTTTTATTTTTCTCCTTTAAGTTATTATTAGTCAAATTTAGTATTTAATTCTGCTTTAACATTTTCTGCCGAGCCGCCGTTTTCCGCTCGCCCGCGATTTTCAGGCGAGTTTGTTGCCGCATTCGGGGCAGAATTTCGCGCCCGCGCTCACTTTCGCGCCGCATTCGGGGCAGAATTTGTTCTGAGCGACGGCTTTTCCGCATTCGGGGCAGAACTTCGAACCCGCGGGAATAGATTTTCCGCACGAAGCGCAAACCACGACGTCGGCCGCGGCCGGAGCCTGAGCCGCCTGAGCGGATTGCTGACCGGAAGGCTTCATCGCTTCCGCCATCATCGCGCCGATTCCCGCGCCCGCGCCCACACCGACGCCGGCAGACATAAACGCGCCGCCCGCGCCCTGATTTGCGGCGGCGGTTTTCATCGCCTCCGCGGCGGAAACCTTCATGAGCGTATCCGTAGCGTCGCCGAGTATGCCGAGTTTCGTTCTCTCGTCCATAGCCTTGGTGACTTCTTCGGGAAGGGACATATTCTCGATGAAGAGATTGACGAGTTTCAGACCGAGTTCCTTGAACTTATCCTGAACCGTCTGCTTTATCAGTTCGTTGAATTCGAGCGTGTTCGCCGCAAGGTCGAGCGCGGAAACTTTGCTCTCGCCGAGCGAATCCGCAAAGCAGGATAACAACATCGATTTAAGGAAATCGTTGATATCCTCGGTGACGAACGTGCTGTTCGTGCCGAAAAGTTCCTTTAAGAACACGGCGGGATCGTCGACCTTATAGGAGAACGAACCGAACGCTCTCACTCTGACCATTCCGAATCTGGAATCGCTCATCATGATCGGGTTGCGCGTTCCCCACTGAATATTGGTGAACTGCTTGGTGTTTATGAAGTAAACGTCGCAGGTAATGGGCGTCTGAAAGCCGTATTTCCAACCCGCGAGTTTGGAAAGAATCGGGAAAATATCGGTGCCGAGATCGTAAAGCCCCGGCGCGAACACGTCCGCGATCTGCCCCTTGTGAACGAAAATCGCGCATTGCGATTCCTTTACGGTAAGAGTGGATTTGTTGTTTATTTCTCTTCCGTAATTTTTAAGGGGGTATTTATAAACGATAGTATTTTTGCTGTCGTCGTTCCAGACGAGGTTTAATCTGAAAAGAGCCATAGTCTGTAATCTCCTTTTGGTTAATGCAGTCATATTATAGCACAAACCATTTTTGTCAATGCAGTTATATTATAGCACAAACCGCGCGCAAACACAAGTTTTTTTAAGAAGTTGCGTCATTGTTTTATTTTTTGTTTCATCGGTTTTGGTTTCACGGTTCGGTTCCTACGCGGCGAAACCTCTTTTTATTCTTGAACGGCATTAAAAAACGCGGCTATAAGTCGATTAACCGCGTTTTTCATTAGTGATTATTAATTTCGTTTTTATTTTTCGGTTTTGTTCCGGTCGTTCACTTTCATCGCGCGCGTCGCGTTCAGAATGGCAAGCACCGCAACGCCTACGTCCGCGAACACCGCTATCCACATTCCGTATTCGCCGAGAAAACCGAACGCGGAAAGAATAAGCACGCCGAATTTTACGGCAAGGGCGAAAACGATATTCTCCTTCACTATCCGCATCGTTTTGCGGGCGATTTTCTTCGCTTTGACTATATCGGAAAGTTTGTCGTGCATAAGGACGACGTCCGAAGCCTCTATCGCGCTGTCGCTGCCGACTCCGCCCATCGATATGCCCACGTCCGCGCGCATCAGAACGGGCGCGTCGTTTATTCCGTCGCCGACGAACGCTATCACATCGCCCGCGGCTTTGTTCTTTATTCTTTCGTCCACGATGTCGAGTTTATCCTGCGGAAGCAATTTCGCGTGATATTCGTCCACGGAAAGTTCTTCGGCGACGCGTTTCGCCGCGCTCTCGTTATCGCCCGTGAGCATAGCCATTTTAACGCCCTGTTTTCTGAGTTCGGCAAGGGCTTCTTTCGCGTCGCTTTTAACGGTGTCGGAAAGTTCTATTACGCCTAAGAATCTGCCGTTAATCGATATATAGACCGTCGTTTTATCGTTTTTGAGTTGTTCGAACTCAACGTTTTCCGCGCGCATCAGGTCGGCGTTTCCGCAGACGATTTCCTCGCCCGCTTTCTTCGCCCTGATGCCTTTTCCGGCGATTTCCTCTATTTCGTAGCCTTCCGGAACCGAACCTCCGGTCGCCTCGTAAGCCTTGGTTATGCCGACGGCTATCGGGTGCGTTGAATGGCTTTCGCAAACGCTCGCGTACTTCAGTATTTCGTCTTTTTTCTCTTCGGGATAAACGCCCGTCACGGAGAACTCGCCCGTCGTGAGCGTTCCCGTTTTATCGAAGAAAATAACGTTCGTTTTGTTCAGTTGCTCGATATAGTTCGCGCCTTTGACCAAAATTCCCTTGCTGCTCGCGCCGCCTATTCCGCCGAAGAATCCGAGCGGAATGCTTATTACCAACGCGCACGGACAACTGACGACGAGGAAAGTGAGCGCCCTTTTGATCCATTCGCCCCAGAGCGCGCCCGTAAACCCGCTGTTAAAACCTATAACGAGCGAGGGGATAACCGCAAGCGCGACCGCCGAGAACACCACGAAAGGCGTGTAATATTTAGCGAACGCGGAGATGAAGTTTTCCGTTTTCGCCTTTTTGCCCGAGGCGTTTTCGACCATATCGAGAATCTTCGAGGCGGTACTGTCGTAAAACTCCTTGGTAACCCTTATTTCGAGATTGCCGTCGAGAGCGATCGTTCCGCTGAGAACTTCGTCCCCCGCCTGCACGAACGCGGGCGCGCTTTCGCCCGTCAACGCGCAGGTGTTAAGGTTTCCGTGTCCGCCGACGACAACTCCGTCGAGCGGGATTTTCTCGCCCGCAACCACGAACACGCTTTCGCCCACCGCGACTTCTTCGGGATAAACTTCGACCTTTTCGCCGTTTCTTTCAACGCGCGCTTTATCGGGCCTTATATCCATCAGCGAGGCGATGGACTGCCTCGATTTGCCGACGGCGTAACTCTGGAAAAGTTCGCCCACCTGATAAAACAGAATAACGGCGACGCTTTCCGCAAAATCGCCCGTCCCCTCGACGATGCCGAGCGCGAACGCGCCGAGCGACGCTATCGTCATGAGAAAATTTTCGTCGAAAACCTTTCCGTGGGCGATATTTCTCCCCGCTTTATATAATACGTCGTAACCCGAAGCGATATATATCGCGCCGTAAATCGCGAGCGATACATACAAATTCATATCGACGAATTTGCCCGTTACAAACACGACAAAAAACGCGAAAATACATATCGATATTCTTATGACGTTCTTTTTGTTCTTACTCATTTTCAACAACCTTTCGTCTGTCCGCTTATCCGTTTTTAGCGGTTAAACGACTTATAGACCGACTTTTACGATTTGATTACAGTCCGGATACCCGTCGGTTATCATAAACCGATTATTTCCCAGTCGGGTTCGAGTTTATGCGCCACTTTTTTAACTTCGTCTAAAACGCCCGCTTTCGCTTCGTCGTATTCGAGCGTCATTTTTTCGCCCATGAAATTGACGTTCACGGAAGTTACGCCCTCGATTTTAGCAACGGCTCTTTCGAGCGCGGCGGCGCAATTCGCGCAGTCCATACCTTTTACTCTTACGATTTTTTTCATTTTAATTTTCTCCTTCATAGGAATTTGTTTTTATTTTGCCGCTCCGACGGGTTTTTACACTCCGAGCGTATTTTCAATTTTTATTTTGCCGCTCCGACGGGTTTTTACCCACCGAACGGATTTTCGGTTTTTGTTTTTCACTCGGCAACGTGTTCTATAGCC
>CAVJNC010000066.1:0-12078 GCA_963650905.1 Subdoligranulum sp. APC924/74
ACTCGCTGAAAAAGTCTATGAAGGGCGTCGCGATAGGGCATATGGGAACGCTCGATCCGCTTGCAAGCGGCGTTCTGCCCGTCGCGATAGGAAAATCGACGAGACTGTTCGATTATTTGCTCGATAAGGACAAAACTTACGTCGCGACTTTTGCTTTCGGTTACGAAACGGATACGCTCGACCTCGAGGGAAAAGTCGTCAGAACGAACGACGTTATCCCTTCAAAAGCCGAACTGATTGAAAATTCCGCCGCGCTTGTGGGCGATATAATGCAGGTGCCGCCCGTGTTTTCGGCAAAATGCGTCAACGGCAAAAGAAGTTATCAACTGGCGCGCAAGGGCGAGGAGTTCGAACTTCCGCCCAAAAAAGTGACGATCAATTCGATAAAATTGATCGATAAAGTTTCCGACGGCGAATACAGATTCGAAATATCCTGCAAGGGCGGAACTTATATCAGGTCGATCGTGAGAGATCTTGCCGCTCTGTGCGGAACGGTCGGAACGATGACCGATCTTATAAGGACGAAATCGGGCGTGTTTGAAATCGGAAGCAGCGTGAAAGCCGAAGATTTTATTGCGGCGGACAACAAAGACGATTACCTGATCGCACCCGAAACCGTTGTCTTTTATCCCGAAATTCATCTTAACGAAAGAGAGAGCGTGAGATTGTTCAACGGACTTTACGACGTCTTTCCTTATCCCGACGGATTATATAAGATTTTCGCTCCCGACGGATTTTACGGAATAGGCGAAGTCACGGGCGGAAAAATCAAAACGAAAGCGTATATCAGAGACTGAAATGAAAATTGTAAATTACGGCGAAAACGACTCCGATAAAATCGTTCTGCTTCTCGGTTATTTCGATTGCCTTCACATCGGACATCGTGAACTGATAAAAAAAGCGCAGAGCGTAAAAGACGTAAAAGATTGCAAAATCGCTTTATTTACCTTTAAAAACGACGATTTTTGCAAAGACGGAGCATTGCTTTTGTTCGATGAAAGAATCGCAAAAGCGGAGAGGTTCGGCGTGGACGAAATCGTCGTCGCGGATTTTAACGAAGAGTTCAGAAACACGTCCTGCGAGAATTTTATCGACACGCTTTACCGGACGCTTAACGTCACGGCGATTATCTGCGGATTCGATTACAGGTTCGGAAAAAACGCCGCGGGCAACGCGCAGACGCTCGCCGGCATATGCGAAAAGAAAAACACTCCGTGTTACGTTATCCCGAAAACGGAATCGAACGGCGAAAAAATCTCTTCCACGTTGATAAAATCACTGTTAAAACAAGGAAAAATCAAGGAAGCGAACAAACTTCTCGGGGAAGAGTATCCGCTCACGGGGCAGGTCGTTCACGGCCGCGAAGTGGGCAGAACGATAGGATTCCCAACGGCGAACGTCAACGTTCCCGCGAATAAATTCCGCATAAAAAACGGCGTGTATAAAACGCGCGTCGTTATCGACGGAAAGACTTACGGCGCGATAACGAATTACGGCTCGCGCCCGACTTTTAATCTCGGCGAGGTGCTTACGGAATCGTTCGTGAAAGACTTCGACGGCGATTTGTACGGAAAAACGATAACCGTGATTTTCGTAGATTTTATCAGGGATATTGAAAAGTTTTACGACAAGGAAAAATTAAAGGAACAACTCGAAAAGGATAAAAAATATGATTAAATTCGGACCTAGCGGAAACAGCGAAAGTTTCTTAAAGCAAAAGGATAAGTCGACCGAGAACGCGGCGAAATGGTGCCGCGAAATGGGCTTGGATTGTTACGAATATTCGTTCGGAAGAGGCGTTAACTTAAGCGAGGAAAAAGCGATAAGCATAGGCAACGCTTTCAGAAACGAAGGTCTCGAACTGAGCGTTCACGCGCCTTATTTCATCAATCTCGCCACGCCGGAAGAGGAAAAGGCTGTCAATTCTTATAACTATATCTTATCGAGCGCGAGAATGATGAAACTGATGCATGGCAGAAGAATCGTGTTTCATCCCGCCGCGCAAGGGAAGGCGACGAGAGAAGAAGCCGTCGGCAAAACTCTCGACCGCATTAAAATTCTTCGCGATCTTATTTACGAAAATTCCCTGAACGATATGATTTTCTGCCCCGAAACGATGGGCAAATCGGCGCAGATAGGAACGATCGAAGAGATCGCGGCTTTCTGCAAGGTCGACGATTGTTTCGTCCCGACGATCGATTTCGGTCACGTCAACGCGAGAGAACAGGGCAGTCTTAAAACCGCGGGCGATTACAAATCGCGGCTCGAATATCTTATCGGCGAACTCGGAATGGAAAAAATGAAGCATTTTCATGTTCATTTTTCAAAAATACAGTACTCGGCTAAAGGCGAAATAAGGCATCTTACTTTCGAAGACGCTCAGTACGGACCGGAATTCGGACCGCTTGCCGAAGCGTTGAAAGAGTTGAATCTCGAACCGATAGTCATATGCGAATCCGCGGGAACGCAGGCGGAAGACGCTCTCGCCATGAAGAGAATTTATTTCGGAAAGTAACGGCGATCCGGACGAAAAATCGATGAATATGAAGAAAAATCTATGAAAAAATTCACGGATTTTTCTTTTTTTTGCGTCGGTATTTCATTGACAATTTTCCGAAATGAAACTAAAATTTAGGTTATATTAATTTATAGAGGCAGTATGTTAAAAAAATTATTGAAATGTCTGCGGGAATATAAAGCCGCAACGATAATCACCATGTTGTGCATGGTGGTCGAAGCGGCGATGGAGGTTCTGATACCTCTGCTTATTTTCCGCTTCGGTAAGTGCGTTCAACCGACGGGCGGAGGCAGTCCGGATACGAACGGAATGATACTGAACGGTTGCCTGATGATCGGCGCGGCGATCGTTTCTCTCGTCGCGGGGATGTTCGGCGGAAAATTCTGCGCGACGGCGTCCGCGGGATTCGCAAAAAATCTGCGTCGCGATATGTTCGAAAACATTCAGGGTTTTTCTTTCGCGAACATAGACAAATTCAGTCCGTCGTCTCTGGTCACCCGTCTTACAACGGATATAACCAACGTTCAGATGTCGTTCATGATGCTTATAAGAACGGCGATAAGAAGTCCGTTGATGCTCGTTTTCTCGATAATAATGAGTTTCAGCATTCATCCTTATCTCCCCACGATATTCTTCGTCACGGTGCCGTTCCTCGGAGTAGGTCTTTTCATCATCGCCAAAAAGGCGATGCCTATTTTCAAGAAATTATTCACCAGATACGACGCGATGAACGAATCGGTTCAGGAGAATATCGGCGGAATGCGCGTCGTTAAGGCTTACGTCAGAGAAGATTACGAATCGAAAAAGTTCGCGGGCGTTTCCGACGAATTGTGCAGAGAATTCACGAAGGCGGAAAAAATCCTCGCTTTCAACTCTCCGCTTATGCAGATCTGTCTGCAAGGCGCGTTGCTCGCTCTCGGATTTTTCGGCTCGAAAATAATTCTTTTCACGACGGGAACGACGCTCGACGCGTTCGGTTTGCAGAGTCTCACGACGTATTCGCTGCAGATTCTTATGTCGCTCATGATGATCTCGATGATTTTCGTAATGATCGTAATGTCGCTCGAGTCCGCCCGCAGAATCGTGGAAGTTCTCGACGAAAAAAGCACGATCACGAATCCCGCCGATCCCGTCATGCAGGTTAAGAGCGGCGATATCGCTTTTGAAAACGTGAGTTTCAAATATTCCGCGGAAGCGAAAAAATTCGCTCTCGAAAACATAAATCTCGATATAAAGTCGGGGCAGACCATAGGTATCATAGGCGGAACGGGTTCGTCCAAAACGACGCTCGTCAATCTTATTTCTCGTTTATACGACGTTACGGAAGGCTCGGTTAAAGTCGGCGGCGTGGACGTGAGAAAATACGATACGGACGTGCTTCGCAAAAGCGTCGCGGTGGTGTTGCAGAAAAACATGCTTTTCAGCGGAACGATAAAGGAAAACATCCGTTGGGGCAAAGAGGACGCTACGGACGACGAGATAATCGCCGCGTGCAAACTCGCTCAGGCGGACGAATTCATAACTCAGTTTCCGGACGGGTACGACACGATGATCGATCAGGGCGGCGCGAACGTTTCCGGAGGACAGAAACAACGTCTTTGCATAGCGCGCGCCATAATTTCCAGCCCTAAGGTGCTTATTCTCGACGATTCTACGAGCGCGGTGGATATGAAAACGGACGCGCTTCTTCGCGACGCGTTCAAAAAATTCATTCCCGAAACCACGAAGATAATCATCGCTCAGAGAATCGCTTCCGTTATGGACGCCGATCAGATAGTCGTTATGGAAAACGGCAAGATCAACGCGGTCGGAACGCATGAACAACTTATCGGAACGAACGAAATTTACAGGGAAGTTTATTATTCTCAGAATAAAAACGGCGAAAGCGAAGGAGGCGGGCAGAATGGCTGAAACGGCAGCAATGAGAGGAAAAAAACCGCCGATGCGAATGAAAGGCGGAAAAGCCGGTTTCGGCTCGCTTAAAAGATTGATCGGTCTGCTTTTCAAAAATTACAAAGGTTTGCTTTTCGCGGTCGGTATCTGCCTCGTGGTGAGCGCGATATCGGGTTCGATAGCGGGCGTGTTCCTTCAGAATTTATATAAGCAATTCGACTTGGTTCTCAAAGGCGGTTCGGCAGACGAAGCGTGGCGGAACGTGCTTGTAATTCTTTCGACTATGCTCGGAATTTACGCTCTCGGCTGGATCGCGAGTTTGTTGCTCGGTCAGTTCGGCGCGGTTCTCACTCAGAGATTCCTCAGAGATATGCGTAACGAAATGTTCGACAAAATGGAAAAATTGCCGATCAGATATTTCGACCGCAACGCCCACGGCGACATAATGAGTATCTACACGAACGATATCGACGCAATACGTCAACTCGTATCTCAGTCGTTGCCGCAACTTTGCATGACGACGATAACGCTCGTAACGCTCACGTTCGTGATGCTTTATTACAGTATCATTCTCTGGGCGATAGTGGTGATAGGCGTCGTCGCGATACTTTTCTTAACGAAGAAAATCGGCGGGAAAAGCGCGAAATATTTCATGGCGCAACAGCGTTCCGTGGGTAAGGTCGAAGGTTATATCGAAGAGATGATGAACGGGCAGAAAGTAGTCAAAGTGTTCTGCCACGAAGAAAAAACGCTTAAAGGATTCGATTCGCTCAACGGCGAACTCTTCGACGTTTCGGATAAAGCCAACGGTTTTTCGAACATGCTTATGCCGATTATTCACAACATCGGCAACATAATGTACGTCGTCATCGCCTTTATCGGTTGCGGAATTTACATTCTGTCCGACGGACAGGGCGTTAACGTCGGCTTCGAAGGTCTTTTCAAAACGGGCAGTTTTGTCGAGGCTCTCACGATACCCGTCGTCGTCGCCTTTCTTGGAATGGCTCGTCAGTTCGCGAACCAGATGGGGCAGATATCCAACCAGATCAACTCGGTGATAATGGCTATGGCGGGCGCGGCGAGAGTGTTCGAACTCATCGACCAGAAGCCGGAAGAAGACAACGGTTACGTAACGCTCGTAAACGTCGAAAAAGACGAAAACGGCGAACTCCGCGAGACCGATAAAAGGACGGGAATGTGGGCGTGGAAACACCCGCACAGCGCCGATTCCACGGTTACGTACACGCCGCTTAAAGGCGCGATCGTTATGGACGACGTAGATTTCGGCTACGACGAAAACAAAATCGTTCTTCACAATATTTCGCTTTACGCGGATCCGGGGCATAAAATAGCGTTCGTCGGCGCGACGGGCGCGGGCAAAACCACGATAACCAACCTTATCAACAGGTTTTACGATATCGCGGACGGAAAAATCCGTTACGACGGAATCAATATCAACAAGATAAAGAAAGGCGATTTAAGGCGTTCTCTCGGCATAGTCCTGCAGGATACCAACCTGTTTACGGGAACGGTTATGGATAATATCCGTTACGGAAAACTCGACGCGACGGATGAAGAGTGTATCGCCGCGGCGAAACTTGCCGGCGCGGACGATTTCATAACGCGTTTGCCTAAGGGTTACGACACGGAACTTTCGGGCAACGGCTCGAATCTTTCGCAGGGACAGAGACAACTCATTTCCATCGCGAGAGCCGCCGTAGCCGATCCGCCGGTAATGATTCTCGACGAAGCCACGTCGTCCATCGATACGAGAACGGAAGCGATAGTTCAGCGCGGAATGGATAAACTTATGGAAGGCAGAACGGTTTTCGTTATCGCTCACAGGCTTTCCACGGTTATGAATTCCGACGTTATAATGGTTCTCGATCACGGCAGAATAATCGAACGCGGAAGCCACGAAAAACTCATCGCCGAAAAAGGCACTTATTATCAACTTTACACGGGTGCGTTCGAACTCGAATGATTCAGAATAAAATAAAAATTCTTGGAGGTTTTTATATGAAAGACGCAATCGAAACTTTGATTACGAGAAGAAGCGTAAGAAACTTCAACGACAAACCGATTCCGGAAGACGTCCTGGATACGATTATGGAAGCCGGCACTTACGCGCCGACGGCAAAGGGAATGCAGGAACCCGTTATCATCGCGATAAAGGATAAGAAAGTGAGAGACGAACTTTCCTCTCAGAACGCAAAAATCATGGGCAGAGAAGGCGTCGATCCTTTTTACGGCGCGCCCGTTATTCTGCTCGTCGCGGCGAAAAATTGCCCTACGGCGGTTTACGACGGCAGTTGCGTTATCGATAATATGCTTAACGCGGCCTGGGCTTTGGGCGTCGGTTCGTGCTGGATTCACCGCGCGAAAGAGGAACTCGAAAGCGATTTCGGAAAAAATCTTCTTAATTCGCTCGGCATAACGGGCGATTATATCGGAATCGGTCACGTCGCTCTGGGGTATTTCGACGGAGAACCGCCGGTTGCCAAACCGAGAAAAGACAAATATATCTATAAAATATAAAAACGGTATAAAAAAATTTACGCGGGCGGCTTTTCGAAAGAAAAGCCGCCCGCGTTTTAAAACTCATTTAAAAACAATTTAACCGCATAAAGGGGTTTATTGATACGTCCCGCGAAAGTGGATTATCGATACGTCCCGCGAAAGTGGATTATCGATACGTCCCGCGAAAAGGGTTATCGATACGTCCCGCGAAAGGGGTTATCAATACATTCCGCCCATTCCGCCCGCGCCGCCCTGAGGCATCGGAGGAACCGGTTCGGGGATATCCGTCACTATGCTTTCCGTCGTGAGAAGCGTGGAGGCGATAGACGCCGCGTTCTGAAGAGCGGATCTCGTAACTTTGGTCGGATCGATGATTCCCGCTTCGACCATATCGACGTAAGCGTTCTTATAAGCGTCGAATCCGTAGTTGGGTTTCTTGGCGCGGATAATGTTGTTGAGAATAACGGAACCGTCGAGTCCGGCGTTTTTGGCGATCTGTCTGACAGGCGCTTCAACGGCTCTCAGAATGATTTCCGCGCCCGTTTTCTCGTCGCCTGAGAGTTTCTTCACAAGCGATTTCAAAGCGGGGATAGCGGTGAGCAGAGCGGTTCCGCCCCCGGGAACGATGCCTTCTTCTACGGCGGCTCTCGTCGCGGCCAAGGCGTCCTCGATGCGGAGTTTCTTTTCTTTCATTTCCACTTCGGTCGCCGCGCCAACGTTGATTACAGCCACGCCGCCTGCAAGTTTTGCAAGTCTTTCCTGCAATTTTTCTTTGTCGTAATCGGAAGTCGTCTCGGCGATCTGAGCCTTGATTGACTGAATTCTCGCCTTGATTTCGTCTCTGTCGCCCGCGCCGTCGATAATAACGGTGTTGTCCTTATCGACCTTGATTTGTCCGGCTCTGCCGAGCATATCGGGCGTAACGTCCTTGAATTCGAGTCCGAGTTCGGAAGAAATGACTTTGCCGCCCGTGAGAATCGCGATATCCTCGAGCATAGCCTTTCTTCTGTCGCCGAACCCCGGCGCTTTAACGGCAACGCAGTTGAACACGCCTTTGAGTTTGTTCACGACGAGCGCGGCAAGCGCGTCGCCTTCAACGTCCTCGGCGATGATGAGAAGTCTTTGACCTTGCTGAGCGATGGGTTCGATTACGGGGAGAATTTCCTGAATCGAAGAAATTTTCTTATCGGTTATAAGGATAAGAGGATTGTCGTAAACGGCGACCATTTTATCGGTGTCCGTAACCATATAAGCGGAAGCGTAACCTCTGTCGAAACTCATGCCGTCAACTGTGGTGAGTTCGGTTTTCATCGTTTTGCTTTCCTGAATGGTTATAACGCCGTCTTTGCCGACCTTTTCCATCGCTTCGGAAATAAGTTCGCCCACGGTTTCGTCGCCCGCCGAAATGGAAGCGACCTGAGCGATCGAGTTCTTTGATTCCACGGGTTTGCTTATCGCTTTAAGTTCGTCCACGGCAACGTCTACCGCTTTGGAAATACCTTTTTTCAGAACGATCGGATTTGCGCCCGCGGCGAGGTTTTTAAGCCCTTCGCCTATCATCGCCTGAGCGAGTACCACCGCGGTGGTCGTTCCGTCGCCCGCAACGTCGTTTGTCTTCGTCGAAACTTCTTTTACGAGTTGCGCGCCCATGTTTTCGAACGGATCTTTCAGTTCGATTTCTTTCGCGATCGTAACGCCGTCGTTCGTGATGAGCGGAGCGCCGTATTTTTTATCGAGAACCACGTTCCTGCCTTTGGGCCCGAGAGTGATTTTTACCGTATCCGCAAGCGTGTTTACGCCCGCTTCGAGGGCTTTTCTTGCTTCTTCGCCGTATTTTATCTGTTTAGCCATAATATTTTGCCTCCTTTATTAACCGACTATCGCCAGAACGTCCGACTGGCGTATCATTGTGACTTCTTCGCCGTCGAGTTTGACGACGATCGCCGCGCCGACGGGGTAAAGAACGACGTCGCCGATTTTAACTTCCATTTCTACGGGATTTCCGAACGCCGTCGCGCCCTTTCCCACGGCAACCGCTTTTGCCGTAACGTATTTATCCGCGGAAGCAGACGGGAGAATGAATCCGCTCTTTGTCGTTTCCGCTTTCTCTTTTGTATCGACTACTATATAGTCGGATAATGGTTTTATTTTCATAGTATACCTCCGTATATATTATCGTTTTTAGCACTCGCAATCTCAGAGTGCTAATATAATTATAGCCCAAGTTTTTTATTTGTCAATAGTTTGATGTCGAAAATCGTAAAATTTTTTTTCATTTTTATTTTTTTGACGGCTTGCGTTTAATTTTATTGCAAGATTCGTTCCGATATGCTAAAATAATCGCAGGGAGGAAGAACTTTATGGATAAATGGGATAAAAGGTTTATTGGTCTTGCGGAACTCGTCGCGACCTGGTCGAGTTGCTATCAGGAGAACAGACAGGTCGGCGCGGTCATCGTAAAAGACAAGCGCATTATGACCACGGGTTATAACGGCGCGCCGAGCGGAATCGAGAGTTGCAAAACGAAGGGTAAATGTTTGAGAAGAGAACTTAACGTTCCGAGCGGAACGAAACTCGAACTTTGTTATGCCGTTCACGCCGAACAGAACGCGATAGCGCAGGCGGCGAAACTCGGAATCTCCGTCGAAGGCGGAACGCTTTACTGCACCCATCAGCCGTGCGTGATATGCTGCAAAATGATAATAAACGCGGGGATTAAACGCGTGGTTTATAAATACGGTTATCCGGACGAGTTTTCGCTTAAACTCTTTGACGAAGCCGGCATAATCATCGAACAAATCGACTGAAAGGAGATAAAAATATGAATAACAATCCTATCGTGACTTTCGAAATGAAGGACGGCGACGTTTTTTACGTCGAATTATATCCGGAAGTTGCGCCGAACACCGTAAACAATTTCATTTCGCTCGTAAACAAAGGCTTTTACAACGGGCTTTGCTTTCACCGCGTTATCGAAGGCTTTATGATTCAGGGCGGCGATCCGAAGGGTAACGGCACCGGCGGCCCGGGGTATACTATAAGAGGCGAGTTTTCCAAAAACGGATTTAAAAACGACCTCAAGCATAAGAGAGGCGTTATTTCCATGGCTCGCTCTATGATGCCGAACAGCGCGGGATCGCAGTTTTTCATCATGCACGCCGACGCCCCTCATCTCGACGGGCAATACGCCGCGTTCGGTCAGGTCATAGACGGAATGGACGTCATCGACAAAATCGCGGAAGTCAACGTCGATTACAACGATAAACCTCTTCGCGATCAGGTCATAAAAAAGGTAACGGTCGACACGAACGGCGAGGAATACGACGAACCCGAACATTATTGATTTTCGGAATATGCCCCGCAATTTAACAAGTGTGGCGAAATTATCTCCCGAAGAATATTATACTTCGGGGGATTTTTATGTTTTCCGATTTTCACAGCGACGTTCTTACCGCTTGCGGCGGCGACCTTACGGCAACGTATCGCGACAATAATATTATTACGGCGGTTTTCAGGGGAAAGAGAAGTTTTTCCGAAGCGTTGAAAATATCGGAAAAGACAAGGCTTCTCGCCTATGAGGACGCGGGTTATAACGATCTCGACGAGGATAAACTGATCGCTTCCGCGCCGTTATACGTCGGGCTTACGTGGAACGGCGAAAACAGATTCGGCTACGGATGCGATTCCGGAACCGGCTTGAAAAAAGAGGGTAAGGAGTTTATCGGTCGTCTCAACGCGGCGGGAATTGCCGTTGATTGCGCGCATATTTCGAAAGGCGGTTTTAAAGATATAATCGAACTTGCGGAAACTGCGGTCGATTCGCACACGTGCTTTTCTGCCGTTCACGAACACAAAAGAAATCTCGACGATTGGCAACTGAAAGAACTCGTTTCGATGGGCGGACTTGTCGGCGTTACTTGTTGCGGGTATTTTATGACAGACGAAAAACATTGTAAAATTTCAGATTTTATAAGGCAAATCGACTATTTCGTTCAAAAATTCGGCGCGGACAATCTCGCCGTCGGAACGGATTTTTACGGTTGCGATTTCATCGTGGAAGATATCCTCGGATATGAGGAATTATACGGAAAAACCGCAATCGGGCTGAAAAAACTCGGATATCCCGAATCCGCTATCGACAAATTACTATCAAATAATCTTCGCATTTTCACCGAAAAAAGACGAAACGGACGATTAGTTGTTGACAAAAATTCGCAATAATGCTAAAATCGAAGCACAATGAAGGAGGTCGTTATGCTTTACAGGGTTTATTGTATTCAGAAACTGGACAGTGAAAAGAAGGAAAGGGTTGTCAGAGTAAACGTTTTTGCGGAGTGTATCGCCGAGGCGTTGAATAAAGCGAAAGAACTTTTCGGGAAGAAACTCAAAAAGAATTCTTTCAATATCTTTATGTACGAATCTCAGAACTGATTCGTCGGATTGTTTTCGTAATTCGTCGTTTTATTTTTGTAACTCGTCGGATTGTTTTTGTAAGCGCGGCTTTTGTCGCGTTTTTTTAGTTCCGGAAACGGCAGAAATTTAAAACGGAAAGCGTTAAAAACTTCCGTTGTCTTTCAAAAAAATAACGTAGCAAATCACTTTTTTATGCTAAAATTAAAATAAACCGTGTAAAAATTGGGTTTTTATAAAAACGAAAAAACAAAAGCAGGAAAAACAATATTAAACTTCTTATTTTAGTAAAAAAATAAAACAGAAAGCGTTAAATACTTCCTGTTTTACTGGTGCCGTTGGTCGGTACCTTTCAGGGGCTGCCGTATCCCGCAAAAAGCGGGATACCCTCGGCAGAGATTTGCCTTAACGGCAAATTGACGAACGACGGCGATAAATCGCCGCGTACGCCCCCTTCGTAACGTCAATATATGAAAAGAACGAGAATAAATCCCGTTCTTTTCATATGGTGCCGCTGGTCGGTACCTTTCAGGGCCTGCCGTATCCAGCAAAAAGCGGGATACCCTCGGCAGAAATTTGCCTTAACGGCAAATTGACGAACGACGGCGATAAATCGCCGCGTACGCCCCCTTCGTAACGTCAATATATGAAAAGAACGAGAATAAATCCCGTTCTTTTCATATGGTGCCGCTGGTCGGGGTCGAACCGACACGGTATCGCTACCACGGGATTTTGAG
>CAVJNC010000067.1:0-11969 GCA_963650905.1 Subdoligranulum sp. APC924/74
TATTTTACCTTTGCCGATAAGCCCCGTGGTCCTTGTGAAACGCAGAATTTCACGGTCGAAAATCCCGCAGTAAAAAGCGACGAATCCGATAAAAAATCCGAGGCTTAACCCGTAAAAGAGAAAATCGAAATCCATTATCGATTTAAGGCTTTCCACCCACGCGATCCTGTCCATCTGCCAGTTACTTTCGATAAGCGAATAAGTCACGTACGCGAGAGAGGACGCAGTGAGAAGCGCGACGGACAGAAAGAACAACCATTCCTGCGCTTTCCCCGCGCAGAACTTGTTCGAAAACAACACGTTCGAGAACAACATCAGATACACGAACAGAAAAATTTCGTATCTTAAGTATTCCGAAAAAACAAACGACGTCCGCAACAAAAGCAACACCGCGACGTTCGAAAGTATTAAATTTATTAAAACTATAAGGCCGATCGCGCTTAATTTTTTCTTCATGTCTGCCCTTCCTCACAAACGAGTTTATTTCGTTTCAGTCCGTTCCCGTTCCCGTTTCGGTTTCTGTCTTTGTTTCCGTTCCCGTATCCGTTTTTGTTCCGGATTCGGTTTCCGATTTTGTTTCTTCTCCCGTTTCGATTTCCTTAACGCCGAAAGGCATCGTTTTCGGCGGGAGATAGTTGTAATTCGGATTATTCTGTTCCGTGAATTCTATGAGAACGCGGTATTCGCCGGCTTCCGTTACGCCCTCTGCAGGCTCGCCGTCGGCGTCTTTTACGCATTCGTTATAATTTCCGTTTTCGTCGCAGGCGAAATAATATAACTTAACGCCGAGTTTGTTTCCGTTCAGGTCCTCGGGAACGTTTTCCGCGTCCGTTTTTATAAGCCCGTCCTTATCTTTATACGCCGGCTTTAACGACACAGCGGAAACGTCGTAATCTATTTTGTTGATGGTCAGAACGGCCGTAAGTACGACCGCCTCGTAATTGGCGTTTATATACAACTTCAAAGTGTACTCATAAGTTCCGCAATCGGTGACTTCGGTCGCGGGAGGAGCGAATTCGTCGTCGTTCGCGAGAACGATAACTCCGTTCTTTTCATACCATTCCTGCTTTTCCGCGCCGTCGGGCAAGGCTTCGGAGTCTTCCGTAAGACCTATTTTGTGAGGCTTGCCGTCGTAATCGACTTCTTCGCTTTCGAGCGTTATTTTGCTCGTATCGTACTTCGCCTCTTTTATTACGAGCGTCGCCGTCATTGACGGAATATCGTCGTAATTCGGATCCTGAGATTTGAATCCGGCGGTATAGACATACGTCCCCGCGTTTGCAAAGGCGTCGCCCTCTACGGGTTCGCCGCCCGAATTTCCTTGTTTTTCCACGCTGTACGTAACGTTCACGCCCTGCGGAACGTTTTCCGCTTTCAACGAATGTTCTTTTCCGTCGTAGGTGACGGTCGACCCCTCGAACGCGAGGTCTTTCGCGGCGTATTTTTTACGGTTTATCACCATGGTCGCCGTTTTATCGGGAATCGCCTTATAGTTGACGTTTGACGAAACGAACCGCGCCGTTACCGTATAAGAACCCGCGTTGACTTTTTTATTGTTATTGTCGGGATAAACAACGCTCACGCCGTCCGGCAATTTGCCGGAAATTTCGGCGGTATGAGTTTTGCCGTCGTAGTCGAACACGCAATCCTTGAAGGTCACGCCCGACATATCGTATTCCGCTTTTTCTATCGTGACGTTTGCCGTCAGTTCCTGCGTTACGTAATTTCTTCTCGATACTATCGCGGTTACGCTGTAAGTTCCCGCGTCCCTGAAACTGTTGCCGTTGAGATAATAAACTTCCGTTCCCTCGGGGTAATTTTTAAACACCTCCGCCGTAACGTACTGACCGTTATAAACCGCCGTAACGTCGTCGAATCTCAGATCGGTAAACTCGTAAAGGCAAACCTTTAAGCCGAACTCGCACGCGTTGCCGAGATAATTCACCGTCAGAGTCTGCTCCCCCTCGGTGAAAAACTTAAGGTTATCCTCGGCGGAAAGCATGCTTTTTTCGAGCGGAACGGTCTTCACCTCGCCCGATTCGTAAGTCACTTCCACGGTATAATCGCCGTAATCGAAATCGCCGAGCAAAATCTCGGACTTGCCGCTGACGGAAATCGACGCGACCTTATCGTAAGAACACGAAATCGTCGTCAACGAGCAAAGCAGGCACGTCAGAACCAACAATATTACGTTTTTCAGAGAATTTTTCTTCAATTTCATATATCCGCAAGGCGTTTCCCGAACTGATTTATAGTATATTTCGAACGTACAATCTCATTTTTAACATACTATCGCTATTTTATTATACCATAATTCGTTCGTTAAGGCAAATAAATTCGATATATTTATCCTTATTCTTTGCTCCGCATAACGCATATTTTTACGCAAACGAAAAGGCTCGCGGAAATTTTCTCCGTGAGCCTTTCTGATTTTTTGTTAAATAACCCGTTTGTTATTATTCCATAACGGCGGTAGCGCCTGCGTCTTTGAGTTTGGCAACCATCTTTTCCGCTTCGTCCTTGGGAGCGGCTTCTTTAACGACGCCGCCTTTTTCAACCATGTTCTTAGCGTCGACAAGACCGAGACCGGTGATCTCTCTGACTGCTTTGATGACGGCGATTTTGTTTCCGCCGATTTCCTTAAGAACGACGTTGAATTCCGTCTTTTCTTCTTCTACGGGAGCGGCGGCGGCAACAGCGCCTGCAACTGCCACGGGAGCGGCAGCGCTGACACCGAACTCTTCTTCGATAGCCTTAACGAGACTGTTGAGTTCGAGAACGGTCATACCTTTGATCTCTTCAATGAATTTTGCAATATCAGCCATTTTAATGTTCCTCTCTGTTATTTTTTATTTTTTTGCTTTCAATCAAGCATTCTGCTCTTTCTTTTCTGCGACTGCGTTAAGAGCCACCGCAAGACCGCGAACGATACCGGACAACGCGCCGGCGAGTTTTGCAACGAGAACCTCTTTGGAAGGAATCGAAGCAAGTTCTTTAACCGCTTTCACGTCGACGTACGCGCCGTCTACGTAACCGCTCTTCACCGAAATCTTATCGTTGGTGTCCTTGCACATATCGCAAGCGACTTTAGCAGCGGAAGTTTCGTCGTGTCCGAAGGCTACCGCCGTGGGACCGTTGAGATCGCTGTCGAAATCGGTGACGTTGAGTTCATTGAACGCCTTTTTGAGCAACGTGTTCTTTAAAACCTTATACTCGGTGTTCGATTCTCTCATCTTAGAACGGAATGCGGTATCTTCGGCAACCGTCAGACCTTTGTAATCGATAAGGATTATCGACTTGCTTGTCTGAATCTTAGCCTTGATGTCTTCTACAATTTGCTTTTTTGCCTCTTTGTTTGCTGACAACTTTATATACCTCCGTTTTATTTGTGAAAACAACCCCCGACCGCGCGAAAATACGGTCGGGGGCATGAATAAATCAAACTCTCGTTTTCGTACCTCGGCGGGCAGCGTAAACAATCACGCTTTAAGACCGGCTGTCTTCGGTTATTTAACTGTTAATATTATATCACCCGAAAAAGGCGATGTCAAGCGATTAAACGTTCTTCGGAACAACTTTTACGCCGGGGCCCATCGTGCTGGTAAGAGTCACGCTCTTGATGTACTGGCCCTTCGCCGCCGCCGGTTTCGCTTTCAGAATAGCGTCCGAAAGGGCGTTGTAGTTCTCGACGAGTTTCTCTTTGCCGAAACTTTTCTTGCCGATAGCGCAGTGAATGATCGCCTGTTTGTCGAGCCTGTATTCGACTTTACCTGCTTTAACGTCCGCGATAGCCTTCGCGACGTCCATGGTAACCGTTCCGCTCTTCGGGTTAGGCATAAGACCTTTAGGTCCTAACAACTTACCGATTCTGCCGACGACGCCCATCATATCGGGGGTGGTGATAACGGTATCGAATTCGAACCAGTTGTCTTTCTGAATCTTCGCTACGAGTTCTTCCGCGCCGACGTAATCCGCGCCCGCAGCCGTAGCCGCGTCTGCCTTCTCGCCTTTTGCAAGAACGAGAACTCTGACGGTTTTACCCGTTCCGTTGGGAAGAACGATAACGCCTCTGACCTGCTGATCCGCTTGTTTGGGATCGACGCCGAGTCTTACGTGAAGTTCGATCGTTTCGTCGAATTTTGCTTTGGCGTTATTGATTACGAGATCGATCGCCTCAGCCGCGTCGTATTGTTTAGCGCGGTCGTACTGTTTCGCGCTTTCGGTATATTTCTTTCCGTGTTTCATTATTTAAGAATCCTCCTTGTGGTTATAACGAGAATCTCTTCTCTCCCACGTCTGTTTTTATTCCTCTACGATTACGCCCATGCTGCGAGCGGTACCTTTGATCATACTCATCGCCGCTTCTAACGACGCTGCGTTAAGATCGGGCATCTTCGTTTTCGCTATTTCTTCAACCTGAGCCTTGGTGAGTTTCGCTACTTTGTCCTTATTGGGCTTCGCGCTTGCCGTTTCTATTCCGCACGCTTTTTTGATAAGCACCGGAGCCGGCGGGGTTTTAAGAATAAACGTGAACGAACGGTCCTGATAAATAGTGATTACTACGGGGATAATCAAACCGACTTCGTTGGCAGTTTTTGCATTGAATTCCTTGGTGAATCCGGGAATGTTGATTCCGTAAGGACCAAGAGTCGAACCTACCGGAGGTCCCGGGGTTGCTTTTCCGGCTTGTAATTGCAATTTTACGATTGCAGTAACTTTTTTAGCCATATTTCTCCTCCATAAAACGTGGTGATAACGAGAACGCCGATTGTAAATGGATTTTAGCGTTCCTCCCACTTTATATAAAACGGGACGCGTCCCGCTTTAATCATTATATAATATATATTATAACGTGTCGATGACTCCGAGTTTGTCGAGTTGAACGAAATCGAGTTCGACTTCCGTTTCTCTGCCGAACATCGAAACCTTGACTTTCGCTTTCTGATTCGCGACGTCGAGCGATTCGATGACTCCGATAAACGAATCCAGAGGACCGGAAACGATACGGACGCTGTCGCCCTCGGCGAAGTCGAAATGTTCCACTTTATCCTCGAGACGCATTTTCTTTATCTCTTCCTCGGTGAGCGGAACAGCCTTGCCCTGCGGACCTACGAAACCGGTAACGCCCCTCGTGTTGGTGAGCAGATACCACATATCGTTGGAATAGACCATCTTTACGAATACGTAGCAAGGCAGAATCTTCCTCTGAACGATTTTCTTTTTGCCGTTGGCTTTTTCTTCTATCGTCTCTTCCGTCGGGATTTTTATATCGAGTATCGTATCGGCAAGATTGTTGTTCTCTATGAGTTTCTCTATCGTATCTTTTACGAGTGCTTCATAGCCCGAGTACGTGTGTATCACGTACCAATTCGCCGTTTCGGGATTTGCCATTTTTAAAGCACCTCACCGACAAGCGAAACGAGCGCGTCGCTTGCCGCGCCGCCCCTGATAAGATTAAGGAGTTGCTGAAGCCCGAGGTCGATAACGAGAATGAGCGCGAGCATGATAAGAACGGTTACCAGAACGCAACCGAGTTGTTTCAAAACCGTAGGGAACGTAGGCCACGTGACCTTTTTAAGTTCGGATACGACGGCTTTTATTTTTCCCCACAAACGAACGAATACGTTCGGCTTTTTGTCGGATTTTTTCTTCTGAGCCTTTTTGTCGGTCTTTTCGACTGCGGCCTGATTATTCTTTTCCATTTTTTCTGACTTCCTCCTGTCAAAACACTCCCGACGGCGTTTACTTTCCGTCGTAACTTCCGTTTCAAGGCAAATCTTTGCAGATCGTTCTTCCGGAGCGCGTCGGCTTTCCGACGCCGACGCTCCGCGAGTATACCCGCGAAATGCCTGCGGATATGCGAAAACGCGCGCACGAAGGTTACGCCCCGCGCGTCGTCAGGCAAAATCGCCGCCCGGCAAAGCCGATCGGTTACTTCGTTTCCTTATGAACGGTATGCTTTTTGCAGAACGGGCAGTATTTGTTAAGTTCGATTCTGTCCGGATCGTTCTTCTTATTCTTATAATCGTCGTAATTTCTCTGCTTACATTCGGTGCAAGCCAAAGTGATTCTGGTTCTACTTCCTTTTGCCATATCTTTCGCCTTCTCAAAAAATTAACACCCCTTATGCGGAGTGCTAATTAATTTTACTATACCTTAAAAAGTTTGTCAACTGTTTTTTACGTTTTTTTTGATTTTTAAAGACGTTAATGATTATCCGCCCTCTTTTTCTCCGATTTTCTTAAAATCCGAGCCTTCGGACAACGGAAAATCATTCCTCCGCGCCGGCTTCCTGCATATCCGCGACTTCGGGAGCGTTTTCGGCTTCGGGAGCGTCTTCGACTTCCGGCATATCCGCAACTTCGGGAGCGTCCGCTGCCTCGGAAGCATCCTCAACTTCGGGAGCAGCCTCGACTTCGGGCATATCCGCCGCCTCGGGAGCGGTTTCGATTTCCGGCATATCTGCGTTTTCCGTGAGATCCGTCGTTTCCGCAACGTCTTCTTCTCCGCCGTAAAGGAACTGTTCGATCATTCCTATCGAATCGACTTCCATGAACTTCGGATTTTCTTTAAGCCCGTGCTGAGCGGCGCACTGATCGATAAGGATCTTGGCGTATCTCACCGCGCGCCCCGACTTCACGCGAAGGAGAACGGGAACGGCGACGTAAGTTTTCTTATCTCTCATATCCTTGCAGTGGAACTTGGGATCGATCGTTTCGATATCCATATTGAGGAAAAGTTTGAGAGTTTTGCCCGCGACGGACAATTTGACGAACTGAAGTCTGCCCTGATTGATACTGTCGAACTTTTTGGAAATTCTCGTTTTGAGTTTTTTGAAACGCAAAGCATAGTTTTTAAGTTCGTCGTATCTGTCCTGAATGATTTCATCCGCTCTGAGCATTTTCTGCGCGAACGTGGGCGACGTGTACTTCGAAGCGGCCGCTTCGGGAGAAACCGCGTCGGAAGCGAATTCTTCCTGCGCGAAATCGAGGTCGGCGACCGTAGCCGCAACCTCGTCGGGATAATATTTTTTCTCGTCGTTAAGAGCGAGAGCCAGAAGCCCCTCGTCGACAGGAAAACTCTCTTCTTTAACGGAAGCGACGAAACCGTTCGCCGCAGCGTTATCGTCCACGTATTTACCCGAATATGTTCTCATAAACGCACCTCTCCATACATCAGAATTTTTACCGCGCGCCGAAAAACGCGTCCGCCGCGCGACGCAAATATACTTTTATATATCCATTATATACTACGCGGAAAATTTTTTCAAGCGATATTGAGTAAAAATTTGCAAAATTTTAAACTTTTTTGTTATTTGCGACGTTTTTTCTCTTCTCCGCCGCGCGAATTAAAAAATTTCACGCCGAAAATTTGTTTTTTCGTTGACTTTTATTCCGGTCGGGAGTATAATCAAGTCTCGTCGACGGAGCCTGAGCGGAAACCGCCCTTCTCCGTCCTTCTTTAACGATCGGAAATTTTTGGTTTTATCGGTTTTACCGGCAAAAAACCTTTACAGGCGAAAAACATGGATATAATAAATATATTTTATTATCTTGCGGTTATTCTTATCTTCGCGAAAAGTTTCGGGCTTCTCGCGAGAAAACTCGGACTTCCGCAGGTTGCGGGAATGGTCATCGCGGGCGTCATCATCGGGCTTTTAAGCAAGTTCCATAAGGACGACAGCGTTATTTTAAGCACGATTTTCATGAAGCCGACGAGCGAGGAAAAAGAAGTTCTCAACGCGTTCAGTCAGGTGGGCGTGGTGCTTATTCTCTTCTCGAGCGGGCTTGAAACGAACCTCGACGATCTGAAACACAGCGGACTCGCCGCCACGGTGATCGCCCTTTGCGGCGTTCTCGTACCGATGGCTCTCGGCACGCTCGGCGCGTTATGCTTTATGAAGGGTTACACCGAATTCTCGCACGAAAAACTCCTCAACGCGATTTTTATCGGCACGATTCTCGCGGCGACGAGCGTGGGGATAACCGTCGAAACGCTTAAAGAATTGGGCAAACTCAATTCCAAAGTCGGACAGACGATAGTCAGCGCGGCGGTTATCGACGACGTTATCGGCATAATCGCGCTCAGCATCGTGACGAGTCTCAAAGGCGGCGACGCTTCGCAGATCTGGATCACTCTTTTAAAAGCCGCGGGATTTTTCGTCTTCGCGATAGGGTTCGGCATACTCCTGAGAATTTACTTCAAATGGGAAGAACACAAGTTCCCGCACAAGAGAAGAACGAGCATATACGCGTTCGGAATGTGCTTTCTGTTCGCTTTCTGCGCCGAAAAATTCTTCGGAATCGCGGCGATAACGGGCGCGTATATGGCGGGAATAATGCTCAGCGGCCTCGAGGACACCAAGTTCGTGGACAGGAAAGTCGTAGTGAGCGGATATATGATTTTCTCGCCGATATTCTTCTCCTATATAGGAATTTCGGCAGATTTCGGCGGACTCGACTGGTCGTATCTTCTGTTCGGACTTTCATTCGTCGCGCTCGGCATAATCGGCAAGGTAATCGGCTGCGGACTGGCGGCTAAGCCGTTCGGATTCAAAAACAAAGAATGCGTTACGGTAGGCTGCGGAATGATCGCCCGCGGAGAAGTCGCCCTCGCGGTTTATTCTTCGGGAGGCATGCTCATGATGGAAGAAGGCGCGGCGGGAAGACTGGATCCGCTCGTGGCAACGATCATGCTCATCGTAATCTCCTCCATTCTCTGCCCGATACTCCTGAAACTTTTGTTCAAAGACAAGAACGCGGGCGAACAACCGCCCGAACAACCGACGGAGCAGACTTTGCGGTCGTCGGAGCAAACTCAACAATCTCCGCAACCTCTGCAATCGGCGGAACAACCAGCGACTTTTCAACAATAAACGGGAAATTCCGAAATAGTAAATCCACTGAAAAGGAAATGCGATCATGAACGAAAACAACAAACACGAATCGACGAAAAAGAAACTGAAAATCGTCGGCTTTATTCTTCTCGCCGCGGGAATCGCGCTTTCCGTTATCGGTCTCGCGAGTTTTTTCTCGGCGTTCGGAAAGGGAAAATCTCCGGACATGTTCTTCTGCGCGATCATAGGATTGCCGACGCTCGGAATCGGCGCTTCGATATTGAATTTCGCCTATAAACGCGAAATAATGCGCTACGCGAAAAACGAAAGCGTGCCGGTGATAAACGAAGCGAGCGAAGAAATTTCGCCCGCCGTGAAAAACGTCGCCGCCGCCGTTAACGAAGGGCTTAAAGCCGAAAAGACGATTGTCTGCCCGAAGTGCGGAACGAAAAATCCCGCGGACGGGAAATTCTGCAAGGAATGCGGAACGGCTATCGGCGCGATCTGCCCGAACTGCGGCGAAAAAATATCGCGGGGCGACAAATTCTGCAACAACTGCGGCGCGAAACTGAAATAAGCAAAATCGCAGGCAACGCCGGAACAAACCGAACAAAATAAAAAAACGCGGCTATAACTCGATTAGCGCGCGTTTTTTGTTTAAGGATTTCCATTCGTCGTCACCGATCGCTTTTGCGGCGACGAACCGATTCGTGCGGTATGCCAGCCAAGAATAAAACGAACCGTGGTCTGACGGCGAGTTTTTGACTAATACGTCGTTACGCTCGCGGCTTATACGTCAAGTATTAACCCGTTCGCGTGCCTTGTCTTAGCCTAAAAACTCGCCGTCAGACTTGCCCGCAACCAAAACGCCGATATTTTCGATGATTTTTGACAAAAGCGAACGCAGACGTACTTGCTGTACTTCAAGCAAGAATTTGACAAAAAGCGCGTGAATTGCGGCGTTTTGGCAAGGTTCGTTTTATTCTTGGCTGGCATCGTTCATAAATACGACTTCGGGCGTTTGCCTTGCCGAACCGAACGGAATCCCCGCTTCTGTATTTTTGCGGAACGTCGGCGTTGACGAATAAAATCCGCAACCCGTTTTTTAAAGTTTTTTTAAAGCCTTCAAAGCCCTTTTCAGGGGTATCGGCGAGCATTTTCCGGATACGTTTTTATCGACTTTTATAACTTCCCCCGTTTCCGTTCCGCCGTTTCTTGTTTCGACGACGACTTTATCCCCGACGTTCGCCCGAAACTCGTCGCACAGATAAAACCCGATTCCGCCGTCGGCCTCCGTTTTCACTTTTACGACGGTATGCGTTTCGTCGCCGTCCAGCACCCCGCCGCTCAACGAATGTATCATATTCACTCCTCCGTCCTGCCCGAATTTTCCGCCGGAACAAACCACAATATCATCGATATCGCACCGCACCGATACTACCGGCGTTTCTAAACAATCCGATACTACCCACCGGCATTGCAATACAACGCGATACTGCCGGTATCGCGCCGCGCCGATATTACATAATCGATATTATATAACCGATATTATATAATTAAGAAACGGGTATAAATAAGAAAAGGGAAAACGGCGTCGGCGCAGACCTTCGCAGTTCTCCCTTAAATTTTTTGCGTAACGTTCGCGCCCGTCGCAGGAACGGGCCGCTTTTAAACGAACGCTCCGAACAATCCGCGATTAAGCCTCGGGCTTATCGTTTTCCTCGTCCTTCTTGTCCTTCTTCTTGAATTTCGCAAAGAAGTTGGGCTTCGCAGCCTTTTCGGGAGCGTTAGCCGCTTCGGCTTCTCTCTCGGCTCTTCTCTGAAGTTCCACAACGGGAACGTAAGCGGGTTGACCTTCGCCTTTAAGAATGGTGAGTTCGGTCTCCTTATCGAAGAGGTGACTGTGCATGATATCGATAGCGAGTTCGATAACCTGATCTCTCTCGGTTTTGGATCTCGAATCTACCTTAGCGGTCAACTGAGTGCCTGCGTCCACAAGGCTCTTTACGTTGTCGTCCGAATCGGACGCGTCGTTGGCGAATACGCAGTAAAGCAAAGTTTCCGCGCCGAGTTTTTCGACGACGTCGACCTTGACGTCGATAACGGTTTCTTTACTGTTGGAGATGAAGTTTTCTTCATCGTGGAAATCTTCCGGACGGACGCCGAATACGACGGGCTTGCCGGTGTTGATGTATTTCGCGGGTTCTTCGATCGTGTCGGATTTAGCCTTGGGAAGAGCGACTTTGTTGCCTGCGAATTCCACGTAAACGGTCTTTCCGTCGGAAGTGAGAACGGCGTCGAAGAAGTTCATCTGCGGAGTGCCGATAAAGCCCGCGACGAAAAGGTTTGCGGGATAATCGTAAAGTTTCTGCGGAGCGTCTACCTGTTGAATGTATCCGTCTTTCATAACGACTATTCTCGTTCCCATCGTCATTGCTTCGACCTGATCGTGAGTGACGTAAATGAAGGTGGTTGCAAGTCTGTGATGAAGTTTGGTTATTTCGGTTCTCATCTGGGCGCGGAGTTTCGCGTCGAGGTTGGAAAGGGGTTCGTCGAGAAGGAATACCTTCGGTTCGCGGACGATCGCTCTTCCGAGCGCGACCCTTTGTCTCTGACCGCCGGAAAGAGCCTTGGGCTTTCTCTGGAGATAACTCTCGAGACCGAGAATTCTCGCCGCGCCTCTGACCTTTTCGTCGATTTCTTCCTTCGGCTTTTTACGGAGTTTGAGACCGAACGCCATGTTGTCGTAAACGGTCATGTGCGGGTAAAGAGCGTAGTTCTGGAAAACCATCGCTATGTCTCTGTCCTTGGGTTGAACGTTGTTCATAAGTTTTCCGTCGATGTAAAGTTCGCCGTCGGAGATCTCTTCAAGACCGGCTATCATACGGAGCGTGGTCGACTTTCCGCAGCCGGAAGGACCTACGAACACGATGAATTCCTTATCTTCGATGTCCAGACTGAAATCCGTTACGGCAACGACGCCCGAGGGATAAACTTTGTAAATGTCTTTCAGATTAAGACTTGCCATTTTTTCCTCCTGAATCTTTCGGTTCTGACTGTTTTAACCGTTTCTATGCCGGACAAGAATAAAACGAACCTTGCCAAAACGCCGCAATTTCCGCGCTTTTTGTCA
>CAVJNC010000068.1:0-2374 GCA_963650905.1 Subdoligranulum sp. APC924/74
ATCGATCAGTCTTTTGAAAAAATGTTTATACATTACGTTCCGCCACTATATTCGATATATAGATTTTTATTCGATTATAACACGAACACCGGAAGAAATCAAGCGGTTTTATATGTTTTATACATTTTATACGTTTCGGTATATGTTTTATCTGTTTCGGTATATATTTCGGCGGTTTTATATCGGAATTAAAACGAAGCGTTGTTTAACGACGCGTTATTCTTTACAGATAAAGAAAAAGCCGCCGCTTTTTCATGCGACAGCCTTTGCTTTATTCTTTATTAATTTTTTTATTGCTTCGTAAATTCGCGACGGAAAAGCGATATCCGGCAACGGAACCCGCAACCGGATATTTCGCTTTTTAAGTCGAAGTTATATTTTTTTCAGGAACTTCACTTCTTTCATT
Organism: Subdoligranulum sp. APC924/74; assembly: GCA_963650905.1. Classification (GTDB taxonomy): domain Bacteria; phylum Bacillota; class Clostridia; order Christensenellales; family Borkfalkiaceae; genus UBA10281. Next base: position 407 of record CAVJNC010000068.1, read on the forward strand.
TTCATCGAAGATCCTACTCCGGAAAGAACGATATGTACGTCCGACCAACCGTAACCGTCCTGCGCATTCTCAATCCCGCTATACGGCCCCTGTACGTACGGAACTTCAATAATCATAATCATGGCGCCATCCGTCACGGAATCGACTTTATTTCCGTCTTCGTTGACGTATTTATCGAAAAAGCCGATGACTTCTTCCGCTTTCTTTTTGCTTCCGGCTTTTATATACTCGTCCCCCGTGCGCAGATAAGCGTCGTATAATTCAACGATATACCACATCGCCCCGTTCGGAATGTAAGCCTCTTCGATAAAATCGGCGGGATAAAACATCGGAACCATTCCGTGAGGAATGTTTTTCACGTCGGGCGCGTCCGCAAAATTCTCGAGAAAGTTTCTTTCCACCTTATTATATCCCGTAAAAAGTTGCTCGCTTCTCGCCGAGAAAAACGAATCGCACAGCCACCACGCGCGCTCTCTCGACGGGCAATCCGTAAGGATATCCACGGCGTTATGAGCAAACGTTCTCACGGCGGCCCGAACGATCTTTTCGAGCATCTCGTCGGCGCAACGGAGCGAAAAACGATCCGTATCGGGATTTTCAAAGGACACGATCTTTAAAGAACGGGGAATCACGCTCCCCTCGGCAACGATCATTTTAACGTATCTTGCCGTATACGGTTCGTAAGACCGATGCAGATATCCCCCTTTTTTCACCTTATACTCGATGATGTTCACGCAACCGTTTCTGTCGAATCTCACGTCCGCCGCTCCGTCCGGATCGGGATTCATATCGATCTCGTCGTAAATAAACCATACGAGAGAATCTTCTTCCGCCTCGAAATCAGTCCCGATAAAACCCGTTTCCGCATGACCGAAGTCGTATAAAACGTATTCTCCCTTTTTCACCGCGCCCTCTTTCCCCGAACCGATTTTTTCGTATTTCAGTCTGCACACGGTATCCGCGGGGTTACTGGTAAGTTCGTCCGCGGGATAAATACGCAACGCGGCGAGTTTCGTCGCCATATTTCTTTCAATCTTTCCGCCGCCGTCGTAAAACGCACCGTTTTCCGTCATAACCGAAAAGCGTTCTTCATAACGGGGATAACTCACCCCTCTCTCCGCGATCCGCCCTCCGACGACTTCGTCCGGCAACGAAAATCCGGAAAAGTCCGGCTTTCGGTATTCCTCCGTCGGGTTTCCGTCAAACGCGTAACATTCCGAAAAAGCGCGCTGAAAACTGAGACGGCTCACTTTCCGCACTTTTTCGGTATATTCCCGCGCGACAAAATCTCTCCCCGTCCACCGTTCGGAAATTTCCCCGTCGAAAACCTCCGCCTGCAAAAAAGCGGGTTGATTCAAAGACTGATAATTGATCGTGTTATAGCCGCACGCGATAATATATAAAACGCTCCCTTCACGGACGTTTCCGAGATTTATTCTGTCGGCGCGGAACACTCCGTGCGCGGCGCGAGCGGGGCCGAATCCGATGAATTTTCCGTCTATATACGCCGCATACCGACAACTTGCGGTGATAACGAGTCGCTCGCATCCGCCGAGTTTACACGCGAATGCGAGCGACTCGTTCAAAATTCTTTCTTTTCCTTTTATCCATACGGGTTTTGCGTTTTCGAATATCATTTTCGGTCTCTCCGTCCTGTTTCCTTATTGCTCTCGTCTTATTGCTCTCGTCTTATTGCTCTCGTCTTATTGTTCTCGTCTTATTGTTCCCTGCCGCGGAAAAATTGCACGTCCGAACATGATTTCCCTGCGACCGGATATAAACAATCAGTATTTTAGCACGTCGCCGAATATTTTTCTACCGATAAATTTCATCTAAAGTTGCATTTTATTGACTCGTTTATAACCGAGCGACCTCTTTTCCGTCGCGCAAATCCTGTTTCTCTTCTTATTTTTCGCGTAAAATTTTTCCGCATAAAAATTTTCGCATAAAAAAATGCACCTCCCGAAG
>CAVJNC010000068.1:2384-4389 GCA_963650905.1 Subdoligranulum sp. APC924/74
GTTTCCGACTTTCGGCGGTGCATGTCGCGCGCGACTTATATATTATTTTTAACTTGTTTGTATTGTTTTTAACTTGTTTTCATCGGATCGGCGTTTCGTCCGGAACGCCGTAATTATATTTTACCGGTCAGGCTTTTCGTCCGGAACGTCGGACAAAACTTTTACGGAAAGCGCGACGAGAGTTTCGACGTGCTTCGTCTGAGCGAACATATCGTAAGGGCGGACGGATTCGATTTTGTATATCCCCGTCTCCGGACGTTCGCTTTTCTTCAGTTCCTGTCCGTCCCGTTCGAGCGTACCCGTGAGCAAGCCCAGATCTCTCGAAAGCGTCTGCGGGGAACACGATATGTAAATTATCCGCTCGGGGCGCGATTTTTTGATCGCCTCGATAAGTTTTTCGTTAACGCCCTGCCGCGGCGGATCGAGAACAAGCACGCAACGCGCGCCCGATTTTCTCTCGCGCTCCATAACGACGGGCAACATAGTCTCGCACGGCGCGCATATGTTTTCCATTCTGCCGTCAAGCCCGTTTATGCGTTTCAGTTCGTCGGCGCAATCGACCGCCTCTTTAACGATCTCTATGCCTATCGCCTTCTGCGCGCGGCTCGCGAATATCGCCGTTAAAAGCCCCGCGCCGCTGTAAGCGTCTATAACGGCGGTGCCCGGAACGATCGCCGCCGCCTTTACCGCGTCGTGATAAATCTTTCTGCGAACCGGGTCGTTCACCTGCATAAACGATTCGGGACCTATTTCGTACTTTACGCCCATATCGGACGATCCGATTTTTTCGGGACCGTAAACGCACCTGAACTTTTTGCCGAAAATCACGTTCGTATCGTCTTTGTTTATGTTTTCAAACAGACTGAAACTCCTGAAATCTTCGCTTAAAATCGCGATGAGTTCGGCTTTTTTCGGCAATTCGTTGCCGTTTATGACGAACGTTATGAGAAGTTTTCCCTCGACGTCTCTCACGACGACGTGCTTTAAAAGCCCCGCCTTGCTCTCTTCGCTGTATGCCGTAACGTCGCATTCCGAAACGTATCTCCGAACGGCCCCGATGATTTTTTTGCACCAACCCGGTTGAATCGGGCAATCGTTTATGGGTACGATTCTGTGACTGTTCTGCGCGAAAAAGCCTATCGCCACGCCGTATTTCTCCGTTCTTATCGGCAGTTGAAGTTTGTTTCTGTATTCGTATTCGAGTTCGCTCGGCACGGTTGACGAAACCTTTTCGTCGATAAACGCTATTTTGGAAAGGCAATCCTTAACCGTTTTTTTCTTCAGGCGAAGTTGCAATTTATATTTCAGATGCTGAAGTTGGCAGCCGCCGCATTTTTCGTAAACGGGGCATTTCGGCCTTATTCTGTCCTCCGCGGGAACGTACAATTCGGTCATCTTGCCGAAAACGACGTTCTTTTTAACCTTCAGAACCCTGTATTTTATCTTTTCCGTCGGGAGAGCGTACGGAACGAAAACCGTATAATCTCCGCTTTTTATTATCCCCTCGCCGCCCGAACCTATCCGTTCGACAATGCCGACGTATTCCTCGTTTTTTTCCATTTTTCCTCCGACGTGAATCCCCTTTGAAGTTTCCCGATAATCCGCGGTCGGACGGAATTCCGCCGGCATACGGGATTATAAATTCGTTATAAGTTCATTTTTGCGACCAGAGCGTCCGTGACGCGTTGAAATCTCATCATCAGAATATCGTAAACGACGAACAACGCTCCGCCGCCGACGACGATGATAAGATAAATATACTTTTTAACCCACTCTTTCTGCAGAAAACTCGCGTCGAACAAAAAGTCGGTGAAAACGTTGTAAATCAGAATCAACACGCCGACGAACCACGCGGTTTTGATGAGAGAAGCGATATATTTATTGAAATTCTTTTCGCGGAAAAGGTAATTCACGGTCGGGTGAAGCCCGAAAAACAAGCCGTAAATCACGATCATTTCCCACCTCGCCGTGGTCGCGCCGACAAGCAAGCAACTCAGACACAAAG
>CAVJNC010000068.1:4468-6611 GCA_963650905.1 Subdoligranulum sp. APC924/74
CGCATAGGTCAGAAAACCCGCCTTCGCGCTCTTTTTCGCAAGCGGGACCATAACGCAGAGACTCGCCATGAAAATCCCCGAATAATCGAATGCGGGAATAAGCGCGCCGAGCGACATAAACACAACCGAAAACGCCGTCGCGATTGCGGACAGCGCGATAAGTCTGGATTGCTTCATCGTTATTCAGCCTGCCCCGCCGCGTTAATGGCAACTGTTGCAGCAGCAGTTCAAAGCGACGTTGCAGATAGCCATCTGGCAACACCAGTCGATGCAGGTATCTCCGCCCATCTGAGGCGCGCCGGAATCGTCGCCGCGGTGATGTCTTCCGCGTCCGTCGCCGGAATAACTCGAAAAACTCTTGTCCGAATCGGATTTGATTTTACTCACGAGTTTGTTATAAGCGGTTTTATATTTTTCGTTGGACGAATCCATCTGCATTGCGATTTCGAGTTGCTTTTTGCTCTCGTTCGTCCATTTTTTCTTGTAGAACACGACCGACTGCAGATAATGCCATTCGGCGTTGCGCTCGTTGAACGAATCGAGTTCGCTCTGCGCTCCCGCAAGGTCGCCGTTTTTGATTTTTTCTTCGACCGAACCGAAAGCGTTGCCCGCGGAAGAATTTCCGCCCGCCGATTCTCTGCGCGTCGCGATTATATCGCGGTAAGCGTTGTCGAGTTCGGTGAGTTTTTTCGCGGCGGCATTCCCCGCCTCGCCCTCTAAAAATCTGTCCTCGGCGTAACGCGAACGCAATTTTCCGTAAGCCTCGTCGAGTTGTTCGTCGGTGCAGGTTTCGTCAAGTCCGAATAAATCGTATAAATTATTTGCCATTTTTCTTCTTTTCTTCCTTTCTGAACGTTTTTGATGTTACGGAGGGAATCCCTCTCAGAATTATATTGCCGATAAGCGCGGAATCGAATCTGAATTCGCACTCTTCGAACGCTTCTTTAAGCCCCGAGAAAACCGACGAAAACACGAACGAAACGTCCTGCCCGCGATTTTTGAGGAGCGATCCGAAATCGGGTTCTTTCCCGAAACAGAAATAAAACGGATTGTAGTTTTTCTCTTTTAAGTCCTTGTCGTAATCGTCGAGCGCGTCGATGAGATAAATCCACTTGCCGAGATAATACAAAAGTTGCTCTGCGCCGTTATATTTATTCCCGCTGTTTTCACCGCTTTTGCCATTGTTTTTTCCGTCGCTCTTTCCGCCGTTTATTCCGCCGTTTATTCCGCCGTTTATTCCGCCGTTTATTCCGGCGAGGGCTGCGCCTCCGAGTTCGGCCATCATCTGCGAAAACGGCTCGCAAACCATATCGATGCTGTCACATTCGCTTTTTTCAAGGTTACGGAGTTCGGAATATCTTCTGCGGATAATCTCGCCTATTTCGGGGTGTTTTTTCGCCACCCTTTCGTTGCCCTTTGAGAAAAACAACTTCTTGATCTTCCCGCCGTTGCCGTCCACGATGTCGTCCTCGATTTTATAATAAGCGAGCGCGACGTTGGCGCAGGCGCAGAAATCGGTTATATCGTCGCGACCGGCGATCGGCCGGCTCGTTACGGGGTGAGCGACGCAGTGTTTTTTTTCGATTTTAACGTCCATGCCCGCAACGTTGTGAATAAACGCGGACATAAACGCTATGTCGTAAGTTAACCCGAGCCGCGCGCGTTGACCGCAAATCTTCCCTATGCTTCTGCATACGGAACAATACAACGACTTATAAAGCGTATCGTCTTTTATGTAAAGATACGGCGTGTCGGGTTTTACGTAACCGAACATACAAAAATCTCCGGAGAATTCGTCTTTAATCTTTTAAGCGAGAACTTATTTACTATGATATAATATAACGAGATTTTTGTCAATTATATTTAATCGGGCGATTTTTTTACACAATTCTTTCATTTTTGCGGATTTTATTGTTTTTGCCCGCGGTTTTTACGGTTTTTATTCTGTTTGCCCGCGTTTTTTTGGTTTTCGTTTCGTATTGAAAGCGGTTTGTCCGGTTTTCGTTCTGTTCTGAAAACGGTTTTACGGGTTTTATTCCTTTTGCCCGCGGTTTTTTCTGGTTTTTATTCCGTTTGCCTGCGGTTTTTACGGGTTTTTATTCCGTTTACGCGCAAGCGATTGACTTTTCGGGGTTTTGCTTTT
>CAVJNC010000068.1:6621-11832 GCA_963650905.1 Subdoligranulum sp. APC924/74
GCATGAAAGGTCTGATAATCGTCAACGCCTACGCGAAAGAGGCGAACCAACTCAACCAGCCGCTGCGACTGAAAGAAGAATTAGAAAAAATCGGCGTCGCAACCGATATCCGCCCGCTCGACGTTTCCGCCTGCGGAATTGCGGACGGGGATGTCGCCGTGAAATACAAGGGGTACGACTTCTGCGTTTTTTACGACAAGGACAAACACGCCCTTCTGCAACTCGAAAAAAGCGGTCTGAAATGCTTTAATCGCTATTCCGCGATGACCGATTGCGACGATAAAATGCTCACTTATATCAAACTCGCCGGTTTCGGAATTCCCATGCCCGAAACCTATTCTTCGCCGCTGTGCTACTCGCCTTACGCCGAGACGAACGACGGAGATATCGATTTTCTCGCCGACAAACTCGGCTTTCCGATGATCGTCAAGGAATGTTACGGCTCGCTCGGGAAGGGCGTGCATATCGCGCGAAACAAGGCGGAACTCGCAGACTTTTCCGAGCGACTCAGATTCGTTCCGCACGTTTATCAGAAATTTATCGCCGAAAGCGCGGGAACGGACCTTCGGGTTATCGTCGTCGGCGGAAAATACGTCGGCGCGATGAAAAGAACGTCCTCGGGAGATTTCCGCTCCAACGTTTCCGCGGGCGGGAGGGGCGAAGCGTTCGACGCCGACGAGAAAACGATGGCTCTCGCGGAAAAAATCGCCCGCATTCTCAGGCTCGACTATTGCGGAATAGATTTTCTGTTCGGCAAAAACGGGCTTATTCTTTGCGAAGCGAACTCGAACGCCTTTTTCAAAGAATTCGAAAAGGTCACGGGGATAAACGTTGCCGAAAAATACGCGGCGCATATCGTCCGCTCCGTTAACGATTTAAACGCCGAACAGGCTTAAACACCAATCGGCTTGAACGCCAAACAGGCTTAAACACCAATCGGCTTGAACGCCAAACAGGTTTAAACGCAAAAAGGCGGCTCAAAAAATCTAATTAAAACGTAAAAACCCTCGTATAAGTCGATTATCGGGGGTTTTATTATTTTACAAATATTTTCGGTCGTCCGCGTGATTTTATTGTAAATTGCAATAAAAGTAACGCCCGACGCGAGAAAAGCATACACTGTGTTATGGATAAAAATTACAAAACGCACAAAAAATACAGCGTGGCGGTCGTCGGCGCGACGGGACTTATCGGCAGAAAAATTCTCGGAACTTTATTAAAAAGACGTTTCCAGATAGGTAATTTAAGGGTTTTCGCGTCCGAAAAAAGCGAGGGAAAAAAGATGACGTTCGGCGGCGAGAATTTAACCGTCGAAAATCTCGGCGAAAACGTCGGCGGGAAATTCGATTTCGTTTTCTTCTCCGCGGGGAAGGACGTTTCGTTAAAATATGCGCCGCTTTTCGCGAAAAGCGGCGCGATCGTCATAGACAATTCGAGCGCGTTCAGGGCGGATAAAGACGTTCCGCTCGTTATCCCCGAGATAAACGGAGCGAGCCTGTCCGAAATTCCGGAAAACATCGTCGCAAACCCTAACTGCTCCACGATAATCGCGCTTATTCCTTTGAAAAACGTCATCGCGAAATACGGCGTTAAAAGTCTCGTTTTTTCGACCTATCAGGCGGTGAGCGGAAGCGGAATGAAAGGCGTAGGCGACCTTCTGCTCACAAGGCAGGGCTTCACGGGGGAGTTCTACCCTTATAATATTTCCGAAACGTTTATTCCTCAAATCGGCGAAGTTTTTGCGGACGGATACACGGAGGAAGAAATGAAAATGGCGAACGAAACGAGAAAAATCACGGGGCTTGACGTTAAAGTTTCCGCCACGTGCGTCCGCGTGCCTGTGGAAAACTGCCACGGCGTGAGCGCGGAAGTCGAAACAGAAACGCCCGCGAACGTTCGTTCGCTCGCCGACGAAATGATATATTCCGCCGCGTTGTTTTCGGCTTTTCCGAACGCGACGGACGCCGACGGGAAAGACGAAGTTCTCTTCGGCAGAATCCGCAAAAGCGGCGTTTTCGAAAACGGCTTTTCTTACTTCGCCGCGGGAGACAACACTCTCAAAGGCGCGGCTCTTAACGCCGTGCAGATTGCGGAATATATCGTCTCTCATTAAACCCTCGGCTGTCCGCCGTCCGTCGCAAACCTGCAATCACATTAAAAACACGCGATTAATTGGCTTATAGCCCGACTTTTTTATTTATTCCCGACGATATCCGAATCCTCGGGAATTTTGTCGTATGCAGAACCGCGCAGATATACATCCGTTTTATTTTTCGTAACGACGACTTTTTCGACAAGTCCGCGGATAATTCTCTGTTTCGTTCTGTCGTCCATTTTATCCCACGTATCGGGCAAAGTGCGGATTATTTCGATTTTTTTAAGTTCGTTTTTCAGAAGAGTTTTTTTCTCCGCTTCGTCCGCGATATCCTTTTCGATACGCCTGATTTTGCGTTTCGTTGCCGCCGCCTGTTCCAACAACTCCTCGTCGCCGAGTTTCCGATAAGCGTATAAGAGCCTCGAATATTCCGCCGAAAGTTTGTCTTTTTTCGCTTTCAAACCCTCGGCTATATCGTCCGCGGACAACTCCTTTCCCGCTTTTTCCTCGCCGTATTCCACCGCGAACCGCATAACGGAACTTATCACCGCGGCTTCGATTTCTTCCGCGTCGAAAATCGCGTTCGGACAGTTTTCCGATTTTACGAGATATTTTTTAGTACTGTTCGGGAAATAGGAATAGCACAGAATTTTAAGTTGTCCTCCGCCGTTCGACGGATTTTTTCCGCACCCGCTTTTCTTCCCCCACTTCATATAACGCATTTTCGCGCCGCATTCGCCGCACACCAGAAGCGACGACAAAAGATAAACCGAACCGCTCCTTTTAACGCTCTTTTCTCTCAGTATTTCCTGAGCCGATTCAAACGTTTCCGCGTCGATAATCGACCTATGTCGCCCCTTATAACTTTCGCCGCGATAAAAAACCTCGCCGACGTAGATCCTGTTTTTCAGAATATTGAACACCGCTTTATCGGACGAAAGCCCGACGATATCCGCGATTTTCTTGGGCGAAAAACCGCTCCTCGTGTAGATATCGAAAACCTTTTTAACCTTTTCCGCTTCTTCCTCGCAAACGACGAGTTCCCCCTCTTTTTTCGAATATCTGTAGCCGTAAGGCTGCTTTCCCCCGCCCTTCCAGAACCCTTCTTTCGCCCGTTGAATTCTGCCGCTCGTGAGTTTCGAAATAATCGCGTCGTGGTCGAATTCCGCAAAAATCGACAAAATGGAAATCAATATGCCGTAAGTCTGCCTGCTCCGCGAATCGACGTTGTCCTTAACGGCGTAAAAATCGCATTTCGCCGTTTCGCACCGCTCTTTTAAAAAACGCAGAATAATCATCTGCGTTCTTCCGATACGGTCGAGACTATAAGTGATTACGAATTTAATCCTGCCCTCTTTCATCAACTTCGACATAGCCGAAAACGCCGGACGAACCTCGTTCATTCCGGTGTAACCGTCGTCGGCGAAGATGAAAACGTTTTTGATGCCGAAAGCCTCGACGTACCTTTTTATCGCGGCGTACTGAACGTCGAGACCGTACCCCTCCTGCGCCTGCGTGTCCGTTGAAACGCGGAGATAAGCCGCCGTTATCTCGTCGTCATCGTCGGTTATCGCGTCGAAAAGCGGATAATCAAAGGTGATTTTTTTGCTCTTTTCTTTCACTTTGCGTTTTTGCCGCCGGATTTATTCTGCTCGCCGAGATATCTGTAATACGCCTCGTTCACCGCGTCTTTTACGACCGCGCTCACGCATTTGTATTTTTTCACGTCGTCGTTTTCAAGCCTTTCGTTGTTAAGATAAATATTCACTTTCATATATCGTATTATTGCGTTTTTCGATGACAATTAAACGCGGCGTTATTTACCGCGAAAAATTTTACGGCGAAAAGCGAAAAATTTTACGGCGAAAAGTTTTTCTTGACAAACCGCTCGTCCTTTAGTAAAATATTTACGTAATTTTTATAAATAATCGGGCGAAAAAATGAAATACGAGTTGATGATTAAAATTTTGTTTCTGCTCCTTTCCAAAAAGAAAGTGAGCGCGGCGTATATCGCGAGAAGATTCGACATTTCCACACGCACCGCGTTCCGCTATCTCACGGCGATAAGCCTTGCGGATATTCCGCTCATTTCCGAAGCGGGCAGAAACGGCGGCTATTACATCGCCGAATCTTTTAAACTCCCCGCGAGCGTTATGACCGAAAGCGAATTCAACGCCGTGGTATCGACGTTGGAATCGTGCAACGAGCAACTCGGCAGCAGCGACCTTAAATCCGCGCTCGATAAACTCTGCTCGCTTAAGCGTTCGGAATTCGCAAGCGAAGGTATGCCCGCCTCGCATTTCATCATCGACGGTTCGAACTGGTACGGAAACGACAACGTGAAAAACGTCGTTTACACGGTGGAAAAAGCAATCGAAAATCAATCCACGCTCGAGATTTGCTATCGCGACAGGTCGGGCGAGCAAACGGTACGCGAGATAGAGCCGCAGACTATTTTGCTTAAACAGGGCTTCTGGTACGTTTACGCGTTCTGCCTTTTAAGGAACGATTTCCGCATTTTCAGGACTTCGAGAATAGTTTACGCAAATCTTACCGACAAAAAATACAGTCCGCGCGAGGACGCGAAAAGCAATCTTAAACCCGAAAGATGGTTCGAGGATCTGCCTTGCGAAACCATAGAACTGAAACTTACGGAAGCCGCCCGCGCGGACGTTGAAGAATGGCTCGGCGTGGGCGCGGTTTATAAGGGCGCGGACGGAAATCTTTACGCTTCGGCGACGATTCCGTGCGACGACTGGCTTATCTCCAAACTGCTCGGATTCGGCGACAAAGTGAGCATTTTGCACCCGAAAAAACTTATTTATGACGTTTGCGACGCGGCGAACGCGGTAATTAATCTTTATTCCGACAAACACTGAACCGTTTTAATCGCAACGCCAAAACGGCGGCGGATTGCTCTATGCAACCTCGGACTAAAACGGCGGCGGATTGCTCTATGCAACCTCGGACTAAAACGGCGGCGGATTGCATTATGCAATCCGCCGCCGCTATTTATATAGGTTCTAAAATAAATGTTGGGGTGTGAGAAAAATACTTCAACATTTTTTGGGTTTATGGCATAAAAAAAGTTGAGCATATTTGAAATTTCCAATATA
>CAVJNC010000069.1:0-11558 GCA_963650905.1 Subdoligranulum sp. APC924/74
TTCGGCTTCGGCGGTCAGAAACCTCACGCCGAGATACTTTTCGACGTAGCCGTAAGCGGAATACATAAGTCCTCTGCTCGTTTTCGCAACGAGATATATGTTGCCCGCGCGGCAGAAAATCCCGTAACCGTCGCCTTTTATATCCGCGGAGAAAGCCTCGTAATCGGCTTCGCTTATTTCATCGGATTTACCGACCGAAAAAAAGTTTCCGTCGCTTTTTGCGGTCGAAATACCGAGAGCAACGCCCGTAACTTTCGCAACGTATTCTTTTAATTTTTCTGCGGCGTAAACGACGCACTCGTCCGCCGCGGAAGGAATGACTATATTTTTGAAATTCATCGTAATCGGATTCACTTAAGCACTATTAGCGCGCCTTCGCCCGCGTCGAGAGTGAGCGGAATGCTGCCGCCGACAACGTCCGCGGATACGGCTCGCTGAACGACTGTGTATCTGTAGTCTTTTTTATCGAAAGAAAGGGTTATTTCCGCTTTTTGTTTACGGTTATAATTCACGACGTAAAGCGCGGTTCTACCTTTATAATTGAAGCACCCCGCTATGCAGTCGTCGCCCGAAATCCCCATAAGTTCGTAATACTTGCCGTCGGATATTATTTCTTCGCCGGATTTGCCGTTTTTTACGATAGCATCGTTGGCTTTCTCGCCGTGAATTATCACGCCGTCGTTTACGGCGTTCATAAGATATTCGTCTACCGCCGCAACCTGAGCGTTGGCTCTTTTAGCGTAGTAATACCACTGCGTCAGATTGCCGTCCGCGCCGATAAGTCCGCAGCGGTTGAAGTCGTAAGTTCCGCCTTCCTCCTGCGCAAAATAATAAGGTTGAACAAGCGGGAAATACTCTATCGCTTTCGCGCCGTAGGCGAGCGACGAATTCACGTCGTATAAAAGTTCGCCTTCGCTCGGATAGGGATCTACGGACGGAATCCATTCCGCGTTATCGTTCCACTGCCCGCCCGCCTGCAACATACGCCAGAAAGGCACTTTGTTTGCGTTGGCATACTTTCTGTAAACCGAAAGCATATCGTTGAGCAACGAAACGACCGTCGTTTCGGGAGTATTCGCAGAGGTATACGGATATTGCGTTACCGACAGCATTGCGGGCCGCACGAGTTCGAAATACTTTTTAAGATAATCGTCGAAGCCTATCGGATCGGAATATCCCCAGAAATTGTTTTCGCCCGCCCAATAACCTATCGAATTGATATAGATATCCATACCCTCGGTGTTTTCGAGCGAATAAAACGCGTCGTGCAGAACGCCGAGATTAGGCAGTTGATCGGTGAACGGCTCGTCCACGCCGAGTATGCCGAGAACGCATTTTCGCCCTTCTTCGGTCCCGTTATCGAGAATATCGTCGATAATTGCTGACAACTTTTGCTTTCCCTCATCGGTAGCGAGTTCCATATCCTTTATATCGTATTTTTTGGTACGCGTGCCGAGTTGATTCATTACGTAATACGTATCGACGTAATAACCCAAGCCATATTTTTCGCACAAATCGAGCGCTTTTTTTACATTTGTATTCGCGTCGTCGGTAGACCAACGGTCGGGAGAATAGAAAAGCGTGTTCACGCCCGCTTCCTTTATGGCTTTGAAATAATAATCGGTAAGCAGATCCGGTTTCGCGTTGCCGTCCGTGCTTCCGCCGGAAGCGTAAGGAACGTAGAAACCGCCTATCGGCATAACGTCTTTACCGCCTAAATAATCGTAATAGACGGAATATACTTCGGATTCCTGTCTTTTTTGACTTTCGGTATACGCCATGCCGTCCGTATAGAGTTTTACGTCGCCTTTCGCCGCTTCGCTCCCGCCGTTGTTGCCGTTATTTTTACAGCCGAGCGTACAACCGAGCGTGACCAGAACGGCCAAAGACGCGGAAATTATTTTTTTATTCATATATCCTTTATCCTTTTATCAAAACTAATTCTTTTACGTATCGGGAAAGTCGGACTGCCGCTTTCGCTTCGTCTGACGGAATTTCGTCCGACAACCTCGGAACGTCGAATTCATACGTCGTCGCTCCGTCGACTTCTTTTCCGAGCGGCTCTCCGTTTATACAGAGTTTTATAGTTACCGTCGATTCGTTCTTGATAATTATTTCAAGTCCGAGTTTAACGCCGTTATTGAACGTCGCGGGGGAAAATTGCGGTAATTCGACTCTTAAAGATGGTTCGGCGAATTCTCCGCCGTTATTGTATGCAAGCCTGAACAGACCGCCGCGGAAATAAACGCCGTAACTGCCGATCATAAAATACGTTCCACCGTTCCGGTCGCCGTCGGCATAGGTAAGGCTCCGGACGTCGAAGTCGAACGCTTTGCCGTAGCCCGCAACGCCGCTGTAAGTATACGTCGCGTCGCTTTGATTCAGAGTCGTCGTTTCGGGCGGAGTCGGAAGAGCCTTGGTCTGCTCGCCGAACATTATAGCCTTTATATTGTAAATTTCGGTTTCGGTTACGCCTATCGACAACAGATAGTTCTCGACCTTTTCGGAAAGCGTATCGCCTTCGTAATCCGATTTTAATTTATCCGTAAACTGAGAGAACTGATAAGTCGTACTCTCTTTGTTTCTTATTCCGAAAATCGAAAAAGAAGTGGTTTCGTAGTCCTGAATAAGCGTCTTTTCGTCAACGCCCAGAAGCGCGTTGATAAGAAAACTTACCGTTCCCGTTCTGTCCGCTCCGCCCGTGCAATGAATATATATCGGATAACGACTTTCGTCGGCAAGAGCGGAAAACACCTTTTTATATCCCGCCGCGTCGGTAAAAGCCGACAAATAACCGCCTATGTTATAATATTCGAGTTTCGCGTTCGGAACAGGACTTTCCGTCAAGCCCTTGTTTTCGGTCTGATTGCGAAGGTCGAAATCGGTTTTTATGCCGAGTACTTCGCTCATATACTTCTTGCCCTCGGCGTTTAACGCCACGCTGTCGTACACCGTCCAATTTGAGTTTTGCGAAAGTTGTCCGCCGCGGAATATTCTTCCCTGCAAAGTGGTTTTTCCGCTCTCGGTTTTATAGCCGCCGAGATCTCTTACGTTGCACAGTCCGCCTATTTTCATAACTCTCGGACCGATATCCGTGGTCCTGAAAGTCGCCGTAACGGATTTGTTTCCCGATTTTCTCACCGCCGTAACTCTGACGTTGTAAGTCGAATCTTTATACAGATTATAGACGTTGAGTTTTCTCGACGTCGAGGGCATCGTCTGCTTTTCGGCGTCCGAGAAATCGGCTTTCAAGCCCCATTCTATTTCGTATTCATCCACGTTTTCGAGGTTGCTTTCCCACCTGATCTGAATTTTATCGTAGGCTTCGTCTTCGTTGCTTTCGTTCGCGTAATCGGAAACTTTCACGTCGTCGCCCGCTGCGGTGAGATAATTTCTTAACTTCTGAGTGTAGCCGTAAACCCCGTCTTCCGGTCCGGTTATCACGAATTTTTCTTCCGTCGGTTCTGTATCGTCGTCGGGATTTTCAATCGAATCGGTTGACTTCTCCGATTCTTCCGACTCTGTCGGCCCGCTCTGTTCTTCGGCGGACGAAAGGGTTTCCGTCTTTTCTTTGCAACCGGCGACAAAAGCCGAGCAAGAGAATAAAAATATCAAATTCAACAACACGATCAATAATTTTCTCATTTTTTCTTACTCTTTATAAGCGGAATCGCCGCAAGGGCGATCAACGGCGCAGGCAATGCGACCGAAGACGCGCAACCGCTCTTCTCCGAACCGCCGCTTATGTCGCCGCTCAGAATTTTATTGCCTATAAGATCGCCGTCGTCGGGCTTCGTTTTATAATCGTAATCAGGAGTTTTTGCCCACACGTTCGACTTATATTCGGGCTTCGGCAAAAGTTTTTTCGCGTTTTCGTGATCGGTGTCTTTTATCGAGAGATTGTCTATCGTAAAATTGCCGACGTTGTTGAACTCTATGCCTTTTTCGCGTATCGAAGTTTCGCCTGCCGTGAAAATACGAACGTAACCCGTTTTCATCTTATCGAATTTATAGGTAAAATAAGGTTCGCCCCATTCGGGATCGCCGTCCGTTCTCATATAGAGTTCGACAAGTCCGTCGGTTACGGCGAATTTCACGTTGATGACTTCTCCGTCGAATTTCTCGCTCCACGGATTGAAATCCGTCATATATTGCGGCTCGGTGACGTTATTCCACGTTCCGCTGTTATCCCACATAAGGTAATGCACTTTCGCGGGTTCGACAAAGTTCTCGACGTTGGGAACTACCCTGCCGATCTGAAGCCACGTCGAGTATCTCGTAGTCGTATCGGGTATTTCGTCTATCGAGTTAACGCCGAACGCAATACCGAACCACGAATTTATAAGAGAAACGACGTTGCCGTTTTCGTCGAAAGTCGCTTTTCTCGCCATATCCGTTATATCGAACGAAAGTTCGAAATTGGAATACTGATAACGCGTTGAAATATACGCCGCGGCGGTGTTTTTAAAGCAAAGCGCGCCGTTTTCTACCGAAAGCGAAGACGGGGTTATCGGCGAAGCCGTACTGTTCGTATAAAAAACATTGGAATTGTACCCGTTTTTATCGAAAGTTTCGGTATACTCTATCGTTTCAGGAGCGTCGTAGTTATAAACTACCATTTCGGGATTTTTAACCGACAATTCGTTATCGCCGTCCGAAGCGAAAGCCATATACCCCTCGGGATTGACGTTCAATTTTTTACTGTTCACGATAACCGACGCTTTTGTCGCGTCCTTGGGAAACATCGAGACGGTAAGATTGTTGTCCGTGTCGACGTTCACCTCAAAAACGACATCTCTGTTGAATTGCACCGCGCCCGCCCTTTGCTCGAAAATCACGTCGGTCGTTCCGTCTTTAAGATATTCGACGACGCCTACGACGAATTTGCTCGAATCGTGGGTTATTTCCACCGAAAAAGAATCGTTCGCGCCGGCGTCGCTCCGAAGCGAATCGAGGCCGAACGCAAGCGAGAATTTACCGTTTTCGGCGAAAGACGCAAACGACAACGTAGCGGAAAAGCCGAAAAGTTTCTCAACGCCGTATTCTTTCAGGTTGAACGCCTTGATTTTAGTCGTCAACTTCTGATTATCCGAATTGAACTTCGCGACTCCGTTTTCGGCGGTCACTTTACCCGTAACGAAAAAATCGCCTTCGTTTATCGTCGTCGTTCCGATGGATGCGGACGAAACGACCTGCGTGCCAGAAAGCCCCGCCTGCGCGACGGTAGCCGAAATCGGAAGCCCCGCGCCCGCCACGCCGACCGCCAGAGCCGCCGACGCGATCAAAATTTTTGATTTTTTTATTTTGCCCATTTATCCCATTCCTTATTTATAATCGCTATCATCTCTTCCCAGAGTTGATCCGCGCTCTTTCTCTGGTTTTTATCCGCCTGAATCAACCGTTGACCGTAAGCAAGGCTTGCGAATTGGTTAATACTGTAACTGAGATATATCTTATTCTTGGTTATGGTATCGTAAATCGCCGTCAGTTCGTTCGCAAGGTTGAATTGTTGTTTGTGCCACGCGTCGAGAGCGGTTGCGTCGAATTTGCTCGCGTCCGAAAGTTTTGCGGAATTCGGAAGTTGCGTAACGTTCATATACGTCGCAAGCGCTTCGTCGGAGTAAAAATACTTCAAAAACTCAAAACTGCCCTCTTTTGCAACCGAATATTCAGGCACGAACACATAATGTTCCGCGGCGTTGTTGTAAAGAATGTTTCTCGCTTCTTTGATGCGGTTAAAATCGTTCTGACTGCACAAGTCGCTGCTCGTCGCGCCCTCGTCAACTTGTTTTACGATTTCGGAAAGCGTAGAATCGGACATCGAAGTGTTCTCGAGTTTTTCGACGATAGAACTTATAACGGGCGTTTTCATCATAAGGAAATTCTTCTGCGAACCCGAAGACTCGTTCAGAAGCCAACTGCCGTTTACCATAAACGCGGCGTTTCCGTCCATATAATCCATCTGAACGGTGGCAAATTGCTTGCCGGTACTCGATTTATACGCCGTTGTCGGGGTTAAAATCCTTTCGAGAACTTTAAGAGCCTGATATCTGCCGTCTTTTTTCGTCATAACGGCTTTCGACGGAGAATTACCGTTTTCGTCGGTAAGTTTCATCATGTTGTTTTTATAATAATCGAGTCCGTCGTATTGCGCTTCCCACTCATACGCGACGTAATTAAGATAACCGTTATTATCGTCGTTATTATAGAAAATCCACGGTTTCACGCCCTTTGCCGCGAGCGCGGAGTTGTTTAATATTTCCGTACCGAGAACGTCGAGTTCATCGGTTGTTCTCGGTGCTTCCGTCCAACCTACGGCCGCGAGAATATCCGCATTGTATACGATACCGCACCAACCGTTGGCGTAAGTCAGAAAGTTTGTGGTGCCGTCTGCGTTTTTAACGCCTTCAAGAAGATAATCGTAATATTTTTCGCGTATACTCATACTCTCGCCGGCTACGGTGTAATCGAGAACTTTGTCGAGCGCGGCGAAATCTTTATTATACTGGCTGGTATTGAGCATCGTGAAATATAAGTCGTAAGTGTTGCTCGAACCGACCGACAAAGTGTTTATTATCGTAGCCGCTTCCGAAGTATATTCGAGCGTCGCTTTATACTTATCCTGTTTTGCGTTGAAATCCGCGACGATTTGTTCCATGAATTTAACGTCGTACCCCGATTTCCACATGTAAATCTGTACATCGGTGGCGGTATTCGGCGCTTTTTCTTTGCCCGCGCAGGAAGCGAGCGGCAGAACGCTCATCGACGCCGCAAGCAATGCGGCTGCTGCTTTGGTGAATTTTTTCATTTATAACACTCCTTTTATTCTTTTAAACCGCCTATTGAAACGTTGCTCATAAGCGCGTTATTGAAAAATATAAATATTATCAGCGGGGGCAGAAGCGAAATCGTACACGCCGCGTATAAAATATCCATTCTCGGCATACCCGACATATGCTCCATTTCGCTTTTGAAAAGGTAAATACCGACCGAAAGCGTCGGGAGTTGCGGCAGATAAATTATCGCCGTGGAATAATTGTTCCAGTCCGCCATCCAGAGAAGCAGGAAGAGCGAGCCGAACATCGCCGCGGCTTGCGGAAGCATTATTTTAAAATAAATCTGCCACTTGTTCGCGCCGTCGATTTCGGCGGCTTCGGCGTAACTCTTCGAAAGCCCCTTATAAAACGCGAAGAAATACATATAGTATATCGAAAACGCGTTGAGCGAGGTTAAAATCATCCAACGCGAATTGATGAAATCGAGCCTGAACAGAAGTTTATACATAGCGGTGCCGTTTCCGTAAAGCGGAAGGGTTATCACCACGAGTACGATAAAATAAACCGCGCGCGAACCGAAAAATTTGTATTGCGCGGTGACGTAAGCCATCATCGACGTTACCGTCATGCAAAGAAACGGACCTAAAAAACTGAAATACAACGAGTTTATAAGCATTTCGAAAAATCCGTGCCCGTTGACGGAAAGCAGATCGAACACGTCTATATAATTGGCGAGTTGAATTTCCGAAAATCCGAACGGCTTCCTGTTGAAGTCGACCGCGTTTCTCATTCCCGAATACGCGCACCAGAATATCATATAAACATAGGAAAACGCGATAAGGGCGAACAAGACGAACATTATTACGTATAAAACTCTCTCCGAAGGAGATCTTCTTTCAAAAAGGTGAATTCTTTTTTTCATAATATCTCCCTCAATAAGTCGTCTCTTCGATTTTGTCGACGAGGAATTTTCTCACGATTATCGCAATGGCGCACGAAATTATCGTAAGCGCAAGCCCGAGAGCGGCAACCTGATAAAGATAATCGGAAGCGTAAGGATTGGGCGAATTTTTTATCCGCATATACATCCAGTTGGAAACCGTCTGCGTTCCCCAACTGCCCTGAGTTAAAAGGAACACCGCGCCCGACGCGCCGAATATGCCTGCGAGTTGAAGCGTGACCATAAGCACGAAAGTCGGCCACACAAGCGGCAATATGATTATGAACATTTCCTGCAACCAGTTCACTCCGTCGAGTCTTGAGGACTCGATGACCGATTCCGGTATACGCGAAAACGTTCCTCCCCAGATAATGAGATTCCCGGGGAAGTTAAGCCACACGAAGTTGATAAGCACCATGGCGTTAGCCGTTCTTGCGTCGCTCAGCAGATTCGTGGGCGTATAGTCGAGATTAAGAAGTTTTTGAACGAGTTCGGGCGCAACGCTTTTCGAACCCGTAAGGTCCATAAAGAAATAACTCACAACCACGCCCGACACTATCGACGGAAGATAGAACAGAACCCTGAACACCTTATAGCCGAATATTTTTTTATAAATAAAGTACGAAACGAACAAGCCTATCGGAAACAACAGCATCTGAAGCCCGAAGGTCTTGAAAGTGTTGACGAAGCCGAGCCGAAGATTATCCACGTCCCTCGGCGCGCCCGTTCTGATATTTTCGAATACCTCTTTGAAATTATCAAACTTAGCAAAAACCAGTTTGCCGTCTACGGGTTTCTGGAACGCCATAGCGAACGAATCGATATTGACGTATACGTAAAACACCAGAAACGAAATTACGGGAATAATCATAAAAGACGCGTAAAAAAGCGCGTCCGTTGCCTTTCTCTTTTTGTATTCCCGATCTTTAAGTACCATTTTTAGCCTCTTGTTTTTCTTTTCTCGGCGGCGGACTTTCGTCCGCCGCCGAAGAATATAATTGTTTTGTTATTTAATTAAAACGCATTTCGTAACTTC
The DNA here is from genome assembly GCA_963650905.1 of Subdoligranulum sp. APC924/74. GTDB lineage: Bacteria > Bacillota > Clostridia > Christensenellales > Borkfalkiaceae > UBA10281. The sequence continues at coordinate 8,753 of CAVJNC010000069.1, forward strand.
CGGAGTTACAATATTTACGCTTGCTTTTGCTTCCGCAGACGCTATTTCGTCGGAAACTTTCGCGATTGTTTCGCTTCCGAGCAAGTTATCATTTACATATATGAATATCGTAACTTTCCCGTTTTCGTTATCCGTAACATTTATTCCGAGTATGACACCTTTATTAAATTCATTTCTGTCGAAAGATGCAGGTTTGGTTCTTGGTGAATATTCACCATAACTTCCATTAGTCAAAGTCGCAAGTCTGAATTCGCCGGCACGATAGTACACGCCGTAACTTCCTACCATAAAGTACGTTCCGCCTGTTCCGTTATCAGTGATACTGCTTACGTTAAATTCCGCAACCGCTTCACCATAGCCAACAACCTCATCGTAAGTATACGTCTTATTGTCCGCGTTAAGAGTTATCGTTGTGAAAAACTCAATATCCATATCAAAACCCGTGACGTCCGGTGCTTCGGGATTGCCGCCGTCTCTCTTGTTCGCGTCGGCATATAATAAGGTGAACGAATAACCGTTCGCAAGCATATCATCAGTTATCGTCTTTTCGGCACTCGTATAAGCATTCGTGCCGTATTTGTATTTTGTCCAATCTTCGTCGACCTCTTTAAATCCAAATATTGGCGCCGTACCATCGTCTTTCGTTGTGAATACGAGTTTAAACGAACCGTAAGTTTCGCTCATCGCCTTGAACACGTCCGCGCTTATCGTAATGTTATTCTTAACATCGTTTGCTCCTGGAGCCGCGTCGGTTATCGTCCATTTGCCTTTTTCAGTCGAATACGCAGTAGACGCAAATTCGCTTCTTACCCACATCGATTTATCATTGATATCAAACGCTTTGATGAATTCGATATCGAAATCGAAGCCTTCGCATACTTTTGTTCCGCCCCAATCAGGATTGCGTTGAGTGAGGTCGGTGTAGGACGCTAAAAACTTAAATCCGTTCTGAAGCATTTCGTCGTCGATAGTTATTACTTTCGAAGTGTAATGAGGCACATTATTTGCGCTATATTCAAACGTGCTTTCATCGTAACAGAATCCGAATTGAGGCGTAGTTCCCTCTAATCTATACACAGTTACGGTAAACGTCGAAAGCCCGGCAGCCTTTTTGGCAGCAAGCACCGCAGCAGGTATAGTTATGCTCTTATAGTTTGTTTCACTGCCGGGAGCGATACTTCCTTCGCCGCAAGGATCGCCGCCGATAAGCGTAAGCCTATCCGTCGTTTCGGTGTAAGTAACGTCGTATTTGGTATTTACCCAAGTAATTTTGTTGTTTATCGATTTTCCGCAACCGCTCGTACAATTTCCGTCGTCGTCGAATTTGTGGTCAAGTTTTGCTTTTTCTTCTCTCTTTTCGCTGAAGTCGCAATTATCGCGCCGGCATTCCCAAAGTTCATAACCGTCGGTAAGACAGGATACGTCTACCGTTTCCGTTAAAGCCATCTCGTGTCCGAGCGCGTCCTTATAAGTATCTTGATAATCTTCATTGCAGGTTGCACAGTGGCGGGTGGTATAACCTTGTTCGGTACAAGTGGGAGCGGTAACTTCCTCTTTCGTTCCGTCGTCGGTATGCCCGAATGCAATTAAAGTCGTTTCTTTTCTGTCGCCGCAACCTTTGCGATCGCAGATTTCGACCTTTAAGCCGTCCTTGGTACAAGTAGCCGCTTTGGCTTTCTCGTCGTCCGTCGATTCCACGTAGTGGTGGCCGAGTTTGTCAATCTTTACGCCCGTTTCGGTGTGATCACAACCATCGCGTTGACATGCGCCGTCTTTAGTTCCGTCCGCCGTACAAGTAGGCTCGAGCGTTGTCGTCCACTGCATATCGTGGCCGAGCGCGGCTTCGCCGTTTTTGGTTTCGGCTTCCGTACATCCCGTTCTCTTGCAGTGTTTTTCCATAACCTGCGCCGCGGTACACGTAGCGGCGGTCTTTTCCGCCCAATCCGTCATATCGTGGCCGAGCGCGGCGACTTCGTTATCTTTATAAACGTCGTCGCATTTGGAACACCTATGTTCGGTGTAACCGCCCTCGGTACACGTCGCCGCAACTACGGTTTCCGCATAATCATGCTCGCAAGTTTTGCTTTCGTCGTTACCGGAACACGCCACCGCGCACATGCACGATATCGCCATCGCAGAAACAAGAATCATTTGCCATAACTTTTTCATCATTCCTCTCCTTTAAGGGAATTTCTCGTCGAAGACGAGAAAGGGGTACCCCTTTGTTTCTTCTTTGCCTCGATCGGTTTTAAATACAAATCTCTCTCGGCGATAGTTATTGTAGCATAGTTTTTTTCGATATTCAATACTTTAAAAAAACACAAAATTACTCTGTATTAACTTTTTTAGGGATAAATATTGACAATTTTTGCTTTGTAATTTATAATTGCTTTATAAAAATAAAAAATTGCTCTGAATTAACCAAAGCGCCGAATCACTTAACAATATGGAAACTTATCATCTTTTACCCGCCACGTTAAACCTTTCGACAAAACTGAACGACGAAAGAAACGAAACCCTGCACGACCATTCCTATTTTGAATTGTTTTACATAAAATCGGGTTCGATCGGGCATCTTGCGCTGAATATGACCGAAAAACTTTCGGTGGGCGACGCTTATCTGATAAGCCCCGGCGTTCCGCACCGTTTCATACGCGAAAAAAGCCGCTGCGAACGCCGCGACGTGCTTATCCGCCCCGTTCTGCTAAAAACCGCCTGCGATTTCATCAACGAAAATCTTTATAACGACGTCGTGGAACGCAAGATAGTACATTTCAAATTTTCCGACGAGGACGTGGCGTTTCAC
>CAVJNC010000070.1:0-11477 GCA_963650905.1 Subdoligranulum sp. APC924/74
CGTTATCTCTGAGTTCGTTGCTTCCGCCGCCGCTCGTAACGAGATTGCCGACGAGAGCCATCGCCTTTTTCATCGTGAGCGAACCGCCGATGATAAACAATATTCTGCACATATTGTTGAGGAAGTTCGACGAGAAAAACTGCAGGTCGGAGTCCATTACGAAAAGGACTATGAGGCAATATACGTTAATCGCTATAATCGTTCCGAAACCCACGAAAAATTTCGTGAGAATCTGTTCGCGCCAGAGTTTGAAGTGCGAACCGTCGTCTAAAACCGAAACCGCGACGGGAAACGGCGAAACTATATAGAGAATGACTATCGAAATGGCTCTGTCGACGAAAACGAGCAAAGCCCACGCCACGTTCCATAAAATCACCGCGCCTGCCACCCACGAAGCGAAAAAGTCGAAATTTTCGAGTTGAATGTGAGCGCTTACGACCGCCGTATCCATATAACTCAGCGTGCCGTTCAGAAACAACTCGCTGCTCGCGGGATTATACCACGCTTCGTCGCTGAAAGCGGTGAAAAGAAAACTTCCTATGCTCCCGCTGCCCGCAAGCGTAGCCTTATAAAGGGCTTGCATAAACGCGTTGGAAACCCACACGCCAACTATCATAATCGCCGGAATAAACAAAAACGTAAGCACGCTCTTCATCGCTTTCACGCAGATCTGCGCAATAGTCGCGTCGGGTTTTTCCTTTGCGATCAGACGTATTATGGCGAGTATGGTGAAAAAGACCAGCACGATAAGCCCGAGCACGGCGGCGACGATAAAAGCGTTGGTCACTTCCTGCCGCTTAAGCAGGTAAGAAAGGAAATCGACGTCCTCTCCGTTCACCGTTATGTCTTCTATGCCGCACAACTTGTTCGCGCATTGCATCACGCCGTCGATCAAGCGGAGTATAGACTTGGTAATACTGTATAAAAACTCCCAAAACCAATCAAACACGTTCTTATCCTTTTATCCGACGCGAATCAACATCGCCGTAAAACAGATTTCTACGGCAGGATTATCGTTACGGATTATTTTATCCTCATTGTCGTAAACGACGCAATTGTTACAAAACTGAAACAACAGACAACCGCCCTTTTCAAGGCGGATACTCGCTTCCTTGCCGCCGTCTTTTTTCCAGGTTTTCACGGAGAACGACTTCCACTCGTTCGCTTTAAGCGAAACCGTAACCTCCGCCGCGGCGTTTTCGCGGACGGGTTCGTCGAACTTTTTCGGTTTCTTCTTTTCCTCGGCGGAAGTCGATTCGCCGGATTCCGTAACCGTTTCGAAATCGTCCTCGTCTCCCTTCGCTATAACGGATGGCAGACCGTCCGCGCCGTAAACGCACACGTTTAAAGTAACGTCCGTTCCGGAACGCAGATACACGGCGAATTCTTCGACCGAAAGATCCTCTCCCGCGAACACCGCCATATATTTATAAGCGTCGCTTTCCGTCGGGCAGACGAAATCTTTACGGTTGAAATTATTCACGGCGTTATCGTTGTATAAATCGCCGATAGTCTTTTCCGAAACGTTAAGGTCGCTTCCGACGAATTTAACGCTCGGAAATTTGCTTGCGTAATCGCTTTCGTCCTCGACGTTGCCGAGATCCGGTCCGCAGGAAACGCAGACCGCGCAAATCGCCGCCGAAAGCGCGGCTAAAATTCTTTTCGCGCTTTTTTTAAGCGCCATAAGTCGACCACCATGGTTCGAACACGGCAAGCCCGACCTGAAGCATCGCAAGCAGAACGAAAATCAGCACGAAACCGATTATCGCGTTTTTAAGCGCTTTTTTCGCTTTGTCGTGTTCCTGAGGCTCGTCCGCGCGAGCGTACTTGATACCGAGCAAAATGCAATAAATCGCTCCGATAGCGCCGACGACCGTGAGCAACACGGGTACCAATACGTTGCAAATGTCAAGTATCGGTTTCACGATCTTTTCAAGGTCGGTTTGAGACATTCCTGCCAAGAGATTGTAAATCATTTTTATTCTCCTATAAAATTTATTTTAAAATAAAACGAACGATTTTGCCCGTTTATTCTATTCTCGAATGTTTGCGGAACAACAATCCCGTAAACAACCCCGCGACCACGGCGAGGATAACCACGATTATCAGCGCGCTCGTCGCAACGTTAGCGGTATAAACTCTCGTGAATTCCGCCTGCGAACTTCCGCCCGCCTCGTTTACCACCACTACGGTGTATTTGCCTTTTTCGTTTATTTCCGGAACGTCGGACGAAGCGGTAACTCTGATTTCTTTGCTTAAAACTCCGTCCTTGTAAATATAAACGGTGTCGCCTTCCTTGCACCCGCCGATCGTTACGTTCTGTTTGGTAACTCCGCCGTTTTCCGCGCCGCTCAACACGATTTTCGGAACGCTTTTATCGATGGCGATCGTAAAGCCGGACGTTTTGCCCGTGAGATCCGATTTCATCGTCACTTCGTATTCTCCGCTGTCGTAGAAGTCGATATAAGAATAATCGGTTCTGTCCTCCACGGCGTCGAGCCAACTGACTTTTCCGCCGCCGGCGTCGTGGGTTATTTCGGTTATCCGAAATCCGCGCGGCGTCGCGTAGGCGAACTCTTTCAGCGAATGGGTTATGAGATAGAAGCAGAAATAATCTTTATTGCCGATTTCGTCTTTTAAAACGATTTCCCATTTTCCGCTTTCGTTGAATATCGTCGAATCGTAATTCTCTATTTCTTTGCCGTCGCGATAAACCGAATAATAAGACACGGCGTCTCCGTTCAAGGGTGCAAACCTGACCGATTCGTTCACGATTTCTCCGCTTACGAGTTTTTTATCCAAAGTGCCGGCGTAAAAACAGAAATCCGCAACGCTGTCGCGCCTGACCGAATAATTCGTAACGTTGCCGGCAACGTCCCTGACGGAAATGACGTAACTTCCGTCGCGGAAATACTGCGTTCCGCTCTTATAACTGCCGAGCGATTCGCCGTTTACGGAAATTTCGGCGGAATATTCGTCGTCGAACGTGACGGCGACGGGATCTTTCGTTATTCCGTCGTTTACTTCCATTCCGCTCGGCGCGACTTCTATCGTCCTTCTGTATAAAACGCAGGAGAATTCGAACGAAAAACCGTATTCGTCGACGTATTTCACGACGTATTCGTATTTTCCGCTATCGGATTCGCTCGGGAAACCGAAGGAATACGGAAGATTCCTCTTCTCCGAATTGACTGTGAATTCCGATTCGGACGCTTCCGAAGTCAGAGTTATCGTCTTATTGCTCCACACTCCGCTTCCGGCGATCGTATCGTCCACCGCGTAACTTTGCTTTTCCATGCTGCGGGTAAGCCTCGAAGCGGTAAGCGTAGAGGTCGACCTGTAACGAACCGATTTTACGGCTTTGTTGCCGTAAATATCACGGAATATTATTTCGTATTCGCCGTCGCCGTCGTCGCCCACGACGTAATTATCGTCGAAACCGCTTTTCGTCGCCGTCACGTCGTCGTAAACGGTTACTTTTTCGCCGTCCGGCGTTGCGACGATTATCGATTTCACCCCGTCGCTTATCAGGCGCGAGCCGTCGAACCGAACTTTGTCTTTCGTATATCCTTCCGACTTTCTCTTCGCGTTTTCGCTGAATCCGTAAAGCCAGCCGTCGGAATAATCGAGGTCTTTGGTAAGTATCGTGACTTTCGTCGTCTTTTTGTTTCCGAAATTATCGGTGAACGAAAACTCGAACTCTCCGTTTTCTCTCACCGTGACGATTTTTTCCGCGTCGGAACAGGTGACGGCGGGAACGTAGTCCGCTCCGTCCTTTCTGACGGCGTAATCGACGTCTTTATAAATTCTGAGCGAAACGAAGTCGTTCGAATAAAGGTCTCCGTCGTAATCGACGTAGGTAATCTTTTCGCCGTCGGCATACCCGACGACTCCTACGACCGATATCCCCACGTGATAAATTATTTTTATCTTCGAAGAGTTTCCGTATTTGTTATAAGCGACGACCAGATAATACCCCGTTTTATCGCAATCGTAATCGTCGACGTTTTTTTCGAGAGAACCGAATTCGTCCGTTTCGGAATACCCGATTTCGTATAAGATGACGTCATCGGAACGGGTAAGCGTAATCTTTTCGTTTACTTTCAGCGTTTCGTCCAGAACGTCCGTCTTGCCGCCGAGAACGTAATTCATATACGATAACCGATCCGAAAGTTCGGCGGCGGTGAGTTTGCAGTCGCCGACGACTTCCGAACGGACGCGGAATTTCACGCCGATCGTATGCGTTTCGTTTTCTTTTCTTTCCGCCAGCGCCGCTTCGACGAAAATCTTTCCGTCCCCGGCGAACGCCCGCACGTAATACAAATCCGTTTCTTTTATGATAATCGGCTTCGACGAGAGCGCCTCGGAAAGAACGATTTCCTCTTCCACCGCGTAAAACTTGTCGTCTTGTCTGGCGACTTTAAGTATAACGCGCTTGAGATAAGTTCCGTCCGTAATCAACCTGAAATACTCGACGGAATTTTCGCCGTCGACGACGAAAACGAACTCGCCCGCGCCCGTAAGCGAGGCTATAACGTTCTTATTGCCGTTTTTCTTATCTTTTCCGCCGTCGTCGTCCACGTTGAGTTCGGTGAATTCGGAGCGACCTATGGTGAATGAATAAGTTGAAACGTTGCCTATTTTATCGATCGCTTCGATAACGTAACTGCCCTCTTTGCCGAAAACCGCCTTTTCGGTCTGATCTCCTTTATACTCGGCGACCTCCCCGTTATACGTACACGACCATTTGTAAATTCCCGACAGGTCGGATATTCTCACCGTAACGAGACTGCCCGTTACTATTTCGCCGTTTTTAACCGTTTCGGTCACGACGTCCGTCTGACTGAAACTTACGTCGTCGAAGTTTATCGCGCCGCCTATTTTCACGTCGTGAGTTTTAAAGTAATTCTCCACGGCGTTCTCGGCTTCGTCCGCATACGAATATTTCGCTCTGTTCGTAACTACGGAAATCGTCGGAGCGGAAGAATCCGATTTGCCCGAATAGATCACGTATAAATCGGGAGAACTCTTATAGTAAATCTTTACCTGCCAGTTGTTATCCGTTTCGTCTATGGCGACTTCTTTATAACCGATGGCGGAACTCGTTTCCCTGCCGCTTCCGGAAAGGAATTCGCACACGTAATCGTCGCCCGCGGGATAACGGAACTTCACCGCGCCGTTCGTCGTTACGGAATAACTCGAAGAACCGAGTTTCGTCATGACGAAACCGACCGTTTCCTCCGCGTCTTCCCTGACCGCGACGAAATCGCCGTTCTGCTTGTAATACCACGTAACCTGCGGCGCGCTTATGACGAGCGTCGTCTCTTTATCGTAAACGTTTCCGAATATATCCTCGACGTAAAAGCGATATTTGCCGCCGTCCTTGAACGTTATGCTGTTGGATTTGAGCGAATCCGCGCTATCGACGAGAAGAATGCCGTCGAGATATATTTCGAACCTGTAAATATCGTCTTTCGGATACTTGCAGGTAAATCGCACGGAACGATAAGTTTCGTAGTCGGTCTCGTCGTCGCGTTCGTCGTCCGGCTTGGGGACGATATTGCACGAACTTTCGAGATCGGCGTCGCTTATTCTTAAAGAGAGTTCGAAACCGTTGCCCGAGCGGTCATACGCTTTGATTACGTAACTCCCGCCTTTCAGGCTTATTCCGGCAAGTTCGTCCGCAAGATACGCGCCCTGATATTTGCCGCCGGAAGTAAACACGGCGACGTAAGCGAATTCATCGGTATCGGAAAGCGCGTCGAAAGAAAACGATTTTACGTTCAACGACGATATTGTTTTCGCGTCGTCTTTGCTTATCGTCAACGTCTCTTCGCCTTTGTTGTTATCGTAAATAACGCTTATTTCGGGGGAAGAATTATCGATATAAACGCTGTATTGCCTTATGCCTTTCACTCCGCGTTCTATAATATCGTATATTCCCGTACCGTTTATCTTGTCTTTCAAATAGAACGAACCCGAAACGTTCAGTTTTTCGTATTTTCCGCCGCCGTGACTTCTGAAATAGAAAGAAGAATATTCCCCGACGGTCAACTTCTGAACGGCAAAAGGATATTCTTCGCCGTTCTCCGTTTTATACGTCGGCGAGTATATTCCGCCGTCGCCCCCGAAAGATACGGACGTCGCGAACGTTTGTCCGTTTTTCGCAACGTTAAAGGATTCATTGTCCGGTTTGATTCTCGACGGATCGAGTTCGATAATTCCGCGGTCGTTAAGCCCGTCGTCCGCAAGATAAACGTAACTTCCCTTGTCCGCTATCCTGGTAGCGACCGATTTTATCGCCGCGGAGAGATTTCCGGAAAGTTTCGAAACGTTTATTTCGGTTTCCTCAGTGCGACTATAGAAATAATAATTCCACTTCGTTGATTCGTTCGACTGATCCCACGCGGTAGATTTATAGCGGATCCATGTCTGCCCCGCTTCGGCCGTCGTATTTTCGTCCGCGGTCGCCTTTCTGAGATCGCTGTATCCTTTGTTCAATGCGTTTGCGTCATTTTCGGTCGATATATAAAACAAGGACAAATCCTGCTTTTCCATATATTCGTAATACTGAATCGCCATATCCCGCGAGGAAAACGCAAGCGGAAGATTGGTTCCGTTGTACTTTTCGCTTTTCACCTCTTTGTTGTCGGACATCCAGTAATACGAAACGTCGCCGGCCTTCCACACCTTGCTGACGACGAGTTTATCGCTCGTCGTTGCGACGTATCCGTCCGTTTCGTCGTCGCTTCCCGCAAGGAAGAAGGTGAAAACTTCCGAGTTTTTACCGTCCGCGGTCATCTGCACGGAGAAATATCCGCCGGAGAAATGCCCGTCGGTTTCGGACTTGTAACTCATCACGCAATTCCCGTCGGTATTATCGAAATCAAAATAATCGTCCTTGGAATCCGTAACGTTATCGTTGCCCTTATAAAGCGACGAGAGCGTTATTTCCGAAGACTCCGTCGCGACGAACTTCAGCGAAAACCCTTCCGCATAGTAACTGTTCTTATAACTGTTTTTATAATCCGAGTCGCCTTTTTCTTTTATACCGGCGGCGGTGGTCGTTTTGATCTCGTCGTAAACTATATACGGCTCGCCTGTTATATCGAGTTGAACCGGACAACGCTCCGACGTGTCGAACCGATACGCGTCCTCCGCCTCGTATTCGGCGGAGTTGTTCGCTTCGTCGACCGTAACGAATTTAAAATAAAACTTCTTGCCTTCGCCGGTTGCCATTCCGAAAGTTCCGGTTCCGCTCAACTTGAACGTTCCCTTGCTTTCGTCCGTTTCCTCGTCGTATTTAAACGAAGATATCGTATCTTCGCCCGTGATTTTACCGCCCGGGGAATATATCTTTTTCTGCTTCCATTCCGTTTCGCCGACGGCGCGGTATTTCATGGTTATCTCCGCGAGATCGTCCGTCCGCCCCTTCAGTTTTAACGTTACCGTTCTTTCGGACAAAGCGGCGTTCGGATTGTCCGCCGACAGCGACGATATCTCCGCCGCGGTGTTATCGAATTTCAGAACGTCCGTGTGGCCGCGGACCTGCGTTCCGTAAGCCGATTCCGCCATGTAATAAAGGTAATATTCTCCGTCCAGTTTTTCGCCGATTACGGTAACCGAAATCGGATTCGCGGTTTCGCAATTGGCGTATGTTTTCGGCGAATATTCGTCCGCTTTTTTATCGCCGAGTTCCGAAGTTTTCACCCACGCGTAATATAACTTCGAACCCGCCGCCGCCATATTTTCGGTATAAACGTTGACGACGTGCGTCTGCGCCGCTGCCGTTTTGTCGGATAATATTTTCGACCTGACGGAAGGCTCGCGCATATCTATGCTCACGGAAAACGACTTGTCTTCGGACATGGTAAGGTCGGCGAAATTGTTGGACAAGTCGAAATTGTAAGCGTAATCGGAAATGCCCTTGCACTCTGCGCCGAACGAGTCGCCTTTTCTGAACGTTATGTTCTGAATCGGCGCGGTTTTATAACTTACGCCGCAACCGCCGAGATCGCAGTCGAAATAAAGGGTATCCGAGCCTTCGCCGCCCGCGTAAAAGAAATCGAGCGGCAACGATCCCAGATTGTTGGCGTAGCCCCTGACGGTCAAATTTTTTCTGTCTTCTTCCGTTAAATCGGTCGGCAAATGCACCGGTTCGGAAAACCTTACGGAAAGCCTGAGAGTTTTGTTGTCGGTCGTCGTCAGGTCGCTTAGCGACATTTTTTCGATCACGGGCGAATTCGCGTCGTATAACTCGCTGTCTATCCGCAGATATTTAAAGTCCATATCCCACGTCGAATCGCGCTTGATTTCGAGATTGAGCGTTTCCGAATTGTCCTTGTAAACCCTGCCCGTTACCGACGCGAAATTATAGTTTTTGCGGGTATAATAACAGTAAGCGTGGGAATACATCGGATCGTCGGCGTTTATCACGGTGTAACCGGTGTGATTGTTTATCCACGTTTTCGCGCTTTCGGTCAGGTTATATCTGTAACTGTCGCTATTGTTCGAATATCCCGTTTCGCCGAACAGAATCGGCGCGCCGCTGCTTTTCGGATCGTAATATTGCGAGAAGAAAATCTCGTTTTTGCTTTCTTTTCCTGTAAGTTTCAGAGTGGCGGGCGTGTCCACCGTACACCAACCGCTTTCGGATATGGTCGCCGAACCGCCGTAATAAACGTCCGCCCAACCCGTGTTGCGATATTTTAAAATGTAATCGTAAGCGATGAACCGTTCGAAATCCTTACTGTATTTCGTATCTTCATCGACGGAGACGCATATGTCGCCCGACGGCGTCTGACTATAAATATTGTTTCTGTCGAACCACCTCGCGGCAAAAGTTTTTCCGTAAAGATAATCGGTGAAATACAGTCCGTTTTTGCCCGTTTTCCCCGAATATTCGTAATCGTATCCGGTCTGCAACCTCACGTCGAAACTCGTCGAGCCTACCGTTTTTTCGCTGCTGTAATCGTTATGTACCACGTATTCCCTGCCGCTGTCGGTCTTTATATCGCAAAGGAGAATTTCAAAAACCCTCGTAAGGCCGTAAGCCGCATTATAACCCGAGGCGTCGCTCGAAATAAGATTGGCGGCATTCGTTTTATTCGTCTGCACGGTAAAGAAACTGCTGTCCGCCGAACCCGTCGAAACAAGGCGAACTTCTTTCGACTGCTCCTCGTAATCTCCTTCCGCGGCGAGCGCGCTCTTATCGCGCGTTCTGATCGTAAGTCTCACGCCGTCGTTCTGACCATTTATCCTTACGCCGACAGAAACCTTCCCCGAACCGTCCGGAATAAGATTGCCGTAATTATCGGTCGCGGTGTTTACGGGATAAAAGAAAATATGCATTTTTCCGTCGTCGCTCGCCTTATCCGCGGTACTCGCCGATTCCGACGCGCTCGCGGAACCCGAGGTATTCTCCGCCGCGGCGTTTCCGCCGAAAGCGGAAAAACACAGACTGAGCGCAAGCAAGCAGACGATCGCTATTTTTAAAACAACCTTTTTCATTCGTCCTCTTTAAAGCAGTCCCTCTAATTTCGAAAAGATATCGTCGTCGCTTATTTCGGGATGCTCTTCTTTGAATTTTATCAATTGTTCGAGTATACGTTTTTTCTTCTCGTTATCGGAAAATTCCGCGTCCGCAGAAATTTTTTCTCTGCCGCCCGCGTCGGAATCCCCGCCGTCGTCGTCTCCGGAACTTTCCTTATGCGCCATAAGCGTTGCGTCCGCGCTTAAAGCGGAATCTCCCTCGTCTCCGTCGAGAATCGCGGAATTCCTTTTTTCGATATCGTAATACACGGCGTTTTCGTCGAAATATCTCTCGTTTAAAAACTCGGTGTTCATCGTTCCCGTTTTATAAAGCGGAACTTTGAAACTCGGCGTGAAATAACTCTTGAACGGATAATTTCCGAACGTCACTATAACCGAATGTCCTATATCCGAACCGTGATTGAGCCTTTGCAGTTCGGACGGATAAATGAGCGGCCTCACCTGCGTCTGCGTGGAAACGTTCACCGCTTTATCCAGATCGGTGCCGCTCGTGGACCTCGTGACGACGGTCACGTTGCCGCACAGTTCCGAAAATTCTTTGCACGTTCCCATATCGTTTGAACCGATGAACATTTTTATTCCGCAGTTGCCCTTGATGATATCCGCCACTTTGTCGCCGTAAACGTTGTTCAACTGCGAATAGGACTGAACTATCATATTGAACCAGATTTTACGGCTTCTGCCGACGGTGATCATCTTGTCGAAGTTTTCTATCTTCGGCATGTTGCCGAATTCGTCGAGAATGTAATAAACGTTTCTCGGTAAAGACAAATCGGGGTTCGACGAAGCGACTTTTATGAGTTGCTTATATAAATTAAGAACGAAAATGCCCGCCAGATTGTGCCTCGTCGTCTTTTCGTCGGGAATTTTCAGGAACAACGCAGTCGGTTTTTCCGCCAGATCTTCCGGAACGAAATCCGACGAAGAAGTCAGTCCGCAAATGCCCGCGTCGTTAAACAAAGTGAGTTTTTCGTAAACGACCGACATATAGGAAGCCCTCGTCGTTTCGGCGGCGTCGCAAACCTGCTTAGACAGGGAGAACGCCTTGGACAAAGGATCTCTGCCGGCGAAATATCTTCTCAGTTCAAGATAATCCTTGGTGGAATTCTGTAAAATCTTCGTGAGGTTGAAGAAATTGTATTTTTCTTTGGTCATGCCGAGTTTTTCGTCCTCGCTGTCCTCGAGCATGGCGAGAAGCGTGGCTAAAACTATGCTCCGCGCTCCCTTCTCCCACATGGGATCTCTTTCGTTTTCTATCGGAATCAGAACGGACACGAGGTCGTTGAGATCTTCGTAAACCTCGTCGTAAGTCTTTCTTTTGTAAACTTTTATCGCGTTGACGAGGTCGGCGTATTCCGAATAAGCGCGCCCTTCGAATTCATACCAGCATTCTTTCCCTTCGAAAGATTCTTTTTTACTGCCGAGGGGCATATCGTCGGGAAGCGCGTCCTTTCTCTTATAAGCGTTCTTGTGCGCGGTCGCGAATTTCTGATAATTATCCCATATCGCGTCCAGAGGGTTCCAGCGATAGGACGAATAGGTATCTCTTAAATCTATGACTTTAACGTCGTATCCCCTTTCCGCGAGATAAGCCGAATGCAACGAAAACAACTCGCCTTTAGGATCGGTCATAACCATTGACGAACCCGCCCCCGTCGACGCGAGAATCTGAATCATCGGGCTTACGAAAGTGGTCGTTTTTCCCGAACCGGTTGCGCCGATTATAATCGAATGACAGGGCGAATTGAATAAAACGGCGGCGTCGTTGCCCCTTTTGTTAAGTTCCGCCATTACGGGTACGCCGTCTTTCTTCACCTCGCCGAGCGCGGTATAAGCGTAACTTTTGAAATTTTTCTTCTTTTCCTCGGAGTTCATCCATCTCGAATTTTCGAGATTCGCCTCTATCGTCTTTATTTTACCTTTAC
>CAVJNC010000071.1:0-11399 GCA_963650905.1 Subdoligranulum sp. APC924/74
CCCGCCCGAAGTAAATCAGAATATGATCGACCTCAACGTAAAAGCCGTCGTCGCGATGACGGACGCAACCCTTCCGCATATGAAAAGCGGCGGAAAAATAATAAACGTCGCAAGTTGCGCGGCGTTTCAACCTATACCTTATATAAATATTTACGCGGCGACCAAAGCGTTCGTTTTAAGTTATACGAGGGCGTTGAACGCGGAACTTAAATACAAAAACGTTACCGCGACGGCGGTCTGCCCGTACTGGACGAAAACGGAATTTTTCGACCGCGCGGTGGTTAAAGACGAAAAGACCGTCATCATAAACTACGGCGTTATGTACGATCCGAAAAAAGTCGTTCTCAAGGCTTTCAACGACGCGATGAAGGGAAAAGACGTTTCCGTTTACGGCGGAACGAATAACTTCCAGCGTTTTCTCACGAAAATTCTGCCGCATAAACTCGTGATGAAAATATGGTGCCGCCGTCAGAAATTCAACGGCACGCCCGAAATAAGATAATCGATAAAACGCATAAAACGGCGCGGGCTTCGGCGGCGAAATTTCGCCGCCGAAGCCCGCGTCTTTTATTTCTCGGATAAAAAATCAGTATAACCTGGTATAAATCCCCTGCTCTTCGAGCCATTCGACGGCAAGCCTTACCCATTCCGGCACGGAAACGGACATATTGTTGACGGGGGCGGAATCTTTATAAACCGTCGCGTCGGCAACGGACAAACCGTGCTGACCTTTTCCGAAAACGTGAACGGACACTGGAACTCCGCATTCCTTATATTTAAGCGCGGCGAGCAAAGCGTTATCGCACGGCACAGCCCCGTCGCCGAACGTGGACCAGATGAACGCCGGCGCGGAATTTTCGTCGATAAGATTGAGAATATCCACCTTTTCGTACAAATCTTTTCTGTCTTCCCCGCAAAGATATTTAAAACTATCGCGATGTCCGTATTTCGGATTGCACGTAGTGACGGGATAACCCAATACGACGGCGTTCGGCTTTGCGCAAACCGGCGGATCGAAAACTTCGCCGACCGACGGACAGTTGTGGCAACTGCCGAGCATGGCGCAGAGATGCCCGCCCGCAGAAAAACCGACGGCGGCGATTTTTTCCGCGTCTGTATGCAGTTTTTCGGCGTTAAGCCTGATATAAGCGACAGCCATTTCCGCTTCCGCGATCTGATAAGGATATTTCACCGCCGAATCGCACGCGACGGAATAATTCAACACGAACGCGTTGAACCCCGCGGCAAGAAATTTCAGAGCGACGGGTTCGGCTTCTCTGTCGCTCACCATATAATAAGCCCCGCCCGGAATGACGATCATTGCGGGCAATTTTCTTTCGGGATCAATCTCAGGCGAAAGCGCGGCGACGTAAGTAGTGAGATATCCTCTCGCGCCCTCGGGCTTTTTCACTTTAAAATATTCGTATAAATCGATGATTTCCGTTTTCATATGTTTCTTTTCCTCCTCGTAAGGTTGCATTTAAATTTCGCAGGTTGCGTTTCAATTATACCACCCCGCGCGGAAAAAGAAAAGAAAATCAACGCAAAAAAAACGAAGAAAAATTTTGCCTTTCGTTTGCTTTTATCGTCGCGATTTGTTATAATGTTTTATAGTCAGGTGGAAAACCACGGGAGAAATTTATACTTATGAGAAAAATCGGCTTCGACAGCGAAAAATACCTTACCTTACAATCGGAAAAAATACTCGAACGAATCGACGAATTCGGCGGCAAACTCTATATCGAATTCGGCGGCAAACTCTTCGACGATTTTCACGCGGCGAGAGTTCTTCCCGGTTTTTCGCCCGACAATAAAATAAAAATGCTCGGCAAACTGAAAGACAGAGCCGAAATCGTCATCGTCATCAACAGTCACGATATCGAAAGAAACAAAGTGAGAGCCGACCTCGGAATCACTTACGACCTCGACGTTTTAAGGCTCATCGACGTTTTCAGAAGTTACGGACTTTACGTGGGGAGCGTCGTTCTCGCTCAGTTCACCGAAGAGAACGAACCCGCGAAAGCATTCGAAGCCAAACTCGCCTCTCTCGGCATAAAAACCTATCGTCATTATCCGATAAAGGGCTACCCGAACAATATTCCGCTCATCGTCAGCGAAGACGGCTACGGCAAAAACGACTTTATCGAAACTTCGAGAGACCTCGTGATAATCACCGCCCCGGGACCGGGTTCGGGGAAAATGGCGACATGCCTTTCCCAACTTTATCAGGAACACAAGCGCGGGCATAAGGTCGGCTATGCGAAGTACGAAACTTTCCCGATATGGAATCTGCCGCTCAATCATATGGTAAACCTCGCTTACGAGGCGGCGACCGCCGACCTCAACGACGTGAATATGATCGATCCGTGGCACCTCGCCGCTTACGGCAAACAAGCCGTGAACTATAATCGCGACGTTGAAATTTTCCCCGTTCTGAACGCGATTTTCGAGCAGATTATGGGCAAATCGCCCTATAAATCCCCCACTGATATGGGCGTGAACATGGCGGGCTACGCCATTTCGGACGACGCGGTCTGCGTGGAAGCGGCAAAGCAGGAAATAATAAGAAGATATTTCAACGCCCTCGCCCGCGAAAGAAGAAACGATCTCGACTCTTCGGAATCGGACAAAATCGCGTTGATTATGAAAGGCAACAACATAGACGTGAACGAACGCAAAGTTTACGAAGTCGCCAACCGCATTTCGCTCGAACGCGACTGTCCCGTCGCCGCGATCGAACTTGACGACGGAACGATAATAACGGGCAAAACCAACGACCTTTTCGGTTGTTCTTCGAGCATGATTCTCAACGCGCTCAAACATCTCGCGGGGATAAGCGACGAGGTGGAACTGATATCGAAAAAATCGATTATTCCCATTCAGGACCTTAAAATAAAATACCTCGGCAGCAAAAACCCGAGGCTCCACGTGGACGAAATGCTCATCGCGCTTTCTTCCTCCGCCGAACACGACGAAAACGCCGCGCTCGCGATAAAACAATTGCCGAAACTGCGCGACTGCGAAGTGCATACCACCGTTCTGCTCGCGCATAACGACGAGAAATTTTACAGAAAACTCGGCATCAGGCTTACTTCCAACCCGATTTTCAAGGACAGAAGAAACGCCCATTGATGATTTTAAACAATATAATATACCGGCATAATATACTGGCGGCGGCTCGCATTTAAAATGCGAGCCGCCGCTATGGATTCGTAAAAACCCCTCATTTTTCAAGATATTTCTTCATTTTTTCTTCCAGATCGCCCGCCCCGAGAACGAGAACCGCGTCGCCGCGCGTTACTTTTGCGTAAAGATAAGCGAGCAAACCTCTCACATCCTCGAAATATCCCGCGTGCGGCAAAAGGGAAGCCAGTTCTTTCGCGCTTCCGCCCTTCATATATTCCTCCCTCGCCGGATAAGTTCTGAACAAAACGAGATTTTCCGTTTCCGAAAGCGTTTTTACGAACTTATCCTTTAAAAAAATCGTCCTGCTGAACGTGTGCGGCTGAAAAACGGTGTAAATCTTCCCCTTTTTAGCCTCTTTCATCGTCTTTATCGCTTCGGCGATCTCCGTGGGATGATGCGCGTAATCGGCGTAAACCTCCGCGCCCGAAAGGTTCCCGATATGCTCGAATCTCCTCTCCGCTCCGCGGAAATTTTCAAGCCCTTTCTTTATCTTCTTCGGGCTTATTCCGCACAAAAAAGCGCACGCGGCGGTCGCCAGGGCGTTGTAAACGTTATGCCCGCCGAACGTTTTCAACGTGATTCTTTCGCTTTTCGCCCCGTAAATATAAAGGTCGAAAGAATATTTTCCGCCCTTCTGCGTTACGTCGGCGGCATAAAAATCGCATTTTTCGCCAAGCCCGAACGTCACGGCGTTATCGCCGTCGTAAGCGGCGAGAACAACGTCGTCCGCATTGATAATCGCCTTATAGGCCCGCTTAAGGTAATCGAAATACGTAGATTTCAGTTCGTCGCGGTCCTTATAACAATCCATATGATCGGCTTCGGCGTTCAGGCACACGGCGTAATCCGCGTCGAAAAAATTAAGGTTCTTTTTATACTCGCACACTTCGCTTATGAAATATTTCGAACCTTTCACGACGCAGTTGCCGTATTTCAAATCGAATCCGCCTATATGCGCCGTGAATCGCTCGTTTGCTTCGTCGAACACGTGAGCAAGCATGCACGCGACCGTGGTTTTTCCGTGGCAACCGCAAACGCCCGTCTTTACGGAAAAGTTCTCGGAAACGATTTTCAAAAGTTCGGCGCGCTTCAAAACGTATGATTTGTTCTCATTCGCCCTTTTAAGTTCGGGATTTTCTGGCTTTATCGCGTCGCTGTATACGACGACGTCCTTTCCGTCGACGTTTTCCGCCGTCTGACCGATATAAATCGTCACGCCCTCGCCGGCGAGTTTTTCGAGATTTTCGCTCGGCGCGATATCGCTTCCGCTCACGTTGAACCCGACCGCCAGAAGATACCTCGCGAGCGAACTCATGCTCACTCCGCCCACGCCGATAAAATGCACGTTTAAAGTTTTTTTATCCGTTTTCATATCAGATTTATATGCTATTCCGGTCACAAATAAAACAAATCTTGCCAAAAACGCCGCATTTTTCGCGTTATTTTTCAGATTCCCGCTTGAAGTACGTATATAACGTCCGCGTTTGCATTTACCGAAAATCATCGGAAATATCTACGTTTTATTTGCTTTTTCGGATAAAAACGGCAAATTTTACGAAATTTTTAATTTTTTGTTGAAAATCACGTTAAAATATGGTATAATCATCACGAAACATAGTTTCACAATAATTATGACAGGCGGAGAATTTATGAAAATCACAGACGTAAGAATCAGGCTCGTCGCGAAAGACGATTCAAAACTCAGGGCGGTCGCGTCCGTAACAATCGACGAATGCATCGCGATTCACGACATTAAAATCATCGACGGAAACGACGGATACTTCGTATCCATGCCGGCAAGAAAGAACAGCAAGGGCGAATATAAAGATATCGTTCACCCCATAAACAACGAGACGCGCGCCGAAATGATCGACGCTATTATGGAAGCCTATAAAACGGAACTCGCGAAAGAAGAAGCGTAAAACCGAAAGGGTGTTAATGACCGCCGTTCGGGAATGCGGCGACCGTAAAAAGCGTAAAACCACGCTGTTTTAAACATACGAAAAATTGCAAAAAAAGTACGTCTAATATTATGTTAGGCGTACAAAATAATAGTAAAATCCCGGATTTTGCATACGCTAATAATATTTTCAGCGATTTTAATGTTCGGCATACGCTTTTTCTTGACAAAATCGGGTTTGCGTGATATAATTCGGGCGAAAAAAGTACGCCTAACATAATATTAGACGAACAAAATATTAGACGAACAAAAAAGTTCGGGCGTACCAAAATCAAAGCGATTTTTATCCCGAAAGGGAAAGGAGAAAAGAATATGTTTAAAAAAGGCAAAAAAGGTTTTTCGCTTACGATTCTGACCGCGTTTATCGCGGCGGCGTTGTGCGTATTCGTCGGATGTCTGGACGATTTCGAACCGTCCGACAGTGCTCATTCGTCTGACAGTACCTATTCGTCGGACGATTCCGCTTCTTCGGAATCGAGCGATTGCGCCGCAAAAATAAACAACGTTTATTACGACACGCTGCCCGAAGCGATCGCCGCCGCAAAAGAGGGGGACGCCGTTACGCTTATTAACGACGTCGTTCTTGACGCAACGCTTGTCGTAGACAAAAAAATCACGCTGGATCTCGACGGCAAGAACGTTTCCGCCGAAGGAGAAGTCGAAAAACTTATTTCGATAGACGAAGGCGCAGACCTTACCGTTACCGGCGAAGGCAAAGTAACCGCGCCCGCGGAATCACGCGTGGTCCTTTACGTAAACGGCGGCAAAGTCACCGTTGAGGGAGGCGAATACGACGGAGGAAACGGAGGAGATTACGACACAAGCGTTTACGTCGTTTCCGGCGAAGCCGTTTTAAACGGCGGTAAGTTCACCACGGGCGCAGACAAAGACAACGCGGGCAACAGCGTTATTTTCAGCAACGGAACGACAGGTAAAATCACTGTCAACGGCGGTTATTTTTGGACCGATTACGCTTATAACGGATTTTATTACGTGCTTAACCAGAAGAATTCCGCCGCGGGAGAAATCAAGGTTTACGGCGGTACGTTCGAAAACTACGATCCCGCCGGCGGCGACGATAACCTCAAAGGAAACTTCGTTGCCGAGGGATATAAGTCGGTTAAGGAAGAAGCCGACGGAAAAAAGATTTACACCGTAGTTAAAAACACCGCTGTGACCGTTCTGAACGGAGTCGGTTACGACACTCTCGACGAGGCTATCGAAGCCGCAAACGCAGGCGACACGATTACGTTTGCGGAAGATATAGATTCGGACTTCAAATCAAGCAGTGCCGAACCGGCGATAGAATACGACATCGGCGGAATAACGATTAACCTCAACGATCATACTTACTCGCAATACAATTTCGCGCACGTGTTCGAAGGAACGGACGGCGTAATCAGAAACGGCAAGGTCGTAAGCAAAGACGGCGGATCATACGCTTTGTTTATAGGCGGCGACATAGCGGAAACGACGTCCTTCACGCTTGAAAACGTGGAACTCACCGGCGGCGTGAACGTGTGCAACGCAACCGGAGTCATTCTGAAAGACCTTAAAGTTACCGCGACGAAGTATTATGCGGTATGGGCCGATTCGTTATCAAAAATCACCATAGAAGGCGGAGTTTACGACGCGGGAGAATCCGGAAAGCCTGTTTTCGGCGCGAACGACGCGGAGTCTGACGACGGCGACGTGTTTTTATCCGTAATAACGGTGGAGGACTGCACCGCAATCGGAGATCAGATTTTCCTTGATTGCGGCGGCAAACTCAGACTGAAAGGCGGAAGTTACGAAGTCGATCCGACCGCTTATCTTGCCAAAGGCTACAAAGTAACGACCGAAACGGTCGGCGAAAAAACCGTTTACAAGGTTTCGAAGCAATAAAACGCGACGAAAAAACGCCCAGATAAGACGATTAACGCGATAAAAACGATAATCAGATAATACAATAAAACGATAAACGGGCGATTAATTCAATGCGGAACGCCGCCTTCTTAAAAACTTTTGTTTTTAAGAAGGCGGCGTTTTTTAGGACGGCATTTTTTTAAGGGGGATGCATTTATAGGACGGCGTCTTTTATAGGGCGGCGTTTTGAAAAGTCGGGGAAAACGATATAATCGCGGAAAACCGCGAATTCGTTTTTTTCAGAGATTCCGTTCGCCGTCGCTCGTATTAAGTTTTACGTCGCTCACTCCGAGACGGAAAACACGTAATCGCCGACGACGAAACTCCTTGTTTCCTCTTCCGGCGTTATTTTTTTCGGCGAGAAAATCCCCTCGCCCGTCATTTTATAAAGGCTTTCTTTTTTTGTCCAGAGCGACAAAACCTCCTCGGCGGAAAGCGTCTCCAAATCCTTTGACGATTCGCCTATTCGATCCAAAAAACCCTCGATAAACGACTTATCGGCGGACTTTTTTAAAAAATCGACTTTATATTCTACATCTATCCCGCAGGGTTTGTCGGATACGATTACCGCCGACGCGCCGCGAGAATGACTGAGCGAAAACCAAAGTTTATCGCAAATCCACTTTCCGCTTTCCGTTTTCGAAAAGTCAAGTTCTTCGGGCTTGAAGCCGAACTTTCTATCTATGGCGGCAAGCAAAAGCCGCCACACGGCGATTTTTTCCCGTTTTGTCTTTTCGCTCCCCGTTTTTTCGATCTCTTCCGCTCTTTGCGGCGGATAAATCTCATCGCATATTCCGTCGGCTACGACCGCCGAACCGGAGCGGGCGGGAAAAGAATCGGCGATTTCAAAAAAATCATACTCCGAAAAACCGCGCGGAATTTCATTTTCGAAAGCGACGTAAACGCCGCTCGTATTTTTTTCGCTCAATATAACGACAAACATTTTTCGCTCGCTCTTTCGCCGTAAATTCGCCCGAAAATCGCATCGGGCGTCCGAATATATGTTAGCATAAACCGATAAAAAAGGCAACGTTTTATCCCAAAGTTACGTCCATAATCATCATGAGAATAAAACCTGCCATCGCGCCGACGGCAAGTTTCGGCCCGTCGTTTTTTCCTTCGGCGTTCAGTTCGGAAAACACGACGAAGAGCATCGCCCCCGCGGCGAACGCCATAAGATAAGGCATAAGAACCGATATAAAACCGACCGCGACAAAGCCCGCCGCGCCGCTTATCGGCTCGACCGCTCCGCTGATTACTCCCTTGAAAAAAGCCTCCTTTCTGCCGTAAATTTTCCTTGCGGGAAGGGTTATCGCCACACCCTCGGGGAGATTCTGCAAGCCTATTCCGAGAGCGACGGAAACGCCCGCAACCGCGCCCGCGCCGGAGAGAATTCCGCTCCCGAGAGCAAAACCGACGGCTATCCCCTCGGGGATATTATGCGCCGTCATCGCAACGAAAAGCCGATCGAATCCCGCTTTTTCGTCCTCGGGAAAAATAAACGCGAAAGCGAGAATAAACGCTCCGCCGACGGCTATCCCGAGCGCGATTTTCAACGCGGCGTACTCCCCCGCCGATCCGAGCGCGGGCAAAACGAGCGACCACACCGAAGCCGCCGCCATCACCCCGCCCGAAAATCCGTTGAGATAAGGAAACGTTTTTCCGAAACTCTTTTCGGGAATAAAACACGCGAGCAACGCCCCCGCAACCGTCATCGCGAAAATAAAAGACAACCCGAAAATTACGGCAAAAACGTTCTCCATCTTTTCTCCCTCGTTAAAGCAATCGGAACGAACCAACGGGCGTTTCCCGCGTTACCCGCCCCGATATCATTCTATGCCGGAAGAAAAATTCTCGTCACAATCGCCGTCGGGAAAAGGCGTTTCCGCCGAGGCGATATAACCGGAGATATAATCAGACAAGCCTGGACATTATAACCGACTAACCGACGATATAATCAGGCTTTATAACCGGAGTTATAACCAACGACGCAACCGACGATATAACCGGCTAACCGACGATATATGCGGCATACAACCTTCGATATGAGCGGCAATAACCGTTAACCGCCGTTATTTTCTCAGTTTTTCCGAATCGAGATTAAGAATATTGCTCGAATAGACGTAAACGTTGTTTTCCCTGTCGTATTCCTCTTCCTCGGCGAGTTCGACGGAACGAAGAAGCAATTCGCGGAACTCCCCTATCGAATCCGCGAACAGATAATAGGCGAGCGAACCGGGGACGGAATTGATTTCGTTCACGTAGATTTTGTCGCCGTCGAGAAGATAATCTATTCTCACCGCGCCCGAAAATTCGAGTTTACGATAGACGTAAGAGGTGATATCCTTTATTTTCGCGGCGATTTTAGCGTCGAGTTCGGCGGGGAAAACCGCTTTTTTTTCGCCGGAATATTTATCGGCAAAACTGAGAATTTCGCCGCTCGTCATCGGCTCTTCGCATTCCGAAACGAGGTATTTGTCGCCGAGTTTTATGCACGCGCAGTTGATCTCCCGAAAGTCCGTGAGGGCTTTTTCCACGATCACTTTTTCGTCGTATCTGAACGCGTTGTCGAGCGCGGCGCTCAGCGCGGAGCCGTTTTTCACCACGCTTATTCCTATACTGCTTCCGAGATTGGCTGGCTTCACGATTACGGGAAAACTCAGTCGGTTCGAAACGAATTTCGCGGCGAACTCGCGTTTTTTCAGGTAATTTATCCTGTTCATTTTCACGTAAGGAAGCGTTTCCACGCCTATGCCTTTGAGCGTGAGTTTGGTAAAATATTTATCCATCGCCGCGCTCGACGGAAAAAGCCCCGGGGATGCGAACGCGATTCTGCTCAGCCGCATAACCCCCGCAAGCGTTCCGTCCTCGCCGTTAAGCCCGTGGGTGCAGTTTATCGCCGCGTCCGCGCGGCATATCTCTTTAAACCTGTTTTTCTTCAAAGCGTAAAGGCGATTATCTCCCGCAAAAACGCACACGGAAGTCACCGAAGAAAAATCGCGCGTTTTATACCATGAAAGATCCTTCAACTTTTCGCCCGTGTGCCATTTTCCCTCCGTATCGATATATACGGGATAAACGTTTACCTCTCCCGAAAGGCAATTCGCCGTCATAACGCCCGTGATGACCGAAACTTCGTGTTCGCAGGAAACCCCGCCGAAAAATACAAGAACGTTCTTCATTTAACCCTCCTTAATCTGTTTTTTAAAAGACGTATCCGGATATTCTGAAACGCTCAGCCGGATTTTTATTGATTACGCCTGTCTCATGCGCCGTATCTTGTTTGTCGCACTCTACGCGCCGTATTTTACGCGCCGTATCCGGTTTTATGCATCCGTCGCATCGAATTCTACGCGCCGTATCTTGTTTGTCGCGCTCTACGCGCCGTATTTTACGCGCCGTATCTGTCCGGAATATCGTTTAGGAACAAAACCGCGTCGCCCTTTTTCAGTTTTGCGTTCAGAATTTTTTTCGCCTCTTCGATATTGCTCACCTCGACGACCGCCGCGTGTCTTTCCGCCCCTTCCGAGATCGCCGCGGAATTCGGCCCGACGGCAATGATTTCGTCCGCCGCGCGTGAAAGAATTTTCCCCGCGTCCGCGTTGATTTTTTCCGCCGACGCTCCCCCTTCGACGATCCCCGACGTTACGACGTATTTTCTGCCTCCGAAGCACCCGAGGACTTCCGCTGCGGCTTTCACGCTCTCGATATTGGCGTTATAACTGTCGTCGATGACGACGATTCCGTTCGCCCTGACGACTTCGAGCCTGTGCGGCGAGGGCTTGAGTCTTGCCGCGGCAAGAACGATCCTTTCGGGCGAAACGCCGAATTTCAGAGCGACCGACGCCGCAAGACATATGTTTCCCGCGTTCGCCCGCCCGCGCAGTTCGGTCGCGAAAGAATAAACTTTTCCGCCGATATTCATCGCGATATGCGTTCCGTCCTCTTTCTCTTCCGTCGACTCGATATAAACCTCGCCGCCGCTCGCCCCCGCGAGGCATTTGCTCGCTCCGCACTTTTCGAAAAGTTCGCGGCTACCCGCGCAATCGGCGGAAAAAAACGCGTAACCGTCGAGCGGAAGCGCCTCTATAAGTTCGTTTTTGGTCGATTTTACGTTTTCGACGGACAAAAAAGTTTCCAGATGCTGACCGCAGATTCCCGTAATAATCCCCACGTCCGGACGGACGATATCGCAAAGTTCCTTTATGTCGCCCTGTTTTCTCGCGCCCATTTCGGCGATAAAAATCTCCGTTCCGTCGTCGATTTCCTCTGCGGCTTTGCATATTCCGAGCGGCGTGTTGTAAGAAAGCGGCGTCGAAACAACCCGATATTTTGCCGAAAGCATCTT
>CAVJNC010000072.1:0-11111 GCA_963650905.1 Subdoligranulum sp. APC924/74
ACTACACCCCAACATTTGACAAAGAGCCTTATATTTTTATAAAAGTCCGCCTATAAACCGTTTAATCGGCATATTTTTTGACAATCGACTTCATTTTGTCGTATTTCGAAATCATATCTTCAGCAAGCGCGAGTTGGCAACGCGCCCTGTCGAGATTATGCTCCGGATAAGCGATTTTGAAATAGACGTCGCCGTTTAAATAATCGGTTAAAAACCGCAAACCGCACTCCGCAGTCATCGTCAGCGCGCCGAGCGCGAGCGTATCTTTTTCGGCGGGCGACATAACGTCTTTCAACTTACCCGCGAAGCCCTTCGAAAACGCCTCGAACTTATCGAGATCGAGCCCGACTTTAGCAAGGTCTTTTTCGTCCTCTTCGGCGGAGTTGGCGATGAACCTGATCGCGTCGCCGAAATCGAAGCCCGTAAGCCCCGGCATAACCGTATCGAGATCGATAACGCAAAGGTATTCGCCCGTTTCCTTATCGAAAAGAACGTTGTTGCACTTCGTGTCGTTATGGGTTACCTTTAACGGCAGTTCTCCGCGCCTCTGCATTTTATACATTTCCGTAGCGGTTTCTTCGAGCATTCTGTACTGCCCGATTTCCGCCTCCACGCCGCCCGCGCGGCGCGCTTCGTCGTTTTTCACAGCCTCTTCGAACGCTTCGTAACGCATGATCGTGTTATGAAAATGCGGAATCGTTATGTTGAGTTTTTTCACGGGAAAATCGGCGAGTTTAAGTTGGAAATCACCGAACGCCTTGCCCGCCTCTTCGATTATGCCGAGGTCGTCGGTTTCGTTATAGGTTGCGGAATCGTCGATAAAACGCGAGCAACGCCAGAATCCGCCGTTCGGCCCGATATGATAATGCTTACCGTCCGACGCGGGTTGAAAATGAAGAACCGACCGTTTCGCCGTGACGCCCGTCGCTTTTATCTTGTTTCGTATGTATTCCGTGACGTTCGAGATATTCTCCATCACTTCCGCCGGATTTTTGAAAACGTAAGAATTGATTCTCTGCAGACAATAATCCTTCACTTCGCCGTTTCTGTAAAAATAAACCAGAAAAGAAGTGTTTATATGTCCGTTCGTTAGCAATTCGAAAGACCTGTAGTCGCCTGCGATTCCGAATTCCCGACAAATACTCTCTATAAATTCATCAGTAAAAGTTTCTTTTTTCATTCCGTAGAAGTTTCCCCTTGATACAATATACGCATCCGTCGGTTTTTTCGTAACTTTTTTTAAAATCCGAAGACAACGTTCTTATTATATCACGTTCAGAAATAATTTGCAACATTTTTTCGGCTTTGAAAATCCCGCCGTTTCGCGATTTAAAATCCTGCGGTTTCGGGTTTAAAACCCCGCGGTTTCCGGGTTTTGAAATTCTGCGGTTTAACGTTTAAAACTCCGCCGAAACGAAAGATTATTGTTTCTGCTCTTTTCTCCCGCTTTGAGGTTTTGCTTCCGTTTTCAGGTCGAACAGGGCGGCGAACCGAGGGAATGTCGGTTGAAAATCGACCGTTACGTCAAGTAATTTCGAAAACACGCCGATTATGCTTCCGTTAAAAAGAGCCATCACGAGAGTACCCCAACCGACGCCTCTGATTTCGCCGAAAAAAGCGAACGTCATGATCACGCTTGCCGTCAGACAGGTCATGTCGACTATGGTTTTCAGAAGGGATAATCTTATACCGTATCTGTCGGAAACGGCTTTTACGAAAAAGTCGTATACCTGCGGGTAAAGATACGTTTTGAAAAACAGAGCGACGGCAAACGACGTCGTCAGCACGCCGGATACGAACATGACGATTCTGAGCCATAAATCCATGCTCCCCGGCGGCGTTATCTGCGGATCGAAAAAGGGAATTTTTCTCCACAGATCGAGAACGAATCCGTAAATCAGGCAGGTTGCGAACGAAAACAGATAAACGGGGCGGAATCTTCTCAGAATCACGCAGAGAAGAAGGAACACTCCTGCCTGAACGACGTATTCGGCTTGCCCGAAACTCAGAACCGTCGTTTTAAGACTGAGCAGATAAGCGGGGGCGACTATCATCGAAATACCGAAATCGGCGGCGGTAAGCGTCGCGACTGCCGGAGCGAGCAGAACGATTGCGATAAAATAAGCGATTTCTGCGGAAAATTTCAGTTTTTTGTTCATTTTATTCCTACTTCCTTTGCGGTTTTATTGCGAGAACGGCGGCGGATGCGACGGATTTTTGCGGCCGTTTCCGGCGGTTCGTTCGTCGTCTATGCCGGACAAGAAGAATTGTATTTCAACTCGCCGAAACGCAGTCGCCCGCGGCTATAAAAAATCGCCGTACGCCCGCGTTCTGCGGGCGTATGGCGAAAAATGAAATCATATTTCAGAAAAATCCATACCGATTTTGTGGTTATCATATCGATTTTGTAACTATCATATCGATTTTATGGTTATTATATCGATTTTGCGATTATATTATATCGCGGAAAGTTCCGCAAGTCAAGAATTATAAACGACCGTTCGCGAATATTTTTTAATTATAACGGCGTTATAGCGGCGGACGTAAAACGCGGACTTTATTCGTCCTCTTCGTCGTCCTCGTCTTCCTCTTCCATTTCTTTCATCCGTCTTGCGAGCCTGCCGGCGGCCTTTCCGTAACTCTTCGTTATTCTCTCTTCCTCGGTCGCGTCGAAAATATCTTCCGCGTCGGAAATATCTTCCGCGTCGGAAATATCTTTCGCGGCGGAAATTTTCTCCGTAGCGGGTTCGTCTTCCGCTTTTTTCGCCGCGTTCTTTAAATTCTCTTCCGCATTTTGGTCGGCGGTCGGTTTTTCGTCGCCGTTCACGCCGTTCGTCTGCCCGAATGCGGACAATGCGCTTAAATCGGCGTCGTTTTCGAGTTCCTCCTCGATATCGCCTCTTTTAGGCACTTTAACGGCCCGCTTTTTCTTCATAACCCTGACGGTTACGTCGCAGATAATTTTTTCGATAAGCGGCAACCAACCGAGCAACAGATAAATAATCGCCGCCGCCAGAGAGCCGCCTTTGCCGACGTACGGCATTTCCGCGCCTTCCTTATAATAAAGGAAAAAATACACGCCCGTCATCACGAACGAAAAGAACGAAAAGAGGAATATATCGTTTCTCCTTTCCTTATAAAAAGCGACGTCGCATTTATAGATTTTATAATAGAAATAGCACATCAGCGCGCGATACAGCCCCAGAACGGAAAACAAAATTATGCCGAGCACCGAAAAGAGCGTGTAAAACCCGACGCTCGCGACGAACTGAAAGCCCCATAACCCTTTCATCGTTTCTTTGACCTTATCGATATTGAAGGCGCAGACGCCCGAATAAACGATATAACCTACGGCGGTCGCCGCGGATAAAACCGCCACGATAAAACTTATGATCCGCCTTCTCGTACATAAATATTCGAATGTTTTTCTGAATCTGTTTTTTCTCTTCATTTTCTGCTCCGTTTGCCGGCTTAGCCGAGATGGGTTCGAACCGCATTAAGTTTTAAATCTCTCGGTTAGCCGAGCGGGTTTATGCGGGGTTGCCGCCCGCGTTATCTACTGTCTGAACTGATATTCGTATAATTCGGCGTAAATGCCGCGTTTTTTGATAAGTTCGTCGTGCGTGCCGCGTTCCTCTATGCCGCCGTCGCCGAAAACTATTATTTCGTCGGCGTTTTTTACGGTCGAGAGCCTGTGCGCGACGACTATCGTGGTTCTGCCGACGGAAAGACGTTCGAGCGCCTGCTGAATCTGCATTTCCGTAACGTTGTCGAGCGCGGAAGTGGCTTCGTCCAGAATCAGTATCGGCGGATTTTTCAGAAAAGCGCGCGCTATCGCCACGCGTTGCTTCTGCCCGCCGGAAAGTTTAACGCCCCGCTCGCCGACGTAAGTATCGTAACCGTTGTCGAGCGAAGTTATAAAATCGTGAATGTTGGCGAGTTTCGCGGCGTTTTCGATCTGCTCGTCGGTCGCGTCGAAATCGCCGTAAGCGATGTTTTCCTTAACCGTGCCGCTGAAAATGAACACGTCCTGAGCGACCGAACCGATATTTCTTCTTAAGTCGTATAAACTCATATCGTTTATATCGATGCCGTCGATTGTGATTCTGCCCGAATCGATATCGTAAAAACGCGGAATAAGATTGCAGAGCGTGGTTTTTCCGCCGCCCGAAGGCCCTACGAGCGCGACGGTCGATCCCGCTTTTATTTTAAGCGAAAGGTCGTTTAAAATAAGGCTCTTTTCGTCGTCGCTTTCCTTTTTATATCTGAAACTCACGTTGTCGAAAACGATATCGCCTCTCAGTTTATCCACCTTCACGGGGTTTTCCGTTTCCTTTTCCGGAGCGACGTTCATCACTTCCGTAAATCTTCTGAATCCCGTCATGCCCTCTTCGATTTCCTCAAAAATCGTAACGAAAGTACGTATCGGCGAAACGAGCATCGCAACGTATAAAACGTAAGACGTAAGGTCGGCGGAAGATATGAGATCATTCACGAAAAACAGTCCGCCGGCGAAGAACGCGACGAGATATAAAATATCCATCGAAAGGCTCATAGCCGTGTTAAACCGACTCATAGACTTATATTGCATCGAGCGGGCGGCTTTAAGCCCCTCGTTCGCGGCGGCGAATTTTTCCTTTTCGTGTCTCTCCGCGGTGTACGCTTTCGCCACTCTTATTCCCGAAACGGAACTTTCCACCGCGGCGTTTATTTCCGAAGTTTTTTCTCTCGAAGCGGAAAAGGCGTGAATCAAACTCAGACGCAATCTCGAAGCGATGAAAATCATTATAGGGATTATCGCAAGCAGAATGAGCGAAAGCCACGGATTGATGAAGCATATCATTATAAGCGCGCCGATAATCGAAAGCAAGGACAAAAACACGTCCTCCGGCCCGTGGTGAGCGAGTTCGGAAATCTCGAACAGGTCGTTTACGAGTCTCGACATTATCGAGCCGACTTTCGTTTCGTCGTAATAAGTGAACGGCAGTTTCTGCAAATGCGCGAAAAGTTCCGCGCGCATATCGCCCTGAATACGCACGCCCACGACGTGTCCCCAATAAGTGATGAGGTAATTCAAAACGGCTTTGAGCAGGAAAATTCCGAGCAGAACCGCCGAAAAAATGAGGACGTAATCGAGTTGCTTCACCTCGATGATCTTGCCCGCGATTTTCGGATAAGCAAGGTTTAAAACCGAAACCGTGAACGCGCAGACCATATCGAGGATGAAAAGTTTCATATGCGGTTTGTAATAACTCGCGAATTTTTTAATCATCTTCTTCTCCGTAACCGTCTATCGAACGCGAAAAACGCAGGTTAATAAGCGTCTGTTGAATGTAAAAAAACCGGTTAATCGACTTATAGGCAGGTTTATTCCGTGTATAAAATATCGTCGGCGACGGTTTTGTAAAAAGCCTTCTTCACGTCCGAAACGCGGCGTTTTTCCGCGAGCAACCACATAAGTTTCGCCAGAACCGCCTCGGGCGTCATGTCGTAAGACTCTAAAAAGCCGTACTTCTCTTTCAACCTTTTCCCCACTTTATAAACGGTCATATCGCTGCCTTCGTTGACCACCTGCGTGCACATGACGAGTATTTTACCCTTTTTGCGCCACTTGTCGATGATGTCGTAAAAGCCGAACTTTTCGCCCGAAGGAATTCCGCCCGTGCCGAAACTTTCGATGATAACGGCGTCGTACAGTTCGAAATACTTATCGAGAATGAGCGGATTCGCGTTCGGAATGAGTTTGAAAAGCCCCACGTTTTTATCGAGTTTGCGATAAAATTTCGGCTTGCCGCGCTTCCGCGTTTTGTCGTACTGCATAACGCGGCCGTCCTGAATTATAGCCGTGTAAGGGAAATTTATGCTCGAAAAAGCGTTGTAACTCTTACTTCTCGTCTTTTTCGCCCTCGTTCCCTTTATCACTTTGCCGTCGAAAACTATCTGCACGCCGGCGGCATACTTCGAACAACAGTACAGAAAACTGTCCGAAAGGTTGGTTTTCGCGTCCGTTATATCCATATCGATCGGCTTCTGAGAGCCGGTTATGACGATCGGCTTCGGGCTGTTCTGAATAAGATAGGAAAGCGTCGCCGCCGTGTACGCCATAGTGTCCGTG
This sequence comes from Subdoligranulum sp. APC924/74, assembly GCA_963650905.1. GTDB lineage: Bacteria > Bacillota > Clostridia > Christensenellales > Borkfalkiaceae > UBA10281. The sequence goes on from CAVJNC010000072.1 coordinate 6,116, forward strand.
CCGTGGCAGATGACGAAACCGTCGTACTTATCGTAATTTTTTTCGATAACGTCCTCTAAGACGAGCCAATCGTCGGCGCAGATGTTCGTGCTGTCGATATTCATCGTCTGCACGGACGACGGGATGCAGAACTGCCTGATTTCCGGCACGTAAGACAAAAGTTCTTCCGAGGTGAGCGACGGAGTCAGTCCGTCCTCGCTTTTTTTCGAGGCGATCGTTCCGCCGGTCGCTATCATCAATATTTTTTTAAGTTGCGAATTCATACCGAAATAATACCACATTATAAAAAAAAAGTCCACATTTTCCGTTTGCCGTTTCCGTTTATTTGACAATTTTATCGGCAAAGTTTATACTGTATTACGTATTTTTTAACAGAGGTTAAGTATGGACGTAAGAAACGACGTAAGAAACATCGCCATAATAGCGCACGTAGACCACGGCAAAACCACTCTCGTGGACGCGCTTTTAAAGCAGAATAACATTTTCAGAACCAACGAAGTGGTTGCCGAAAGAGTTATGGACAGCGGCGATATCGAAAGAGAAAGAGGAATCACCATCCTCGCCAAAAACACCGCGCTTAATTACAAAGGCACGAAAATCAACATCATCGACACCCCCGGTCACGCCGACTTCGGCGGAGAGGTGGAACGTATTTTATCCATGGTGGACGGCGTGGTTCTGCTCGTGGACGCGGTGGAAGGTTGTATGCCCCAGACGAGATACGTTCTTAAAAAAGCGTTGTCGCTCAATAAAAAGCCCGTCGTCTGCATCAACAAAATCGACAAAGGCGGCGACCTTAACGCCACTATCGACGGAGTAATCAACCTGTTCATAGAACTCGGCGCGAACGACGACCAACTCGATTTCAAGGTCGTTTACGCAAGCGCGAAACAGGGCTGGGCGAAGAAAGAACTTACCGACGAAAGCGACAATATGGATCCGCTTCTCGATACCATTCTCTCCGAAATTCCCGCTCCGCAGGGCGAACTCGACGCGCCCCTTCAGGCGATAATCTGCAACGTAGATTACGACGAATACGTCGGCAGAATCGGCATAGGCAGAATCGTGAGAGGCAAAATCAAGGACGCTCAGCCGATAACGGTTATCCACACCGACAAAACCACCACGAACGCGAGAGTCGGCAAACTCTATCAGTTCGAAGGGCTTAAACGCACGGAAGTTCTCAGCGCGGAAATGGGCGACATAATCGCCGTTTCGGGCATAGAAAACATAAACATAGGCGAAACTATCTGTTCGCCAGACTGCATCGAACAACTCCCCTTCGTCGCCATCGACGAGCCGACCGTCTCGATGTACTTCATGGTAAATAACAGTCCGTTCGCGGGGAAAGAGGGCAAATACGTGACTTCCCGCCACCTGCGCGCGAGACTTTTCAAGGAAATCGAAACCAACGTTTCGATGAAGATAGAAGAAACCGACAGCGCGGACACCTTCAAAGTGTTCGGCAGGGGCGAACTTCACCTTTCCATTCTCATCGAAAACATGAGAAGAGAGGGCTACGAATTTCAGGTTTCCCGCCCGAAGGTAATTTTTAAGGAAATCGAGGGCAAAACCCACGAACCCATGGAAGACCTCGTCATCGAAGTTCCTAACGATTACGTCGGCGCGATAATGAACAAAATCGGCGCGAGAAAGGGTGAACTCATCGATATGACCGCCGACGACAGAGGCACGACCAAACTCGAATTCAAAATTCCCGCAAGGTGTCTGTTCGGTTACAGAAGCGAAATGCTCACCGACACCAAAGGCTTCGGCATAATGAGCCACGTTTTCGCCGGATACGAAGAATATAAAGGCGATATCCCCGCGAGGACGAGAGGAAGCCTCGTGGTCTTCGAAACGGGCGTTACCACTCAGTACGGGCTTTTCAACGCGCAGGAACGCTGCACGCTCTTCATCGGCCCGGGCGAAAAGGTTTACGAAGGACAGGTCGTGGGCGAAAACTCCCGCGAGGACGACCTTGCCGTTAACGTGTGCAAGCAGAAGCACCTCACCAACAGCCGCGCCTCGGGCAGCGACGACGCGCTCAAACTCGTCCCCCCCACTATTCTTTCGCTCGAGCAATGCCTCGAATTCATCGCGGACGACGAACTCGTGGAAGTCACGCCCGTCAATATAAGGCTTCGCAAAAAGATTCTTTCGAGAGACCTCAGAATGAAAGAATGGGCTAAAAACCGCAATAAAGACTAACCTATCCGCCGCTTATCCGTAACGGCGAAAAACGCGCTCCTTTTAACCGCACAGGCCGACCGAGATGACGATACGAGATGACGATACGAGAGGTATTGCGAGAGGACGATACAAAAGGGCGTTACAAGAGGGCGTTACGAGAGAGCGTTACGAGAGAGCGACGGAAAATATTTTTCAACGACAAAAGGCTGCATTTCTGTTTTTTCGGACAGACCTGCAGCCTTTTCGCTTGTAGTTTTTATAGTTTTTCAGCCGTTTTAAGAACGTTTAATGCGGAAAGAAAGCCCTCCGCATTAACGCTCTTAAACTTTAATGCTTTTAAACCTTAATTGTTTTATAAAATCTTTCGACGACTTACGTCAAACGATTTTAATCTTTTTTCTTCTTGGCGATTACGAACGCGGCAGCCATAAGAGTTACGGTCGCAAGACCTGCAACGCCCGTTACGGAGCCTAAGCAGCCGCCCGCCTCTGTGGTCGACGTACCACCGGAATCTTTGCCGGTTTCGGACGAAGAAGGCGTTTCACTCGTGCTTGCGCTGCCGGATTCGCTTGCGCTGCCGGATTCGCTCGCACTTTCATCGGGAGTGCTTGCTTTCTTAACTGTTATAGAAACGGTTTTGATTGCTTCGTTGCCTGCCTTGTCGGTAGCCTTTAAAGTAACGTCCCACGTTCCGGCTTTAAGGTTTCCGTCTGCGTCAAGCGCGCCCTCCGGATAAGTCACGGTTACTTTAACGGCTCCGTCAACAGCGTCGTTAGCGGTCGCGTCGATAACCGGCTTTTCGCCTTCTTTATATTCTCTCTTTGTGGTGTTTGCAACCGTAATTACGGGAGCGACCTCGTCAAGTTCGACGTTTACGTCGGCAATAAGAAGTTCGCCCGTAAGTCCGCCCATTTTAAAGATAAATCCGGAGAATATATCTCTGTCATCCTCAGTAAGCGTGATAGACATCGTTTGCCAACCGGTATCCGAAGTGTAAACCACGGGAGTCCATGCGCGACCGTTGTATTTATCCGGCTCTACTTCTTTCTTTTCCTCTACATTGTTCGGTCCGAAAATCTGCAGAAGATATTGGCTGGCCTCTCCGTCTGCAACAACGGCTGTACTGCTGTTTTTGACCTTGTATTTGAATGTGATTTCAGTTACTCTGTGATCTACGTTGTAAATTCTCTTGCCGCTATCAAGAACGGTGTTCGTTCCATTGGTTGAGAATCTGACTTCTGCCGCTCCGTTAGCAGCCTCGTTGCTTACGTAATAAGCAACTTTTCCGTCAACGTTGTAAAGTCCGTGATAAGTGGCCTTTTTAATTTTTCCGACTTCCAGATGAAGAATTCCTTCCGGTTCGGAAGGCTGTCTTACGTCAGCCGTTTTGTCTGCCGGAACTGTGGGAGCGGCAGCAATTAAAGTGGAACCGCTTGTCATCGGGTATGCCTCAACGGAAATGTCGGCTATAAGCATTTCTCCATCGAGCCTACCCATCTTAACGATGAAACCCGCAAAAAGTTTACTCTGGTCAAGCGTGAGCGTATATTCTTGAGTGTGCCATTCCCCGTCTAATGTGGGAGTGAAAGAAAGAATAGGATAACTGGGATCGAGAATTTGTACGATATACAGCGGGTGTTCTCCGTCCGCTACGCCGTCGGTGGTGTTTTCGTTTTTGATTTTGTAACTGAACGAGAATTTTTGAGCAGCGTAATTATTATATACGCGAGTTGTAGATGTCGTATCTGTTCCGGCAGTTACAAATCTCGCTTCCGCATTCGTTCTCGTATCGCTATTAGAAAAATGATATGCAACCCTTTCGTCTACATTGTAAACTCCGTTATAATGCATATTCTTAACTTTAGTGGTTTCGATTTGAAGAAGACCTTCGGGTTCGGATGTTTCAACCAAACCTTTAATCCAATCTCCGACAGGCTCGGTAGCAACCTGAACGTCGGCTATAAGCATTTCACCATTCAAACCGCCCATTTTTACAATAAAGCCGGAAAACAAACTTGTTTGCGCCGCGGTAAGCACATATTTATGGGTATGCCATTTACCATCAAGAATCGGCTCAAAATCCAAAATCGGATATGTTGCGTCCGAAGCCAAAATTTGATTTATATAAGGTTTTTCAATATCGTTTACGTTTTGAGTGCAAGAATTGATAATCTTGTAACTATAAGAAAACGCGTAAACGTCACGCTGATCAAAATAATATTTCTCAGTGTCAGGGTTGGTTTTTGTCGTGTCCGCATTGGGCGTTAAGAATCTTGCCTCGGCATAGTCTGTCTTGCCGGGATTCTCATTTGTGAAATAGTAAGCACTTTTGCCATCAATGCTATAAACGCCTTTGTAGGTCATCTTTTTAACTTTTCCTGTTTCAAGATGAAGAAGTCCTTCCGGTTCGGTTGTGGTTTCACAACCGGCGACAAGCGTAGACTCGGCGGCTTCGGCGGTGCTGTTAACTCCGAGGAACACCATTCCCAGAGACAAACACAACGCGCACGCAAAAGCAAGCAGAATCTTTGTCTTTTTTGCTAATTGTTTCATTTTCACTCCTTATGAAAAATTTTTATTTTTTAAATAACGGCGGAATTATGAAAAAATTTATACAAAAAACCATATAAGGGATTTCTTTGCTTACAGAGTAAGCAAAGAAGAGGTACCTCTTCTTTCAATATTCCTGTTATTTAAAATCGATAATTCATGGGAAAATCAAAAAAGCAGCCCTGAAAAAAACGCAGAAAACGCGTTAAAAAGCACTATAAAACTCTTTTCATCATATTCCCTGCTATTATTT
>CAVJNC010000073.1:0-9168 GCA_963650905.1 Subdoligranulum sp. APC924/74
GAACTCGGTTTTGCCTTGTGTTTTTGACTAATACGGCGTTGCGTTCGCGAGTTATACATACAGTATCAACGCAATCGCCTGTGGCTAGCCGAGCGAGAATCGAACAACATACTGACGGAACCGGGTAAAACCCGTTATGACGGTTAAAAAATGGAAATATGCGTAACTTCGGCTTCGGGGATAGAAGCCGTAACGAAAAGAGAACTTTATAAAATCACGGGCGAAAAAGACCTTTCCGCCGTCGACGGCAGAATATGTTTCGAGGGCGACGAAGAAACGTTGGCGAAGTGCAATCTGCTTTTGCGGACGGCGAACCGCGCAGAGATAATCGTCGGGAGATTCAAAGCGGAAACTTTCGATGACCTTTTCGACGGAATAAAGAATATCGAATGGGAAAAGTACGTCGATAAAGACGGACAGATAATCGTTTCGGCGAAGAGCGTAATGAGCAAATTGTTCGCTTATTCCGCCATTCAGTCGATAACGAAAAAAGCGGTGTGCGAGAGGCTTATGTCCGCCTATAAGTCGATTAACTTAACGGAAAGCGGGGCAAGATATAAAGTCGAAGCGGCTATAAGAAAGGACTTTGTCACCGTTTCGCTCGATACCTCGGGCGAGGGGCTTCACAGGCGCGGTTACCGCGGGCTTGCGGGCGAAGCGCCTTTAAAAGAAACGCTTGCTTCCGCGCTTATTCAACTTTCCGTGTGGGAGCCTTCGAGACCGTTCGCGGATATTTTCTGCGGCACGGGTACGATTCCGATCGAGGCGGCTCTCATTGCGGCGAACGTTCCGAGCGGAATGAACAGAGATTTCGATTATCTTCACTGGAAGGGAACGAACAGGGCGGTTTTCGATAAGATAAAGGAAAAAGCCGCGTCCGAAATAAACACGGACAGAGAAGTTCGCATAAGCGGCTTCGACATAGACGAAAAGCAACTCAAACTCGCGCGGAAACACGCCGAAATCGCGGGCGTTAAGGATATGATTCACTTCCAACGGGCGGATATGCGCGATTTTTCCTCGCGTTTTTCGCACGGAGTGATAATTTCGAACCCGCCCTACGGCGAAAGACTTTCCGAAAGAAGAGAGATTGAAAAACTTTACAGAGATTACGGAAAAACGGTTAAAAATCTCGACGAATGGTGTTGTTACACGCTCACTTCGGTGGACGATTTCGAGCGGCTCTTCGGCAGAAAAGCCGATAAAAAACGCAAAATTTACAACGGAAAACTCGAATGTAATTTCTATTCGATGCTTGCCGCACCCCCGAAAAAGCAATATTCACCATTGCCGCAGGGAAAGCAATCTTCCGCCGCTCAACAGGAAAGACGGTCTTTCGCCGAACCGCCGGAAAATCAATCTTCCGGCGAACGGCCTGAACGTTCGAAAACCGAGGATGAAAACTAAAATTGAAATTGAAACAAAAATCAAAACCAAAACGGAAAATCCGTTAAAATAAAAAGGAGAAAATATGTTAAAAGGTATTCCGAAAATTGTCAGTCCCGAACTTATAAAAGTTCTTTGCCAGATGGGCCACGGCGACGAAATCGTCATAGCCGACGGGAATTTCCCGAGCGAAAATTTCGGGCAGAGGGTTATCCGCGCCGACGGAACAGGCGGAGCGGAAATGCTCGACGCCTGCCTGCAACTCATTCCGCTCGACACTTATTCCGATCCGAATTTCATTCTGATGCAACTTATGGATTGCGACAAAGGCAGAATCAATCCCGTAATCTGGGAGGAATATAAGAAAATCGCCGAAAAACACGACAAAAATCTGAAAGTCGGCAACATCGACCGTTTCGAGTTTTATGAACGCGCGAAAAAGGCTTACGCAGTGATCGCGACGGGCGAAGCGGCCGTTTACGCGAACATTATCCTAAAAAAGGGCGTGATTTAATTCTCAAAAGGGGCGTGATTTAATTGCCCGCGTGACGAAAAAATGCGTAATTTAATTATCTGCGTGACGAAAAAATGCGTAATTTAATTATCTGCGTGACGAAAAAAAGCATAATTTAATTGCCTGCGTGACGGCAATCGGAGCAATTATATAAGCAACCATATAATTTTATAGCCGAAAAAAGCGAAAAAATCGAAAGAAAGCCGTTAAAACGCTTGCAATATTTTTCCGCATATGATAAAATGGCTAAGACTTCGGGCGGTCCGCTGGCTTAATCGGCTATGAACGTCGCGTAATAACGGAGGTAAAAGTCATGACTATTATTGAACAGATCGAAAAAGAGAACCTTAAAAGCGAAGTTCCCGTGTTCGCGGTAGGCGATACGGTAAAAGTTTCCGTTAAGGTTATCGAAGGCGCAAAAGAGAGAATTCAGAACTACGAAGGTATCGTTATCGCCAAAAAGAACGGCGGAATCAGAGAAACCTTCACCGTCAGAAGAATTTCTTACGGTATCGGCGTTGAAAGAACGTTCCCCGTTCATTCTCCCAAGATTGCCGGCATCACGGTGGTTAAAAGAGGTAAAGTCAGAAGAGCAAAACTTTATTATCTCAGAAATCTCACCGGTAAGGCCGCGAAAGTCGAAGAAATCCTTTGATTTTTTGCGGGCGTCGGTCAGGCGTGAGGAACCGCTTATCGGTTATTTACGCGATAAGAAAACGCCTCGTCGTCATAAGGAAAAGAAAGTTCGGATCTGCCGGACTTTTTTTTTGCCCTTTCGTCGTTTCGTTGATTTTTAATATGTATTTGCGTCGTTACGTCGCCGTTTCGCCGATTTTTAATATGTATTTGCGTAGTTACGCCGGTTTTTTGACGTTCTTTTGCCGTTTTGCAGATTCCGTTTTGCCGCTCGCGGCGATTATCGGAAACGCGCGGAAACGAGGTAACTGAGGCGAGTCCCGTTTTTTGCCGTTCGCGGCGATTATCGGAAACGCGCGGAGACAAGGTAACGGGGGCGAGTTCCGTTTTTTGCCGCTTGCGGCGATTATCGGAAACGCGCGGAGGCGAGGTGTCGGGGGCGCGGTAAATGACGAAAAATCGCTTTTCATTATATATATATTATGAAAAGTGAGAAAATTTGAAGAAAACAATTTACAAACGAAAAAATTAGTTGTATATTAAATATGCGAGTCGCCGAAAATTTTTAAATACGCGACTTTTCGTTAAAACAATTAAAAGGAAACTCTTATGAAAAGAATCAAGCCCTTATTTTATATCGCGCTTATTGTGTCTGCGTTGTTATACGCGCTCACCTGCGGTTTTGTTGCCACGAGCGTGAAGGCTCCGCAGACGGCGTTTTCCACGGTAAACGTCGGGACGACGGACGGCGGAACGGTTTCTCCGTCAAAATCGAGCAACGTGACTCTCGATATCGAAAAGGGCGTGAACAAGGTTTACGTTTACATAGGCGAAATTCGCTCTTACCGCGCGGACGACGACGGAAAGGCTTACGTCAACGTCGTTTTCGATTTCAAATGGCAGACGAGCGACGATTCGAATTATTCGAAACGCGTCGGCAGCGACGAAGAAAGCAGAATTTATCTCAACCGCGGCAGCGGCGGATATAAATGGATTCTTATTTACGACGGCGGGGAAAGTACGCTCGACTACAATCGCGTTAAAATCAGCACCGCCGACGAAATGGATATTTACGAGGTCGCCTTTATCGATAAGGACGGAAATCCGCTCGCGGCGACGTATCGTTACGGTTCGGATCTGGACGGCGAATCGGGACATGAAAATATCTGCGACGAACGTTCGTCGTTCACCGCGTCGAAATCGGCGGCGAATAATTTCACGGATGAAGAACTCGGCGAAATCGCGGCGGTCAAAGCCGTTATGCGCAACGACGGTTCTTCGCTCGGCAGGGGCGTTTTAAACGCCGAAATCAACGCGGTTTCGGTCGCGGCGTTCGGGCTTAACACGTTCGGTCTGCGTTTTCCGTCGGTTATAGCGGGTTTTGCGTTGATTGTAGCGGTTTATCTCATCGCGATAACGTTGTTCGGAAACGAATACGCGGCTTTGCTCGCTTTTATCGTTTGTCTCACCGGCGGCAGCGCGTTTACGGCGTCTTTTTCGGCGGCGGGAGCGATATCCGCTTGTTTCGCCGCTTACTCGTTTTATTTCGCGTTCAGATTTTTCATCGAAGATTATTACGCTGAAGATAAGAAATCTGCGATTCTGCATATCGGGCTTACCGGTTTGTTCTTCGGGCTTGCCGTTGCGGCAAACGCTTCCCTTCTCGTTCTGCTCGCGGGGCTTATCGCGATAGTCGCTTACGCGGCGTTAAGGGGAACGAAGAGATTCAAAGCCGAAGAAGCGGCGGCGAAAGGACTTGAAAAGGAAAACGTGTTTATCGCGTATCGCGAAAAGAAAATCTTTTTCGGCGTTTCGTCCGCGTGCGCGTTGATCGTTCTGCCTGTTTTGGTGATCCTCGCGTCTTACGCTTTCGTCGGTTCCGCGCTCGTGAAAATTTATCGCGGAGGGTTTTTAAGCGCTTCGCTTGCTTATATCGGCTCGTCGTTCGGTTTCGGAGCGGACGCGTTGCTTCCCTTTAAAATGCTTGTCGGCTTCGGCAACGCGAGTTTTAAAGATTACTTCGCGTTTGCGAACTGTTTTGCTTCGCTTCTGAGTTTTGTTTCTCTCGCGTTCGTTATAATTTCGCTCGTATTCGCGGGGAAAGAGAAGTTTTCGAAGGCGGTGGAAACCTCGAAAAACAAAACCAAACTTATTCTCACGGCGTTTGCGGCGGCGTTTATCGCGCTTGTTTTCGGCAAGAGCGGTTCGGTTGCCGATTTCGCCCTTTGTTCGGCGTTTTATTCGCTCGTCGCCGCGCTCGCGTTCGGCTTCGCGCTTAAAATATTCGGCAAAAACGTTAAAACGGTCGCTATCGTCTGCGTCTGCTTGTGCTTCGCGGCGTTCGCGTTCGGTTACGTTTACGGCCTTGTCGTTTAAAAACGGAGCGAAAAAGGCTTCGGGGGAGGGATTATGTTAGCAAAAACTCGCGGCTTCGTCATCACGGGGCTGGACGGAAGAGAAGTCGACGTCGAAGTCGACACCAACTTAGGGCTTCCCGGATTCGAAATAGTAGGGCTTCCGGACGCGGCGGTTAAGGAATCCAAAGAAAGAGTTCGCTCGGCGATAAAAAACAGCGGAAGAAAATTCCCCATTCATAAGATAACGGTCAATCTCGCGCCCGCGGAACTGAAAAAAGAAGGCGCGGGGCTCGATCTGCCAATAGCCGTCGGCATAATCGCGGCGAACGGGCAACTCATGACAAACAGGCAGTCTTCCGCAAACAGACGATTCGCGTCATACAGGCAATCCGACGCGAGCGGAAGAATCATGCCGGACGGACAATTTGATATAAACGGACAAATCACGCAAAACGGACTGTTCGATGAAAACGGACAAATCACGCAAAACGGACTGCCCGACGAAAACGGACAAATCACGCAAAACGGACGGTTTGATATAAACGAACAAATCACGCCGAACGGACAATTTACGCCGAACGGACAATTTACGCCGAACGGACAATTTACGTCGGGCGGACAACCAGCGAACGCGGACATTAAAGCGGCTATGATAGGCGAACTTTCTCTCGACGGAAAAATAAGGGGAGTAAACGGCATTCTGCCCATTCTTATTTCCGCGCGCGAAAAAGGCGTGAAGGAAATGATAATTCCCGCGGAAAACTCGGAAGAAGGCAGTTTTATAGACGGAATAACCGTCCGCGCGGCGGAAGATCTCAAGTCGGTCTGCGATTATCTCGAAGGCAAAGGCGATCTGAAAATAGTCGAAAAAAGGGAATACGCGCAGGTTTATCGGACCGCGGAATACGACAACGACCTGAAATACGTCAAGGGGCAGTTCGTCGCGCGGCGCGCCTTAGAGGTGGCGGTGAGCGGCAATCACAACATAATTCTCGAAGGACCGCCGGGCGCGGGAAAAACCATGCTCGCGAAGTGCATACCTTCCATTATGCCGGACATGAGTTTCCGCGAGGCGCTCGAAACCACGAAGATTCACAGCGTGGCGGGCAAAATGAAGGATACGGAAGGCATCGTTTATCGCCGTCCGTTCATGAGTCCGCATCACACCGCTTCGAGAGTTTCGATAATCGGCGGCGGGCAGTCGGCAAAACCCGGGGTGGTCAGTCTTGCGCACAACGGCGTTTTGTTTCTGGACGAAATGCCCGAATATCCGCGTTCCGTTCTCGAAAGTTTAAGGCAACCCCTCGAGGACAGGGTTATAACCGTGACGAGGGTGAAAGCCAATCTCGAATATCCCGCGAGTTTTATGCTTGCGGGGAGCATGAATCCCTGCCCGTGCGGTTATTACGGCTCGAAAGACAGGGAATGTACCTGTTCGGCGATTCAGATTAAAAAGTACAGAGAGAGAATTTCCGGTCCGCTGCTCGACAGAATGGATATAAGAATAAACGTAGATAACGTAAAATACGACGAACTCACCGACAAAACGGAAGCCGAAAGTTCGGCGGAAGTCCGGAAAAGGGTGAACAGAACGCGCGCTCTGCAACTGGAACGGTTCAGGGACGACGGAATTTCGTCCAACGCCGAAATGAGCGAAAAACACCTCAATAAATACTGCGTTTTGTCGCGCGAGTGCGAGGAAATACTGAAATACGCGTTCGAATCGCTCAAAATGTCGGCAAGGGCGCGGAGCAGAATAATCAAAGTGGCAAGGACGATCGCCGATATGGACTTATCGGAAAACATCGAACCCAAGCATTTGCTCGAGGCGATAAGTTACAGAGGTGACGGATTATGACGGAACTTACGGGAATCGAAAAGGCGATCGTGTTTCTCGATTCGACGGAAGGACTCGAATATAAATACAAGAAAACGATTATCGATAATTTCAAAGGCGATTTGTTCAAAGACAGAGCGCGGCTTGCGAAGTTTTTCGAGGATCGCGGCGAACGAGTACTGGGCAAGTCCTTAGCGGAAATGCTCGGCGACGAAAATTACGTCGAAAAACGCGTCGCGGAGGCGGTTTCGGGCGCGGACGACGTCATAACGATCTCGTCCGTCGGCGAAAAGAGAAGTTATTATCCCGAATCGCTCAGGGAAACGCCCGTTCCGCCGCTCGCGCTTTACGTGAAATGCAACAAAGAATTACTGAAAGAAAAGCATAAAATTTCGATAGTCGGCTCGAGAAAAACTTTGCCGCAATATCTTTCCGCAACGGAAAAGATCGCCCGCGAACTGAGCGAAAACGGCGCGGTGGTCGTCACGGGGATTGCCGACGGAGCGGACAGCGCGGCGATAAAAGGCGCGCTTCCTTCGGGCAGAATAATATCCGTGCAGGCGAGCGGGGTTTATCCCGTAGTGCCGTCGAGCAAGCAGAACTTAGCGGACGCGATCGCGAAAAACGGACTTCTGATAAGCGAAAACCCGAAAGGTTACGTCCCGAGGTCGTTCTCTTATCCGGTGAGGAACAGGATAATCGCGGCTTTGTCGTCGATAACTTTGATTGCGAGCGGCAACGCGAAGAGCGGAGCGAAATACACCGCGGATTACGCGGCGGACTACGGCAGGGAAATCGCTTGTTTTCCTTACGGGTTGGGCGTTTCTTCGGGCGAACTTTGCAAGAGCCTCGTCAAGAGCGGCGCGGCTATGATAGAAAATACGGAAGAAGCGGCGTTTCTGATGGGAATGACTTTTGAAAAGAAACCCGCAATTCAACTGAACGATACCGAAAAAGCGGTCTATAAGTCGATTAAATCAGGTGTTAACTCAACCGACGCGCTCGCTTTGAAACTCGGTTTCAAGGTTTACGAACTGCTTACGGTAACCGTTTCGCTCGAAATGAAAGGGCTTATCGTCAAAGGACCGGACGGCAGATTCGAAGCGAATTAAACTCGGCAAGCGAATTAATCGCAGACGGAAAACCGAAACCGGACGGAGCCGGAACGGAGCGAATTAACCGCAGGCAGCAGGGCGGAAGCAAAACAAAAAACGGGGTGAACCAAGCCCTCAACAGAACGGACAAACAACCGTAAAACAAAAAAATCAACGCAGAAAGCGGAGGGATATATGCAACTTATTATTGTGGAATCGCCGTCAAAGGCAAAAACGATCGAGAAATATCTCGGCGGAAAGTATAAGGTGGACGCCAGCGGCGGCCACGTCAGAGATCTGCCCGAGAAAAGGCTCGGCGTTAACATAGCGAAGAATTACGAGCCGAATTACGTCATCGCGGCGGACAAAAAACCCGTTATAAAAAGACTGAAAGAAAAGGTTGAAAAAGCCGATAAAATTTACCTCGCGACAGATCCGGACAGAGAGGGAGAGGCGATAAGTTGGCATTTGCAGGAAGTTCTCGGGCTTAAAGACAAGGCTCAGAGAATCGAATTCAACGAAATAAGCGAAAAAGCCGTTAAAGAGGCATTGAAAAATCCGAGAGAAATCAATTATAATCTCGTGGATTCTCAGCAGGCGAGAAGAGTTCTGGACAGGCTCGTGGGCTACAAACTCAGTCCCCTTCTTTGCAAGAGGATTCAGAACGGATTGTCCGCGGGGCGCGTTCAGTCCGTCGCGCTGAGAATAATCGTGGACAAAGAAAGGGAAATAAGGGCGTTCGTTCCCACGGAATACTGGAACGTCACCGCTATTTTGTCGGACGATCGGCATAAGCCTTTCGCGGCGTATCTCGCGGAGAAAAACGGCAAAAAGTTCAAGCCCGCCAACGGCGAAGAGGCTAACGAAGTGGAAAACGCCGTGAAAGCCGCGGGCAACGCGTTCATCGTTAAGCAGGTTAAAAAGACGGACACGAAGAGCCACGCTCTCCCGCCGTTCACCACCTCCACGATGCAGCAGGACGCGTCGGCGAAACTCAACATGTCCTCGCCGATGTGCATGCAGGTCGCTCAACACCTTTACGAGGGTATCGAAACCCCCGAAGGGCATCTCGCGCTCGTGACCTATATCAGAACGGACTCCGTGAGAATTTCCGCAGAGTCGCAGGCGAATGCGAGAGAATTTATAAAGGAAAAATACGGCGAGGAATACGTTCCCGAAAAGCCGAATTTCTATAAATCGAAGAAAAACGCGCAGGACGCTCACGAGGCTATCCGCCCGATAGATTTGTCGATGACGCCCGAAAAGGTCAAACCTCTTCTCGACAGAAATCACTACAATCTTTATAAACTTATTTACGAGAGATTCATCGCCTCGCAGATGAGC
>CAVJNC010000073.1:9178-10956 GCA_963650905.1 Subdoligranulum sp. APC924/74
AAGTATAATTACGTCACGATAGATTCCGTATGCGGCGATTACACGTTCAGAACGAACGGCAGAACGGTGGTTTTCAAAGGCTACACCGCCGTTTACGACGATTATAAAGCCGCCGCGGAAAGCGACGACGGAGAAATCGTCAAGGTTATCCCGCCGGTTAAGGAAGGCGACGGCTTGATTTCCGAAAAAATCGAGAAAGAGCAGAAGTTCACCAAGCCGCCCGTGAGATTCACCGACGCGAGCCTCGTGAGAATAATGGAAGAAAAGGGAATAGGCAGACCGTCCACTTACGCGACGATCATCTCCGTTCTTTCCAAACGCAAATATACCGCGAAAGAAAACAAGTATATAGTTCCCACGGATATCGCGTTCAGGATAACCGACATGCTCGTCAAATATTTCCCCGACGTTATGGACGTTTCGTTTACGGCGGATATGGAAGATAAACTCGACGATATCGAGCAGGGCGGGCAGGACTGGCACAAAATCATCGCGGATTTCTATCCGCCGTTTGCCGAAAAACTCGCTTTCGCGGCGACGGACGGCGACGAAGTCACCGATATTCTCTGCGAAAAATGCGGCGCGCCGATGATAAGAAAGAACGGCAGATACGGCAAATTCCTCGCTTGCTCCAATTATCCGGAGTGTTCCAACATCAAGTCCGAAAAAGAAGAAGTTTCGGACGTGAAATGCGACAAATGCGGCGCGATGATGGTTTATAAAACGGGTAAATACGGAAGATTCCTCGCTTGCCCCAACTATCCCGAATGCACGAACGTGAAGCCGGTCGACGAGGAAACGACGACCGAAAAATGCGAGAAATGCGGCGGAGATATGGTCGTTAAAAAGGGCAGATTCGGCAAATATCTTCAATGCACGGCGTGCAAGGCGACGAAGAGCCTTGCCGAAAAAGCGGGGATTTGTCCGCAGTGCGGCAACCCGACGCAGAAAATGACGTCCAAGAGCGGAAAGTCGTTTTACGGTTGCTCGAATTATCCCGAATGCAACTTTATGAGTTGGGATATGCCTACGGGCGAGCATTGCCCCAAGTGCGGAAGTTATATCGTCCTCGCAAAGGACGGAAAAACCCGCAAATGTTCAAACAAGGAATGCGATTATTCGGATAAGCCGAAAAAGAGCAAAAAAACCGAAAAAACGGAAGAGAAGAATTGAAACCGATGAATGAAGTCGTAAAAATTATCGGCGGCGGGCTTGCCGGCAGCGAAGCGGCGTATTATCTCGCGAAAAAGGGATATAACGTTAAACTGTACGATATAAAGCCGAAGAGTTTCACCCCCGCGCACAAAAATCCGCTTTACGGCGAACTCGTTTGCTCCAATTCGCTCAAAAGTAACGACGTTTACGCCAACGCCTGCGGGCTTTTAAAAGAAGAAATGCGTATTTTAGGCTCTATGGTCATAGAATGCGCGGATAAAACGAGCGTTCCGGCGGGAGCGGCGCTCGCGGTGGACAGAGATAAATTCGCCGAGGCGATCACCGTAAAACTTAAGTCCTGCGACAATATCGAGTTCGTTTGCGAAGAGGTTAGTTCTTTCGATTTAAGCGAGAACGTAATCGTCGCCACGGGGCCTCTGACTACGGGCGGACTGTGCGATTTTATATCTCGTATAACGGGCGACGGATTTTATTTTTACGACGCCGCCGCGCCGATAATTTCGGGCGATTCGATAGACATGAACGAGGCGTTCGTTTCGGACAGATACGGCGAAGCGGGCGAGGGCGATTACGTAAACTGCCCGATAGATAAGGACGGTTAC
>CAVJNC010000074.1:0-10937 GCA_963650905.1 Subdoligranulum sp. APC924/74
GTTACGTTTACGGACTTTTCGTCTGTCAGGACTGCGACGAGGACGTTTCCTTCGACAAGTTCTGCAAAGACGTGAACCTCGAAAAAAGCGTAGTTACGGACTGTTTTAAATTCTGGGAAGAACTTGGCGTGGTCAACGTTTTGTCGGAAGAACCTTTTCTCGTGAAATATCTGCCCGCCGAAGCCTCGAAACCGAGAAAATACAGCGCGGAAAAATACGGAGAATTCAACAAGGCTCTTCAGGTTCTCATCCCCGACAGAATGATAACGACGAACGAATATTCCGCGTATTTCTCGCTCATGGAGGAAAACGGAATAAAACCCG
This sequence comes from Subdoligranulum sp. APC924/74, assembly GCA_963650905.1. Taxonomy (GTDB): domain Bacteria; phylum Bacillota; class Clostridia; order Christensenellales; family Borkfalkiaceae; genus UBA10281. Next base: position 325 of record CAVJNC010000074.1, read on the forward strand.
AAGCGCTCCTTATGATCGTTAAATACTGCGTTGACCTGAAAGGCGGAGCGATAGGTTGCAGATATATTTTAAAAGTCGCGAACGACTTCATCGCGAGAGGCGTTACCACGACGACGAAAATCGAAAAAGAATTGTCCGATTATTCGATGAAAACTGGCGAATTCGCAACTCTTATGAATTATATTCTGCCGAACAGAAAACCGCAGATCGAAGATCTTAAACTGTTCGAAAAATGGAACAAGCAACTCCTCTACGATATCGACACGATTATTTTCATTGCTAAAACGGCGAAGATTAAAAACATCGAAAAACTCGATAAAGAGATAGACCTTTTATACGCAAGCAAGAAGTTTTCCGAAATAGAAATAGCGGACTATTACAAAACGAAAGCGGCGACGACCGAACTTGCTTACTCCATAAACCGTTCGCTTTCCGTTTACGTGGAAGTTATAGATCCAGTCATAGAAAATTACGTCACCCCGTGGCTTAATATGGGGTACGACGGCGAAACCCTTTTGTTCCTCGCGACTTACTGTTTCAGAAAAAATCGCCGTTCGCTCGCCGATATGAACGAAATCGTGGAAAAACTCTACAAAAAAGGGCTTATTACCCTTGCGGCGATCGCGGAATATCTGAAATCGGTTTCCGCCGACGACGGGTTCATCAAAAAACTGCTCGACTCGGCGGGACTTGTGAGAAAACCGACCGACTGGGACAGACAAAACCTGAAAACCTGGCGGAGTTGGAACTTCTCGGACGAAATGATCTCGGAAGCGTGCAAAACCGCCGTCGGGAAATCCAACCCTATGTCTTACGTCAACGCGGTGCTTTCGGGCTGGAAGGCGGACGGCATTTTCTCCATAGACAAGATTCCCCGCTCTCAGGCTGGCAAAAAGAACAACGAACAGGCGATAAGAACGCGTTCTTACACGAAGGAAGAATTCGAAAAACTTATCGACGACATCGACGATATTGAATTTTAAACATGATATACGACATTCGACTTATAAAAGAAATAAATTCGGAACTTGCCGAAAGAAGAAAAACGGCGGAATCGCGCGCGGAATATTACGCCGATATCCTTAACAAAAACGCCGCCTATGCGGCTGCCGAAAAGAAATATAAATCCGCGAAATTCGACCTTTCGAAAGCAAGATTCAACGGCGACGAAAGGGCGGAAGAAAAAGCCGCTTCGGTTATGAACGCGGCGAGCGAAACGATGAAAACGATTCGCGAAAAACTCGGCGTTACCGACGAAATGCTCGTTCCCGATTATCGTTGCAAAAAATGCGGCGATACGGGCATTACGAAAAGCGGAAAGCGTTGCAAATGCTTTGAAAAACTCGCCTGCGCGATTACGCTCGAAGAACTCGGCATCGAAAAGAAGGCTCTTCCCTCGCTTTCGTCGTCGGCGATAAAAGAAAACAATCTCGACAAATATTACGCCAAATTTGCCGGATACTGCGAAAAATTCGGCGAAGCAAGCAAAAACGTTGTCATTTCCGGAAGCGTCGGCACGGGGAAAAGCCATCTCGCCGCAAGCATCGCAAACGAACTGATCGCAAAAAATTACAACGTGGTTTTCGTTTCCGCATGCGAACTCGACACGATTTTTCTGAGATATCACACCGCGCCCGTTTCGGACAAGTCGTTTTATCTTTCCCTGCTCTGCGGTTGCGATCTGCTCGTTATCGACGATCTCGGCGCGGAACCCGTTTATAAAAACGTCACGCTCGAATATCTGTTGTTGATTTTATCGGAAAGGCTTGCGAAAAATATGCCGTATATCATAACGACGAATCTCTCGCAGGAACAGATTCTCGACCGTTACGGCGACAGAATTCTGTCGCGGTTGAACGATAAGAAACACGGCGTTAACATAGAGATAAAAGGCGAGGATTTAAGAAGAAAAAGATAGGCGTTGCATTGCTTATCACCGGTTTTTGCGGCAATAAGGAAATGTAATGCCTGAACGATTTTAAAGGCGGCGTCGGCAATTTTGCCGATGCCGCCTTTAAAAAAACAGATTTTATCTGTACTGATCGTCATCGAGAATTCTGATGAATTCTTTAAGCGCGAAAGAATGTTCCGCACCCTCTTTGCTCACCACGATACCCGTCATGCGGAGCGGAAGTTTGGGCGTGGTTTTTATTTCGAAAAGTTCTTTTCGTTTCAGTTCGTCGAGGATATATCTTCTCGGAATACACGCGATGCCGAGCCCGTTTTTAGCCATTTCGACGAGCATTTCAACGCTGCCGACTTCGAATTCAGGCGTGATTTTCGTATTAATCGAATCGAGAAAATTATAAATCTCTTTCGAGGTCGTCGTGTTGTTGTCGAGCATCAGAACAGGATAATTCGACAAATCTTTGAGGTCGATCGTTTTATCGAACAGATTCGAATATTTGTCGCACGCGACGAAAATATCTTCGACTTCGCCAGTCTGACCGGTGAGAAGAATATCCTTATCGTAAACGGGGAGATTGATAAGCCCCACGTCCGCTTTGTTCTGCTTGATGAGTTCGATCGTCTCCTTCGACGTACTGTTTTTGAGAACTATCGAAACGTTCGGATAAAGTTCGTGATATTTCTTGATATATCTCATAAGGAAGTGAGTTATATTCGTGTCGGACGCGCTGATTCTGAGCGTTCCCGTGGCAATGTTTCTTATCGCTTTGAAACGATCTTCCGCCCCGTCGAGCATCTTCAGAGCCTGCTCTACGATGGCGAGCATCTGCACGCCGCCCGTTTCGGTCAGTTCCATTCCGCGGCTCACCCTGTTGAAAAGTTTTCCGCCGAGTTGGGTTTCGAGTTGCTTTATCGCCTGCGAAACCGCGGGTTGCGAAATATACAACTCCTCCGCGGCTTTGGTAAGGCTTCCGCATTTTGCCACCGTGTAAAAAACTCTGTATAAATCAAGATCTACCATATATATTCTCCTGCCTGTTCTTTTTTCTATTTACCTACGCAAAACTTGGAAAAGATTTCGTCGATAATCGCTTCGTCCGCCGTTTCGCCGCTTATTTTTCCGAGAGCGAGCCACGCGTTTCTTATATCAATGGACGAAAGATCCGCGGTGTTCACCGAAAAACTTCCGATCGCGTCGTCCACGGAAGCCAAAGCCTCTCCGAGCGCGACGAGATGTCTTTCTTCGGTAAGAAAGTCCGCGCCGAGGTCGATTTCTCCGCCGAAAGCCTTGTCTGCAAGCAGTTTTTTGAGTTCGTCTACGCCGTCGCCGTTTTTCGCGGATATCGCCGCGTCGCCCTTAACGTCGCAATTCGTTCCGAGGTCGGTTTTGTTGATAACGATTATCCGTTCTCTGTTTTCCGTTTCGGCGAGAATTTTTTTATCGTCCGCGTCGGTTTTGACCGATCCGTCAAGCACGACCAGACACACGTCCGCGGAATTGAGAATTTTCAACGACCTTTCTATGCCCGCGTTTTCTATCTCGTCGTCGCTCTCGCGAATACCCGCCGTATCCGAAAAGATAAATTTCACGCCGTCGATATCGATTTCGCCCTCGACCACGTCTCGCGTTGTGCCTGCGACGGACGAAACGATCGCTTTATCGTAATCGAGAAGTCTGTTGAGAAGCGAACTTTTTCCCGCGTTGGGCTTGCCGAGAATGGCGACTTTAACGCCGTTCTTGATTTTTCTGCCCGCGCCGTATTTTCCGATTATCGCAGAAATTTCGCTTTTAACTTCTCCGAGCGTGTTTTTGATAACGTCGTAATTGTCCTCCGTCACGCCCTCTTCGGGATAATCTATACCCGCGTCGATATAAGCGAGCGCGTAGGTCAGTTTATCCTGCAAGGCTTTGATCTTCGCGCAGAGTTTTTCGCGATAAAGATAATAGCCCGCTTTCACTTCGCCGACGCTTTCGCTGTTTATCATATCTATAAGCCCCTCGCACGAGGAAAGGCTCATTTTGCCGTTTATGAACGCTATTTTCGTGAATTCGCCGCGCGTTGCGGGAATCGCTCCGAGTTCGATCGTTCTTTTCAGCACTCCGCGCGATATGGCTATGCCGCCGTGGCAATGGAATTCCACCATGTCTTCGCCTGTGTAACTCTTCGGCGCGCGGAAATAAACGCACATTCCGAAATCGGTAAAATTTCCGCCGTCGATTTCGCCGACGTACATTTTGTACGGTTCGAAATCTCTGACGTTGCGTTTTCCGAGCGGTTTGAACATTTTTTCGGCTATATTCAGCGAATCCTCTCCGCTGACTCTTATTATGGCGACGCCGCCCGTTCCCTGCGCGGTCGAAATCGCCGAAATGGTTTTACTCATAACGACCGCTTAAAACAACGAATCGGAGCCGTCGTCCGACCTTCCGCCGTCGTTATTCCCCGAATTTCCGTTATCGGAACCGAAATTACCGAAAGGATCGTCCGAATCGGTTTTTTCGCGCGCGTTGCCGCCGGAAAATTCCCCGAAAGGATCGTCCAAACGACCGTTTTTATTCGTTTCCCCGAAATCGGAAAACGGATCCTGCGACGGATCGGAACTATCGTCGCCGCCGTAAGAATCCGAACCGTTGCCGACGTTCGAATAAGGTCTGCTTCCGTAAGGATTGCCGTATCCGTAATAAATTCTTCTCTTCGCGAGAATCTCGTCGAAATTAACGGCGGGACGGCCGGAAAGAGAGAGCGCGAACGCCCCGAACAGAAGCGGAGAACCAGTGATTACCATAAAAATAACGGACAAAGTGAGATGCGTCCTTGTTTTGAGCGGCGAATAGGTACGGAATAAGTCGCAATAAAGAAGCGCGGCGAACACCATATACACGAGTTTCGATACGCTCATAAGGTTCGATAAAATATCGGCTAAACTTTCATGATAAGCAAACATTTCTTCCGTGAGAACCGCTGTTCCAGCGGCGGCGCGCTCGGTTTTTACGAGTTGAACGATTATTCCTGCCGAAAAGAAAGAATCGAGAATAACCGAAAACAGAACGCACGCCCCCAACGCGGATACCGCCGCGATCGGGTAAAAACCGTGTTTCTTCAACGCGTTGCAATCGGAACGCAGTTTCGACAACATAAAATATGCGTAAAAAGGCACGAAACACATTTTCGGATTTTTAAGTCCGCGCGCTTTCGCCATTTTATACAGTCCGAACGACCGAAGCAGATAATAGCCGATATACATCGCGACCATATAGCCGGCATAACCGCCGAGAAACGTCATTATTCCGCCGAAGCCCAGTCTTCTCGGCGAAAAAGCGCCGTTTTCTACGTCGATTTTATAAATCGTTTCCGAAAGAAGGAAGATGTCATACAATATTGAATACAGCATTTTAACCTCAGATAAAAATTAATACTATCGCGACGAATATCGCCGCGCCGAAAACCACACAGGAAGCGATAAAAGGCGCTTTCCCGTTGATTTTTCTGTATTTTCCTTTGATTTTAAATCTTTTTTCGCTTTCCTCGCCCCGTTCGGACAACTCCGCCTTAACGTAATAAGGTACGGTAAACGCCTCGCCGTTTTCGAGAACTTCGTAATATCTCGCGTTCTCGAATCTGCCGACGGGCGGTTTGCCCGATAATTCTTTTTTCTTTTTTTCGAACGCGAGTTCCGCGAAATATATAACGCTCACCGTGAGCAGAGCGACGCCTATAAGAATAAGCGACGCGTCGGTTGCCGCCTGAACATATTCGCCGATTTTGCCTTCGCCGATTTTTTCGAGCAACAAGCCGTAAAAAACAGAAAACAGGTTGTTGAAACCGTGCATGATCGAACCGATAAGCCAGTTTTTCGTGAGAAGAACGACCGAAGCGATCGCAAGCCCGCCGATCAACTGAAGAAAAAAAAAAAAAAAATTACCGTGCATCAGAGCGAACGCCGTCGCCGACAAAACTATCGCGGCAACGCTGCCGCACTGTTCGAGACCTCTCATGATTATTCCGCGGAAAAGCATTTCCTCGAAAATCGCGGGGCAAAGCACCGTAAGCGCGATATAAACAAGCGCGAACACGCCCGAAAAAGGACTTAAATTCATATCGGGAGTGAAACTCTGACCGAGAATTCTTTCCGCGTCCTGCCCGAACTGAAGATGAGTGTGATAAAACGTCATCATTATTCCCATTATCAGAAGGAGCGACATCAGAATCTGCACGCCGTCGAACTTTGCGACGTAGCCGCCTCCGCCGAACGGGTTGGTCCGCCTTACGAGAGAATATATCGCCGCCACGGCAAATATCGTGAGTTGCGACACGAGCAGACTGACTATCATATACGCGTAAACGTCGTACCGATACAAATCTCTCAGCCACGCGCCGAAAACTTTTCCGAACAGAAGCGAAACGACGTAAAACATGGCGAGAACTATGACATAAACTATCCCGCTGTCCAATGCGTTGAATCTGTTCGGATTATACGTCCGCGCCTGTTTCGGGCGTGGCTTTTCAAACTTTAATCCGTTCATTTTACACTTTATAACGAGCCATAATCTCGTTTATTCTGTTCTTTATGTCTTCTGCGGCGTTTTCGAGAGCGACTTCGCCTTTGAAAGATTTATCTCTGTAAGCGATTTCCGCAACGCCTTTGTCGCAATTTTTCTGACTGATCACCACTCTTATCGGAATTCCGAAAAGATCGGCGTCGGCGAACATCGCGCCGGCTCTTATATCTCTGTCGTCGTAAAGGACTTCGACGCCTTCGTCGCAAAGTTTGTTATAAAGATCGTCGGACACGCCTTTTACTCGTTCGTCCTCCGACTGCAGACAACAGATCTCGACCTGCCACGGAGCGATCGGCATCGGCCAGATCGGCCCGTAAGCGTCGTGTTGCTCTTCGCAGATCGTTGCGCAAAGCCTGCCCACGCCTATTCCGTAACAACCCATTATCGGGTTCTTTTTCGTTCCGTCGCTGTCGACGTAAGTCATATTCATAGACTTAGTATACTTCGTTCCGAGTTGGAATATGTTGCCGACTTCTACGCCGCGTTTAAGGGTTATCGTAGGTTTGCCGCAAACGGGGCATACCCCGCCGTTATAAGCCTTCGCGACGTCGACGTACTCTACGTCGCCGATATCTCTTTTAATATTAAGCCCGACGTAATGATAGTCTTTTTCGTTCGCTCCGCACACAAGACTTCCGATGTCTTTAAGCGAACGGTCGTAAACGATTTTTGCGTTGCCTTTGAAGTTTAAAGGACCGATGAAACCCGCTACGATTCCGCTTTCTTCCGTAACGACGGCGGGATGAACTTCCGATTTTAAGTAATTTCTGAGTTTTGTTTCGTTCACCTCGAGGTCGCCCCTTAAGAACACGACGACGACGAAATTATCAGTCAGATTCTCCTGATAAACGACCGCCTTTATCATTTTCACAGGCTCGATTTTCAGGACGTGAACAAGGTTCTCTATCGTTTTCGCGTGAGGCGTGTAAATCTTTTCGAGTTCCCTTTCGGGACTGTCGATTTCGTGAGTTATGCAGTCCGCAACCTCGACGTTAGCCTTATAGCCGCATTTTTCGTCCGAACATATCGCGAGAGTGTCCTCGCCGATATCGGTTAAAAGCATAAATTCGTGAGAAACGTTTCCGCCCATCATTCCGCTGTCGCTCTTGACGGCGATGACGTTTTTCGCCCCGACTCTTTTATAAATGCGGACGTACGCCTCGTAACATTTTTCGTAATACGCTTCAAGATCTTCCTGCGAAGTATGGAAAGAGTAAGCGTCCTTCATGGTGAATTCTCTCACCCTTATAAGCCCCCCTCTCGCCCTCGGTTCGTCGCGGAATTTCGTCTGTATCTGATAAATCATGAAAGGATAGTCGGTGTAAGACGCGGCGATATCTCTCGCAAGGTGAACGGCAGCCTCTTCATGCGTCATTCCGAGAACCATTTTAGTTCCGTTTCTGTCCGTGAAACGAGCCATTTCGCTGCCGATGCTCGTATATCTGCCCGATTCTTCCCAGAGCGACGCAGGCATGACGACGGGGAACATAACTTCCTGTCCGCCGATTCTGTCCATTTCTTCCCTGAGAATTTTTTCTATTTTAGCCGTAATTCTCTTCGTGGGAGCAAAAAGCGAGTACGTTCCGGTACTCATATATTTCATATATCCGCCCTTGGTCATCAGCGCGTGGCTCGCTATAACGCAATCCTTCGGCGTTTCTTTATACCTTGCGCCGAGCAAATTTCTTACCAACATTTATTTATTCTCCGTTGTTCCGAGGTTTTGTTCTACAATTATAGACAATGCGTATTATAAATATAGACAATGCGTATTATAAACTTTTTTTTGCAAATTGTAAAGCGGTTGATATGCGTATTGAATGAAAATCACGGCTTATTGCCCGCCGTAAGCCGACTATAAGAAATATTTTAAAAGAATTTATGACGAGCCTTTAATTCGCTTGAAAAAATATCGTGAAAAATGTATAATAGCCGCGTAGAAATACATCAGGAGAAAGAAATGGACGTTAATCAACTTGCCGTAAACACAATCAGAGTTCTCTCTGCAGAAGCGATCGAAAAAGCCAGGTCCGGTCACCCGGGGCTTCCGCTCGGGAGCGCGCCGATCGCCTACACTCTATTTTCGAAACATCTGAAATTCGACCCGAAAGCGCCCGGATTCACCGACAGAGACAGATTCGTTCTTTCCGCCGGTCACGGATCGATGCTGCTTTATTCTCTTTTAAACCTGTTCGGCTACGATCTGCCGATGACCGAAATCGAAAATTTCCGTCAACTCGGCTCGAAAGCGCCGGGGCATCCCGAATACGGAATGACGCCCGGGGTGGAAACGACGACCGGACCTTTGGGGCAAGGAATAGCGAACGCCGTCGGTATGGCGATCGCCGAAACGCATCTTGCGGCGATTTTCAACAGACAAGGATATAATATAGTCGACCATTACACTTACGCTCTTTGCGGCGACGGTTGTCTTATGGAAGGCATCGAATACGAAGCGGCTTCGCTCGCGGGCACGCTAAAACTCGGCAAACTTATCGTTCTATACGATAAAAACAACATAACCATAGAAGGAAATACGGACGGAGCGTTTACGGAAGACGTAGGCAAACGTCACGAAGCGCAGGGATGGCAGGTGCTTTACGTAAACGACGGCAACGATACGGAGGCAATCTCCAAAGCGATTGCCAAAGCAAAAAAAGAAACGGAAAAACCGTCGCTCATCGTTATTAAAACGGTTATAGGTTACGGTTCGCCGAAAGCAGGTTCCGCCGACGCTCACGGCGCGCCGCTCGGCGAAGAAGGCATTAAAACCCTCCGCAAAAATCTCGGTTACGACTACCCGCCCTTCACCGTACCCGAAGAAGTCAGAAAACATCTTCATAAATACATCACCAGAGGCAGAAGAATAAGAAAAGAATGGGAACGCCTTTTCGACGCTTATTCCGAAGAATATCCCGAACTCGCGAAAAAATTTCTTTCCTACCTCTCGGGCGAAATTCCCGATTTGCTTAACGAAAAACAACTTTTCGACTTTTCGAAACCCGAAGCGACGAGAAATACGAGTTACAAAGTTTTGAACGAACTCTCGAAACTTATTCCCGACCTCGTCGGCGGAAGCGCGGATCTCGCGCCGTCGAATAAATCTCTCATGAAAGACAGAGAATATTACTCCGCCGAAAACCGCGCAGGCTCGAACTTCCACTTCGGAATAAGAGAACACGCCATGGCGGCTATCTGCAACGGTATTTCGCTTCACGGCGGACTTCGTCCGTACTGCGCGACGTTCTTTATTTTCTCCGATTATATGAAAAACGCTATGCGTCTTTCCGCGCTGATGAAACAAAACGTGACCTATATCCTCACGCACGATTCGATAGGCGTCGGCGAAGACGGACCCACGCATCAGCCCGTTGAACAACTTGCGGGACTTCGGGCGATACCCGAAATGAAAGTTTTCCGCCCCGCAGACGGCAAGGAAACGGCTTACGGCTGGATAACGGCTTTAACGGACGCAGGACCGACTTGTCTTGTCCTCACGAGGCAGAATCTGCCCCAATACGAAAACTCCGGCGCAGACGCGCTTAAAGGCGCGTATATACTCGCCGACTCCGACAAAAAACGCCCCGACGCGATTTTGCTTGCAAGCGGCTCGGAAGTGGAACTCGCGATGAAAGCGAAGCAATCGCTCAAGGCGGACGGAATCGACGCGAGAGTCGTTTCGGTTCCCTGCATGGAACTTTTCGACAAGCAACCCGAAAAGTATAAGGAGAGCGTTCTCCCCTCTTCCGTAAGGACGAGAGTTGCCGTCGAGGCGGGTTCGCCGCAATGCTGGTATAAATATGTCGGGCTTGACGGCGACGTTATAGGAATGACGACTTTCGGTGCTTCGGGACCGTTCGACGATCTTCTGAAGCGTTTCGGATTCACCGTCGAAAACCTCTGCGAAAAAGTTAAAAACGTTATAGACCGATTAAAAGGTTAATTTATCTGATTATATTTTAAGTAAGCCCTCCGCGAAAAATTTCGCGGAGGGCTTCCTGTTACAAAAAAATCGTAAACGACCTAAAATCTGAAAAGATTTCTTATAAAACATTAAATAAAAGCATTGTGAGAAGGCACAAACCGAGGAGAACAAGCAAACAAACGGGAACAATCGTCGTTAATGCGGCTATAACCATAGCGG
>CAVJNC010000075.1:0-10894 GCA_963650905.1 Subdoligranulum sp. APC924/74
ACTGCGTAACGCCGTTCGCGATAGCCGTTTCGGGTTTGATTTTCTGCAAATCGTTCGGTTGCGGAGTGAAAGAAGCCTGTCTGATCGAAAAAGCCGAACCGAAGTTTTATCTTTACGCGCTTCTGCTCACGGCGGCTTCGTTCTTCGGGCTTTCTTCCGTGAACGGATTGTTCATTGACTTCCTCGTAAAGGTTTTCGGCTATAATTACGTCGAATCCGCGCTCCCCGCGTTTTCTCCGTTAAACGTGATTTTAACGTCGATAACGGTCTGCGTTCTGCCCGCCGTTTTCGAGGAGTTCTTTTTCAGAGGAATTCTGACGAGAAGTCTTTCCTCCGCGGGCAGGCTCAACGCCGCGCTAATTTCGGGATTGTATTTCTCGTTGTTTCATATGAATCCGGCGCAGACGCCGTATCAGTTCATCGTCGGCTTCTGTTTTTGTCTGCTCGCGCTCGATTCCGGCTCGGTTTTCCCCACGGTTTTGGCGCACTTTCTCAATAACGCCGTAATCGTTGTCTTAACTTACGCCTGCCCCTCTTTCACGGGATTTACGGGCGTATGGCTTATCGTTTCGCTCGTATTCGGGTTGTCGTGCCTCGCCGCGTTTCTGTTTTTAACTCTGAAAGGCAAGGTTAAAGAGGGCAGAAGCGAATACGGTTACGATTACAAAACTTTTTTCCGCTATTCCGCCATAGGCGCGGCGGGATGTTTATTGATGTGGATATCGGCTCTTCTCGTATGATAAAAATCAGAATAGTTGCCGTCGGCAAAGTCAAAGAAAAATATTTTTCGGAAGCGATAGCGGAATATTCCAAAAGACTTTCGCGCTATTGCGAATTTTCGATTACGGAAGCAAAAGAAGAAAATTACGACAAAGTCACGCCCTCGGCAATCGGAAAAATCCTGTCGGCGGAAGGCGAGAGAATAGAAAAATCGATAAAAGGTTCGCCCGTCTGCCTTGCGATAGAAGGAAAAAAGATGACTTCTGAAGAATTCGCTTCGTTCATCAAAAGCAAAACGGACAGGGGCGAGGGCGAAATCACGTTCATAATCGGCGGAAGTTACGGCATAGACGAGCGGATAAAGAATCTCTGCAAGGACAAAATATCGTTCTCGCCGATGACTTTCCCGCATACGCTCGCAAGAGTTATGCTCGCCGAGCAGATTTACAGGGCTTTCACGATAATCGCGGGGGCGGAATACCACAAGTGAGCGGGCGGAGGATTATAGGAAATCGTAAATGAAAAGCGAAAAAGAAAAATTTATGACGCTTGCTTTAAAAGAAGCGGACAAAGCCGAGAAAAAGGAAGAAGTGCCTATCGGCTGCGTAATCGTAAAAGACGGAAAAGTTGTGGCGAGGGCGCATAATCTAAAACAGACCAAACGGCTCGCCACGGCTCACGCCGAAGTCCTCGCGATAGAAAAGGCTTGCAGAAAACTTAAAGACTGGCGGCTCGAGGACTATGAAATTTACGTAACGCTCGAGCCTTGCGCGATGTGCGCGGGGGCGATAGCGAGCGCGCGGATAAAAAAGACTTATTTCGGCGCATACGAACCGAAAGGCGGCGGGGTGGAAAGCAAGTTCCGCATTCTCTCGGAGAGCGGGCTTAACCACGTCACCGAATACGAGGGCGGGGTTATGGAAAAAGAATGTTCCGAAAAGATAAAGACTTTTTTCAAAACCCGCAGGAAGTGACCGGACGATATAAGGAATAATAAAATTATTTTCCGCCCGCCGACGTTTTTACTTGCTAAAAATCAAAGGATTATATATAATAGAAAAAGACGGGTATTCTTGGCTTGCACGAGAACAAACTTAAGTTTGAAACGCGCTCAGCGCGCTAATTTTGGAGGAAGCAATGATAACACACAGCACGGAGATAAAACTTTTTGCAGGCAATTCCAACAGACAACTTGCCGAGGCAATCGCGAAAGAACTGAAGATTCCTTTGAGCGACGTTGAAGTCGGCCATTTTTCGGACGGCGAAACGAGCGTTCATCTCGGCGAATCGGTAAGAGGCAGGGACGTATTCATAATTCAGTCCACGTCCGCTCCGGTCAACGAGAACCTTATGGAACTTCTCATAATGATCGACGCACTCAGAAGAGCCTCCGCAGGAAGAATAACGGCGGTTATGCCGTATTTCGGTTACGCCCGTCAGGACAGAAAAGCAAAGGCAAGAGATCCCATCACCGCAAAACTCGTCGCGGATATAATCACTTCCGCAGGCGCGGACAGAGTCCTTACCATGGACCTTCACGCAAATCAGATTCAGGGCTTTTTCGATATTCCCGTCGATCATCTCGTCGGCGGACCTATCCTTTATAAATACTTCCAGAAGTACGTAGACGACGATTTCGTCGTCGTATCTCCCGACGTGGGTTCGGTTTCGAGAGCGAGAAACGTCGCCGCGAAACTCAATTGCCCGATGGCTATCGTCGATAAACGTCGCCCCAAGGCGAATCAGGTCGAAGTTATGAACATAATCGGCGACGTAAAAGGCAAGAGATGCCTTATGGTGGACGATATGATCGACACCGCCGGCACGATTTGTCAGGGAGCGGAAGCGCTTTATAACAACGGCGCGGCGGAGATTTACGCCTGCTGCACGCACGCGGTTTTAAGCGGCCCCGCCATCCAGAGAATAAAGGATTCGCACATAACGAAACTCGTCGTTCTCGACACGATTCCGCTTCCCGAAGAAAAGAAACTCGACAAAATCGAAGTCCTTTCCGTCGCTAAGGTTTTCGCGCAGGCGATCAATATCGTTTATAAAGACGCGAGAATGTCCGATATTTACGATAAATAAGAAATACGAAAGGGAAAAGGGTTGCCGGATTAACGACAACCCTTTTACACCGTCGGTAACGGTTCGCGGTCGCCGAAAAAGCGACAACCCTTTTTATATCGTCGATAACGGTTCGCGGTCGCCGAAAAAGCGACAACCTTTTTTATATCGTCGATAACGGTCGTTGCCGTTTTACGAAACCGTATATATCATATCGGCGGGCTTGAGGATAAAAATGTATATTGTTGCGGGGCTCGGCAATCCGGGCGACAAATATCTTAAAAACTTGCATAATTTAGGCTTTATGGCGGTCGAACTGCTTGCCGAAAAGCACGGCGTTTCCTTTGACAAAAAAGGTTTCAAAGGTCTTTTCGGCGTGAAAAGCGTCGGCGGCGAAAAGGTGATTTTTTTAAAGCCGCAGACTTTTATGAATTTAAGCGGCGAGTGCATACGCGAAATATCCGCTTATTTCAAGGTGCCGAGCGAGAATATTCTCGTCATTTACGACGACGTCGATATCGATATCGGCGCGCTCCGCATACGGAAAAACGGCTCTTCCGGCACGCATAACGGCATGAGAAACATCGTTAAGGAACTCGGCACGGAGAATTTTCCCCGCGTTCGCATAGGCACGAAGCCGGAGGGAAGTTACGATATCCTTTCTTACGTTTTGTCGGACGTAAAAAAAGAGGACGAGCCGAAATTCAGATTTTCGGTGGGCGAAGCGGTCGCCGCCGCGGACGACTTCATTCACGGCAAAAAAATCGAGGACGTAATGTGCGTTCACAACGCGGCAAGATACGCGGAATAAAATGCTTAAAAACTATCTCACCGCCGAGCAATCGGGCGAAGAAATCTTATCCATAGTCGATGCGGTCCGCGGAGGAATTCCCTCCGCGGTTTTCGGCGTGTCGTTCGCGGAGAAGTGCCACATCGCGTCGGCAACGGGTATGCCGATACTCTATATCGTCAAGGACGGCGTTTACGCGTCCAAAGTCGTGGAGGAATTAAGGGGGCTTACGGGCGAAGACGTTGTGTATCTCCCGCCGAAGGACGACGTTCTGCTTTTCAAAACGGCGTTCGAAAAATCGAGATTTTACGAGAGATTGTCGGCGATTTATAAAATCCAGCGCGGCGCGAAGTACGTCGTCGCCACGTTCGAAAGCCTTCTGCAACTCTTCCCGAAAAAGATTCCGTCCGTAGAGATAAAACGCGGGCAGACGACCGATCCTTACGCGCTCGTTTCCGTTCTGACGAAGATGGGCTATAAAAGAGAGGAGTTCGCCGAAGAAAAAGCGACGTTCGCTCTCCGCGGCGATATTTTCGAGATTTATCCCGTAAACGGCGACAATATTTATCGTGCGGACTTTTTCGGCGACGAGGTTGAAACCGTAACCGAATACGAGAAGGGCAACAAGGAAGAAAAGAAAATCGTGAGCGGTTTTACGGCAATCGCCGCAACGGACGCGATAATCGACGAAAACGACAGACAAACGGTCAAAGACCGCCTGTGCGAGTCCGTTCTGAAATTTAAAACTCTCGCCGTTAAGGACGACGCGAGGCGTATCGCCGCGGAAATTTCCGAAAAAATCGACGACTGCGCGTGCGACGATTCCTTTCAGTTCATTCTCCCGATACTTCCGTCGGTAACGACCGATATCGTTTCGTATCTGTCGCCGGAAACGGTGGTCGTTTACGACGAATGCAAAATGCTTTCCGATTCGCTTTCCGCGCTCATAAAAGAGCATACGGAGAGGGTTCTCACCCTTTCGCGGGCGGGCAGAGCGATGGATTTCACCATTCTGCAATTGTCGGACAGCAACGCGCTTATCGGGCGGCTCAACGGACTGAGAAGAATGGCGTTGCAGAACATAACCACCGCCGTGAATTTCTTCAATCCGCTTAAAACGTTCAACGTAAAATGTTCGCCCGTCGCGAGGTATTCGGCAAAGCCGGACGACCTTTTCCGCGATATATCCAACTGGAAATTTTCGGGTTACAAGATAATCCTTTGTTGCGGAAGCGCGGCGCGGGCGGATAAAACGGCGGACGAAATTCTCGCCCGCGGCTCGCCCTGCGTTCGTTCGGATAACCCCGATCTTCGTTTCGGCATAGCCGCCGTAACGAGTTGTTTTCTGCCGTCGGGCTTCATTTATCATTCCGCAAAACTCGTCGTTATCGGTACGGGCGACATGTATCTCGATACCGGCAGGGAAAAACGCATAAAACGCAAGCGGGGCGATTTGTTTCAGGCTCCCGAAGTGGGCGATTTCGCCGTACACGAAGTCCACGGCGTGGGCTACGTGACGGGCGTTCAGAGAATAACCACTCGGGACGGCAGCAAGGATTACGTCGCCGTTCAGTATCTCGGCGGCGATATGCTTTACGTCGGCGTGGATCAGATGGACAGGCTCACGAAATACGTCGGCGGAGATAAGCCAACGCTCAATCGGATAGGCGGCAAGGAGTTCGACCGCATAAAACAACGCGTGCGCGCCTCCATCGCCGAGATGACGATTAACTTAAAGCAGTTATACAAGGCGAGAAAAGAAAAAAAAGGTTTCGTTTTTTCAAAGGATAACGAACTCACGCGCGAATTCGACGATAAGTTCGAGTTCGAGCCGACCGACGACCAACTTCAGTCCGTCGCCGAGATAAAAGCCGACATGGAAAGCGACAAGGTTATGGACAGGCTCCTTTGCGGCGACGTCGGCTTCGGCAAAACGGAAGTCGCGTTCAGGGCGGCTTTCAAAGCGATCGCGGACGGCAAACAAGTCGCGCTCGTCTGCCCCACGACGATACTTTGCGAACAACATTACAGAGCGGCGGTGAAGAGGTTTTCGCCCTTCGGGATAAGGGTAGCCGCGCTCAACAGATTCCGCACTCAAAAACAAGCGGAAAGCGTCGTTAAAGGGCTTATAGGCGGGGATATAGACTTTGTTATAGGCACTCACGCGCTCTTTAACAAGGAAGTGAAATTCAAAGATCTCGGGCTTCTGATTCTCGACGAAGAGCAGCGTTTCGGCGTGGAACACAAGGAAAAACTGAAACTTCTCAAAGACAACGTGGACACGCTCACGATGACGGCCACGCCTATCCCCAGAACGCTCCACATGTCGCTTTCCGGCATAAGGGATATAAGCACCATTTCCACGCCGCCCAAAGTGAGGATTCCCGTTCAGACTTACGTAACCGAGGAGAGCGACGCGCTCATCGCCGACGCCGTCCGCCGCGAACTTTCGAGAGAGGGGCAGGTTCTCATTCTGTATAACAGGGTGGAAACGATTTATAAATTCTCGGAGCGGGTGAAAAGCATTCTTCCCGAGGCGAAAGTGATAGTCGCGCACGGCAGAATGGATAAAAGAACGCTCGAGGACAGCGTTATGAGTTTCTACGACGAGAAATATAACGTGATGATCGCGACCACGATAATCGAAAACGGCATCGATTTGCCAAAAGCGAACACGCTTATCGTCATCGACGCCGATTATCTCGGGCTTTCCACTCTCTATCAGTTGAAAGGCAGAGTGGGGCGGAGCAACGTTATGGCTCACGCTTATTTCACGTTCAAAAAGGAAAAAGTCATTTCGGACGCGGCATATAAACGCCTTTCCGCGCTTATGGAGTTCACCGAGATGGGCAGCGGCTATAAAATCGCTCTGCGCGACCTCGAAATAAGAGGCGCGGGCAACGTTCTGGGCAAAGAACAACACGGGCATATGGACAAGATAGGCTACGAGTTATACAGCAAACTGCTCAGGGAAAGTCTCGGCGAAACAGTGAAGGATTTCGATACGGAACTCGACGTGAACATGGACGCGTTCATTCCCGAAAACTACATTTCTTCGCCGCCTTCGAGAATGGATTGTTACAAGCAGATCGCCGAAATTAAGACCGCCGCGGACGAGGAAAGAGTACGTTCTTCGCTCGAGGATAACTACGGAAAAGTCCCCGTAGAAGTCGATAATCTCATACTTATCGCAAAATTGAAGATTGCCGCGAGGAAGCGTAACGCCGTTAAAATTTCTCTTTCCGGCAAGCGCGCCGAAATCGTTTTAAACGGAATCGACAGCCTTAAAGAAGAGGGATTTCTCGACAGGATCGATTCGCGGAAAAACGTCGTCACGCTGACGTTCAAAGAAAACCCCGCGCTCGAATTCGCCCTTTGCGAAACCCCGAGAGATACGGCGGAAGAGATGCTCGCCTTCTTTGATTTTTAAAGCCGAGGATTTTTAAGGCATAGGATTTTTAAAGTCGTGGGTTTTTAAAGCCGAAAAAACGCCCGCGTTCTTTGATTTTTAAACCGGAAGCGATGATTTTAAAACCGGAAGCGGCGGTCTGTCCGCTCGGTTTCGTTTCGGAGAGGCGTCCGTGCCTCGGCGAGTCCGGTTTCGGGATTTTGAATTATTGCCGTCGGTTTGCCCGTCTGTGAAAAAATTTTTTTGGTATTTTCTCAAAAAACAACCGTAAATACCTTGCAATCGTCTGTTAAATTTAGTATAATATTGTCATTACGTAAAGCGGAGACGTTTAAATCCAACATTTTGGCCTCTTCGCTTGACAGGAGTACCTTATGAAAAAATTGTTATTCAAACTCATTGCGGTTGTGTCTCTTGTCGCTGTCACGTTCGGATCGCTCGCGGGTTGCGCGCTTTTCAAGGTGAATCAGGACAGGGATATGGCTCAGATAGCGGTTAAGGTGGATATTTCCAAAGGCGCCGTCGAAGGCGTCGCCACCGATATTTATAAACGCGACCTCACCGCGGGTTATCTGTCTTACGGATATTATTACGTGCAGAATTACGGATATACCACCGCAAAGGCGTATCAACTTATTCTCGACAACCTCGTGAACAACGCGGTTATCATTCAGCAGTCCAAAGAAAGGCTTTCTTCCGCAGATTACAAGGATAAGGTCTACACGGGCGACGTGAAAATTCTCACCGCCGCGGACGTGAAGGCTCTCAATAAGGGTTCGGACATGCTCTCCCTTATCGCTTCCGATAACGATATCGCCGCTTATACAGACAAAGCCGTCGGCGACGACGGTTACGCCGCGGGGCTTGCCGCTTACGTTGAAAAAACTTACGGCGACGCGACGCTTAAGAGAACGGACGCCGCTTTCAGATTCGTCGGCGACGCGAACGAAGTTCTTCAGGCGGTTTCGGACGCTATCGAAAGCCTCAATTCGTTTATCGATTCGTTTATGGACGACGACGATGACGACACTCATAACCACGAAGAAATAACCTATTCGCCGAGAACCACTCCCACTATGGACAGCGAGGAAGAGGAAATCGACGTTAAGGCTTGCAATAAGATCATAGACGAATATCTCAACGCCGAAATAGCGGGCGACAGACTCAAAGCGTTCAAGAAGGGCTACAGCAGACTTCAGGAACTCGGCCTTATCGAGACCGACTCCGCGGGCGACAGATATTTCGAAGGCAAGAAAGCCCCCACGGTTCTTTCCGTTCTCCAACTCGATTATTTCAAGGATAACGTCAAATCCGCGCTCGAAAGCAAACTCGTGGACAGATACGAGAAGGCTCTCAAGGCGGACAGAGTCGCTACGACGGAAGAACTCTGGAAACAATATCAGGAACTCGGAAAAAAGCAGTCCTCGGAATATGCCGGCAACGTTTCCTCTCTGGAAACCGCGCTCGGAGAAGTTTCGGACAGCAACTTCGTGGTTTATAATTCGAGTATCGGTTACGGTTACGTTTCTCACCTCGTTATAGAGTATACCGAAGATCAGAAAACTCTCATCACGAACAAAAAGGCGGAGAAGGACGTCACTAAGACCGAAATCGCCGATTACGTCAAAGGTCTTGCGGAGAGTATCGTCGTAAAGGATCTCAGATCGTCCTGGGTTAAAGCGGGCTACGGTACTTACGCGGACGGAAAGTTCACTTTCTCCGATAAATACGTTTACAACACCTCGGATAAGGAATGGAATCTTGCCGAATACAAGGGTAAAATCGAAGGCGTTACTTCTTATATCGAAGAAACCGACGACGAGAAAGTTCTCAAATTCCATTTCGAAAACGTCACTCCCGACGAGATGGGTTACGACTATATCAAAAAGACGGTAAAAGACGCGCTCGGCGTTGACCTCGAACTCAATAAACCGGCGATTATTCCCGATTTCGAAGCCAACAGAACCGATCTTCTCAACAGATTCGAAGATATCAAGTTCGCTTACAGCACCGATACGGGCAACTTCAACAAGTATCTCGGATACGTTTATTCGCCCGTTACTTCCAAGGATCAGTACGTTACCGAATTCGTCGAGGCTGCGGGGAAAGCCGTAGCGGAAGGCGAGGGCAGCGTGGTAATGTTTATGTCCGAATCTTACGGCCTGCATATCCTTATCTGCACGGCGAAAGAGGGTAACTACGGATATTATGCCGATAAGGCGGCGTTCGAAGCGGATATCGAAACCAAGGGAACGGTTGCTTATAACTTCAAGAAAGCAAACGAAAGCCTGATCGAAAGCAACTATGTATCCAAAGAAGCGGATCGTTTCATCAAGAAGTACACGATGGATACGAGCAACGACGGAGAAAACGCTTACATCACTTATAACGAAAAAGCGTATAAAGATCTTGTTACCGAGTCGTAATGAATTAACAATTATATAAATATAATATATAAGACGATATATAAGACGGCGGGCGGCTTGACAAAATGAAATTTGTCAAGCCGCCCGTTTTTGATTGTCCGTTTTGTTTTTTTGCCGGCACCCGATTTGAATTTTTTGTCGGTATACGATTTGAATTTTTTGCCGGCATACGAGTTAAAACAGGAGTAAAAATACGACTTAAAAACGCTTGCAATTTTTTTTCCGATATGTTATTATAATAACGTTAACTGAATTTTTGCCGTGGGGGTATAGCTCAGTTGGTAGAGCGCTTGAATGGCATTCAAGAGGTCGCCGGTTCGACCCCGACTATCTCCACCATATGCAAATAATACGAACCCCGAAGAAAAATCGGAGTTCGTATTATTTTTTGCAAAAGACTTCTTCGGAGTCAGAATACAACGATGAATACGAAACGACGGAACGGTCGGGCGAATAATCGCTCGGCTTTTTCTATGTTGAAAAACAGGTGCTTGCCATGAAAACAACGGGTTCACGAAGATCGCCGACGAATTCGGAACGATAAACGATTTGCGTCGCTATCGACGATAAAAAGCCGTATTGCCGCCTGCAAGTCGGGCTTCATATTTCGAATCAAAGTTTTTATGAATTCCGGTTATGTTCCGAATTCTTTTTTTGCGATTCGGTTCGGTATTGCCCCGGGGTTATGCCGAACTTTTTTTTGAATGCGGCGTGGAATTGCGTCGGGTTGGAATAGCCTACCGCGCCGGAAATCTTCGCGGCGCTCATATCCGTTTTGTTAAGCAGGTTTTGCGCGTAAAGCAATCTGTTGGAGAGGAGATACGCGTGCGGCGACATTTTATAGCGCGCGCTGAACAACCTGTTCAATTGCGCTCTTGAATAATGCAGTTCGCGGCACAAATCGTCCACGGTATAATTCAGAAACTCTTCCGAAAGTTTCGTTTTGTCGAGCGTTTGCACCCACACGGGGTAGTTTTCCGGCTCGTCGTCCTGCGTGTTGTTTATCGCGATTTGTAAAAAGTACATAATTTCGGTAAGCAGCGCGTCGTTTGTTTTTTTCCATTCGTCGGGCGGCAACAAGTTCAGCAGGTGGAGTTTCTTTTCTATTTTCGAAACGGTTTTCGCGTCAAGGGTATAACTGCGGTTGTTTTTGTATAATTTTTCGATCACGTCGTCGGAAAACGGCGACATCATCTCCAGAACGGTCTGTTCCTTCACGGGGAAGTTTATATATCTCGTCGAATTTTTGTCGCGGGTGGCGAGGTAATGCGTATCTTTTGTTGTGCAGTAAAACAACGTGCCGGGCGTGTAAGTACGCACTTCGCCGTTTATGTGGTTTTCTAAAACGCCGTCGGTCACCAGCGAAAATTCCCAATAGTCCGCATGACTGTGCTGCAATCTGTAATCGCCCGTGCTTATGCAGAACTGGCTTGTCAGTTTTTCGTTTTCCCTCTGATCGGCGGGTATGTTTTCCATAAAAAA
>CAVJNC010000076.1:0-10861 GCA_963650905.1 Subdoligranulum sp. APC924/74
TTCGTTGCCCGATTTTGTCTTTGATGTTACGGTAGAGATTCGGTTCTTGCTCGGCTCCGCATAAATCGGTCTATCGCCGCAAAAATAGTTAGCGCTAACGAATGGAATCCCTGAATAAAATAATTTCTTTCCCCTGTTCAAAATCCTCCCCGAACGTTATTTTTGGCGGAAACCGGCGACAAAATCACCGGCAAAACAAAAAGCGGCAACCGAAGTCGCCGCCAAAAACGCAAACTCCGATTGTCGCTAAACTAACTTGAAATAAAGCAAAATTGCGTCTTGTTTTTACCAAGTTGGACTTTGCATTTTTACAAAATTCAAACGGTAAAAACAAGAACAAAATTTGCCCTTGTCGCAATTTTCCGATCTTTGTTTCAATTGTTAGTTTAGCATATCCATAATAACAGAAAATCGGTGCAATGTCAACGATTGTTTGTAAAATAATTTGCTAAAAAAGGCATATTATGCTAAAATACGGCTATGAGTATATTAGAAATAAAAGGGCTTACCCACAGATACGACGATCGGGATCTGTTCGTCAAGTCCGACCTTACCGTGAACAACGGCGAACATATAGGCGTTGTGGGGCTTAACGGCGCGGGTAAATCCACGTTCATAAATATCATCGCAGGCAAACTCGTGCAGGACGAGGGCGAAATCAGGCGTATGCCGCGCATGCGCATAGGCTATCTCGATCAGCACGCCACGCTCGACAAAACGCTTACGGTTATGGAATATCTCCGCGGCGCGTTCTCTTATCTCGACGAGAAAAACGCCGAACTCGAAAAGGTTTACGCCGATATGTGCGGCGCGACGGGCGACGAACTCGACGAAATGGTCAATCGTTCCGCCGCTTTGCAGGAAGAACTCGACGACGCGGGTTATTACGACCTCGAAGCGCAGATCAAGAAAATCGCCAACGGACTGGGCGTGAACAAGTTCGGTTACGATACGATAACAGGCAACCTTTCGGGCGGGGAGCGTGCCAAACTGATGCTCTCCAAACTTCTTCTCGAGGGGCAGGATCTCACTCTTTTAGACGAACCGACCAACTTTCTGGACGTGGAGCATATAGAATGGCTCACGAAATTCCTGAATTCTTACAAAAAGACCTTTCTCGTAATCTCGCACGACACCGTGTTTCTGAACAACGTGGCGAAGATGATCGTCAGCATCGAGAACGGCAGAATCATGAAATTCACGGGCAATTACGATCAGTTTCTGGTCAAACGCGAAATTCTCAACAAGCAATACGCGGACGAATATAACCGTCAGCAAGCGGAAATAAAAAAGTTGCAGGATTATATCGACCGCAACGGCGCGCGCGCGTCCACGGCGGGCATGGCGAATTCGCGGAAGAAGATGCTCGACAGGATCGAACGCATGGCGAAACCCGTCACCGAGCGCGATTGCAGTTTCAAATTTCCTTATATCGACCTCAACACCAAGGATATGCTGATCGTGAAGTCGCTTAAAGTCGGCTACGATTTTCAACTTATCCCCGACGTGAGTTTTCACCTCGGCTCTACCTCTAAAATATGGATCCGCGGCACGAACGGCGTGGGAAAAACCACTCTTTTGAAAACGCTTATGCGTAAAATTCCGAGCCTCGGCGGTTCGTTTAATTTCCACCCCGCGGCGAAAATCGGTTATATCGAGCAGGAACTCGGCTTCGAAAACGGAAATCTTTCCGCTTATAACGTCTATCTCAACGCCTTTCCGCGCTGCTCGCAGAAGGAAGTACGCTCGGCTCTCGCGACGGTGGGGCTTTCGGGCGAACTTGCGGTGAAACCCGTTTCCAACCTTTCCGGCGGCGAGATGATGCGGCTTAAACTCGCGATTTTGTGCAATTCTCCGTCCAACATTCTCATTCTGGACGAGCCGACCAACCACCTCGACGTGAAGGCGAAAAAGGCGTTAAGGGAAGCCCTTATGAATTACGAAGGCGCGCTCATCCTCGTCACGCACGAGCCGGATTTCGCCGAAGGGCTTTGCGATATAATCTTCGACGCCAAAGCGAAATAATGTTTTGCGTACTTTCAAGCATTATATAGAAAGAAGTTTTTCCTCTTTCGTCGGCTTCGCCGCCACCTTCTCCGAACGGAGAAGGCAAGAAAATAAAAAGATAACGTAAATCAACAATAAAACTTGCTTTCCCTTTCGGGAATAAATCTCGCTTTCCCCTTCGGGGAGAGTGGCTTTTACGAGCAACGCGAGTAAAAGACGAGAGAGGAGGAAATCGTCCGGATTTTATATTATGAAATACGTTTTTTCAAATAAAAAACTGACAAAGCGATCTCAATATTTGAGGCGCGAGATGACGGCGGAAGAAAGAAAACTTTGGTATCTGTTTCTTAGCCACAGGTAATTGCGTTAGAACCCGCCAAAACGCCGCAATTTTCGCGCTTTTTGTCAAATTCTCGCTTGAAGTACGGCAAGTACGTCTGCGTTCGCCTTTGCCAAAAATCATCAAAAATATCGGCGTTTTGGTTGTCGACAAGTCTTGCCTTGCGTTTTTAGGCTAAGACAAGGCGCGTGAGCGCGTTAATACTGGACGTATAACACGCGAACGCAACGCCGTATTAGTCAAAAACACAAGGCAGGACCGAGTTCTAACGCAATCACCTGTGGCTATATCTTATCGCTTCCGCAGGCAAAAGGTAATAGGTAGATATATAGTCGACTTTTATTGCGCAGAAAAGAAACTTGTTGTGGAAATAGATGGCTCAGAACATTATGAACCCCAAAATATTAAGAAAGACAAAGTGAGAACGGATTTCCTTAATGGGCTTGGAATTTCTGTGTTAAGATATGCTAATAATGACGTTAATTTAAGGTTTGAAAGCGTATGAGAGGATATTTACAGACATATATTTACGACTTAATTGATTGCAAAAAGCGGGGCTATAAGCCGATTAACGGGGTATTTTTATAACAAATGACAACAATTTTAAAGTTTTTGAAAAAGAATATCGTTCTCGTCATCGCCGTGACTCTGGCTTTCGTCACGGCGTTTATCGTGCCGCCCGATAAGGAATATGCGGGCTATTTCGACTTCGCCACGCTCGGTTGCCTTTTCGGCACTCTTCTCGTGGTGGAGGCGTTGTCGAATATCCGTTTTTTCGAAATTCTCGCGAGAAAAATCGTGACGAAATTCAAAAACATGCGCAATATAGTTTTCGCGCTCGTGTTTATAACCTATTTCGGCTCCATGATAATGGCGAACGATATGGCTCTCATCACGTTTCTGCCGCTCGGCTATTTCGTCCTTTCGAGAACGGAAAAGAAGGAATATATGGCGTTCGTGTTCATAATGCAGAACGTCGCGGCTAACCTCGGCGGAATGTTAACGCCCTTCGGCAACCCGCAAAATCTTTATCTTTATTCTCATTATTCGATATCGAACGCGGAATTTTTAAAGATAATGTTCCCGCCGTTC
Source organism: Subdoligranulum sp. APC924/74 (assembly GCA_963650905.1). Lineage (GTDB taxonomy): Bacteria > Bacillota > Clostridia > Christensenellales > Borkfalkiaceae > UBA10281. Next base: position 3,440 of record CAVJNC010000076.1, read on the forward strand.
GCGGTCGCGCTCGTCCTCATCGTGGCGTGCTGCATGTTCGTGAAAAGAGAGCCGGCGGAGATAAAAGACGACGTTTTTTACACGCCCGACAAGCCGAAAACGATAATTTACCTCGCGCTTTTCGCCCTCTCGGTGTGTTCGGTTTTAAGGGTTTTCCCGTTTTATATCGGCATAGGGATCGCCGCGCTCGGCGTTCTGATTTGTGACAGAAAAGCCTTTTTAACGGTCAATTATCCGTTGCTTTTAACCTTCTGCGCGTTCTTCGTTTTCAGCGGCAATATGTCGCGCATAGAGAGCGTTCACGAACTTATAGGCGGACTTCTGGAGAAAAATACGTTGCTCGTTTCGGTCGCTTCGTGCCAGATTATATCGAACGTTCCCGCCGCCACGCTCCTTTGCAGATTCACCGAAAATTACGCGCCCCTTCTCGTCGGCGTCAACATCGGCGGCTTAGGCACGCCCATCGCGAGCCTTGCAAGCCTTATCACTCTCGGCAAATTCAGGTCGGCGGGCGGAAAAACGGGGAAATATCTTCTCGGATTTCTGCTCATCAATTTTTCCTTCCTTATCGTCCTCGTCCTGTTTGAAACGCTCTTGTTGTAAAAGCGGATAAGCGTTCGCCGGAAGCGCTTTCGCGTGAAAACGCTCTCATAATATTTTCGGGAAATTCAAACGAAAAACAATTGACTTTAAATTAAGATTAATTTATAATGTATTCGGAAAATTCGGATAACTTATATTATATATAAGTTCTTATGCGGGTGCCGGCAGACGTTTATGGCAAAACGGCAGAATACCGCAGGGCGAATAAATTTTTTCAATCAGGTAATATTTATATTCGGAGGACATATAAAAATGGCAAATGTAAAAGTAGCGATTAACGGTTTCGGAAGAATCGGCCGTCTTGCGTTCAGACAGATGTTCGGCGCGGAAGGCTATGAAGTCGTTGCGATCAACGATCTTACGAGCCCCAAAATGCTTGCTCACCTTTTGAAATACGATACTGCTCAGGGCAGTTACGTTGCTCAGGGACATACCGTAACTTATAAGGATTCGGTTCTCGGCGAAGACGGAAAGACCGTTGTCGAACCCGGCTCCATCACCGTAGACGGAAAGGAAATCACCATCTACGCCTGCCCGAAGGCTGCGGATCTTCCGTGGGGCAAACTCGGCGTAGACGTGGTTCTGGAATGCACCGGTTTCTACACTTCCAAAGAAAAATCCATGGCTCACATTCAGGCAGGCGCGAAGAAAGTCGTTATTTCGGCTCCCGCGGGCAACGACCTTAAGACCATCGTTTTCAACGTTAACAACGATAAACTTACCAAGGACGACCAGATCATTTCCGCCGCTTCCTGCACCACTAACTGCCTTGCTCCCATGGCTAAGGCTCTTAACGACGCTTATCCCATCCAGAGCGGTATCATGACCACCGTTCACGCTTACACGGGCGACCAGATGATCCTCGACGGACCTCACAGAAAGGGCGACCTCAGAAGAGCGAGAGCGGGCGCGATGAACATCGTTCCCAACTCCACGGGCGCGGCTAAGGCTATCGGCCTCGTTATCCCCGAACTCAACGGAAAACTCATCGGTTCCGCTCAGAGAGTTCCCACCTGCACCGGTTCGACCACTATTCTGGTAGCGGTTGTCAAGGGTAAGGACATCACGAAGGATTCCGTCAACGCCGCCATGAAAGCCGCTTCCAACGAATCTTTCGGTTACAACACCGACGAAATCGTTTCTTCGGACGTTATCGGTATGAGATACGGTTCGCTCTTCGACGCAACTCAGACTATGGTTGCCAAGATCGACGACGACACTTATCAGGTACAGGTCGTTTCGTGGTACGATAACGAAAACTCTTACACTTCTCAGATGGTAAGAACTATCAAATATTTCGCTAACGTAAAGTAATAACGAATTTTTAAAAGTAAAAAGGTCGGGGCTGATTGTCCCGACCTTTTGTGTTTTTTTGAGGCGGCTCGGGGCTTTCAGAAAAGAAAGCCCCGAGCCGCTTACATGAGTAAACGCGTCGCCGTTTCGACAAAATCTCTTAAAACGTTTTAGACTCTCTTAAACCGTTTCCGATCCGCGTTGTATTTCATAAATCGCGTTCGCGAGGGCGGCGAGTTTCGCTTCCGGAATATTTCCGTCCGCCGCTTTCGAAATCGCGGTTTTCAAATCCTCCGCGGTTTTCTGAGATTTTATCTCTTTGAGTTGTTTTTTGGTAAGTTTTGCTTTCGGAATCGCGGCGAGAATGATTTCGTCGATCACCGATTCCCGTTCTTCGCCCGAAAAAACCGCGCGGACAAAGTAAGAAACGCCGCATATGCTCGCGCCTTTTTCAAGGCACGCCGTAACGGATTTGCCGAGAACGGTAACGTATAACGCGTAAAACGCCGCGGCGAGCGCGAATCTCAGAAAAAGTTCTCCCCTTTTGCTCAGTTTGGGGAAGATTTTTTTCACGAGGGCGACGCAGGCGCAAACCGCAAACGCAAGCGCGAACACGTCTGCGCCGAATTTATCGAAAGCAGCGTAAAAATTAACGTTTTCCATTTCCTTACCTCCCTTAAAATGCCGGAAAGTCGGGCGTGGATTATTCGATTATTCGTCGGTCACCCGACTTACCGTTTTCCGCTCGGAAAAATTCTCCGAACGGAAGCCGCAGGCGGCTGTGCGAAAGCATAGCCGCCTGCGGCGGACGACAACGGAAAAATTTCGGTCGGGGCTTTTCTGCCCGAGGTGAAATTCCGATCCGTCGCCGTCAGAGCGGAAATAATTCCTCGGGAAAAGCGGGCGCGAACTTCTTCGATTTTTCGTTTACTTTTTTTCTCAGATAGTACTTTTCCGTCATGGTTTCCGCCTCCTTTATATCGTCAGACGCGCCGCCATTATACCTTAAAAAACGGAAAAGTCAATTTTTTTGTGAACTTTTTTTTCGATAAACCTCCCGGTTGATTTTTCAGGACGCTTTTTCGAAAATTCTCACGCAGAAAGCCGTCATGTCGTCTTTGGCGATTCCGCCGTCCAGCGCGAGCGCTTTTTCCAGAATGTTATCCGCGAGCGTTTTGGGGTTTAGCGCGCGTTGCGTGGATAAAAAATCGATGAGGTCGGAGGAAGAGCCGAACGCGTCCGATATGCCGTCGCTTACGAAAACCACCACGTCGCCCGAGTTCAGTCTGGTCTTGCATACGGTGGGGTGAAGTTCGTCGAGAATTCCGAGCGGAAGCGAACTCCCCTCCACGATTTTAACCGCGTCGCGCGTGATGACGAAGGAATACGGCGAGCCGATTTTGATGAAATCCGCCCCGCCGGAAAAGAGGTCGATAACGCCCACGTCGAGCGCGGTGAAGTTGTCCTCGTTGTTGAACGAGAGGATTTTGTTCACGGTGGAAAGCACCGTTTCGGACGGCAGATTCGCCTTGTAAAAGGTTTCCACGAGCGAAATCGCCGTGGCGGAAGTCTGCGAAGCCTTTTCGCCGCTGCCCATTCCGTCGTTCAACGCCACGAGAAATTTGCCTTCCGAAATTTTGGCGAGCGAGTGAGTGTCGCCGCTTTTCTCCTTGTCCGATTTCGTTTTCTGCGCCACCGAAAAAGCCGCGTCGAAAAGCGGCGCGCGTCTGAGCGTTACGGCGGTTAAGTCTTCGGAGATGTTAAACGCGTCGCAAACGACCATATTTTTGCCCGTAACTTCCTTAACTGCTTTTAAAAGCAACGGACTCGAAACCTGTTTTTGTGGCAGAAGCAGATTGACTTCCATGCCGTCGCCGTCGCCGAAAGCGAGCGTTTCGTAGGCGTAAATGCCCGCGCTCATCAGGTTTTTCGATATGGCGTTGCCCGTTTCGTTCCTGCCGTCCAGCCGCAGGCTGAGATTCGTCGCGAGGCTTTTCAACGCTTCCGAAAGCCCGTCCGTCTGCGCGAGGACGAGTTCGCGTCCGTTTTTGAGCGATTCGGCTTTTAAAAGTTCGCGTTCGCTCCGCGCGATAAGTTCGTTTGTTTCGTCCGCGACGCTCTCGGGGTACTTGCATTTCAGCGAAAACGCCGAGGGCAGATCGGCGAGGTTGAGCCGCCCTTTCGCCGCGGCGAGGGCGATGATTTTCCCCAATTCCTCGTCCGAGGGAAATCTGTTGTTCCGGCACGCGGAAAGATGATTGCAATCGGAACAACACTTCATGAAAAGTTCTTCCGCAAGATCCTTTTCGGCTTTTGCCTTCGCGTCCGTTCTGTCGGAAAGTTTTTTCACCGAAGCCGACATTTCGTCGAAAACGGACGAGATTCCGAAGAGTTTGCCGGCAAGTTCGAGCCTGTTGCGGTTCAGGGCGTATTTCCCGAGGTTGTTGTCCTTATAAACGGCGAGTTTTTCGCGGAGTTTTTTAAACGCGCGCGACGGAATAAACAGATAAACGCACACGGGCGCGAGAATGAAAAGTTGCGGGTAAAATCCCCAACCGTCGTAAATACCGGTGAAATTCCACAGCGCGACTTTCACCGCCAAAACGCTTATCGCCGCCGCGAGTTTCGAATGGGGCGAAAAGCACGTTACGACGAGCGAATAGAGGGCGAGCGGTGTGAAAAACGCGGGGTTTTCGGTGTTGAAAAAGAGCGGCAGCGCGGAAATTATCGCCACGGCGGAACAGCAACTCCGCCGCAGGATCATACCCGAAACGAGAATCGCGGCGACGGCGAAACATTCGTAAACGGGCGCGGTGAAAAGATTTATCGCGCCGTAAGAAGCGAGGGAATACAACGCCGCCGCGGAGACGATTTCGTCGGTGGAAAGGCGATATTTAAGCCCCTTTACGAGAAAGACCTTCGCCGCCGAAACGAACACGAACACGAGCGGAACGCACACGCCCGCGAGAATAAGCCGAACGGTTACGTTGTGGCAATCGCGGACGAAGACGTAAGGAACGAGCGCGACCGCCGTGAGAATTGCGAGCGAAAAATTCGGCTTTTTCCCGATTTTGTTCGTTATCAGGAAGAATATCGCCGCGACCGCCCCGCTCATCGCCGCAACGGACAGGACGGAAAGTCCGAGCGACGGGAGATATGCAGCCACGAAAAGCGCGCAAGACGAAATCGGCGAAAGCCCTATGTAGACGTTCGCGATAAGAAGTGGAATCGCGAAGGGCGAAAAATATTCGTCCGCGGCGACGAGAAGAACGTAGCCGACGAGCGACAAAAGATACTTTGAAAACTTTTTGAGATTAAACGGCTTTTTCATAGCCCGATTATATACGCCGACGGACGGAGAAAACCTGCAATTGTTGTCGAAACGTCGGAATTACGGTCGATTTTGCCGGAAGTCCGCGATTTTGCCGGAAGTTTGCGATATGTTGGCAATTTTATCGAAAGTCCGCGATTTTATCGAAAGTTTGCGATATGTCGGCAATTTTATCGGAAGTCCGCGATTTTATCGAAAGTTTGCGATATGTTCGCGATATAACTTGAAAAATATCGGCGAAAAGGTTATAATTGCGGTATGAAAAGGGTATTTGTTGCAATCTGCGCCGTGTTTTTGCTTTTCGGCGCGTTGATATCGGGAGTCTGTCTGACTTCCTGTTCGGGTTCGTCGGGCTTGTCGGGAGACGGCGGCTCGGCTTCGGGCGGTTCGGGGGCTTCGGCGAGCGAGAGACTCGTAAATTCGGTCGTTCTGGTGAATTTTAACGGCGAAAAGAGTTTCGACGACGAGAAAAAAGCGACCGTCAGAAGCGTTTTTTCGGAAGGCGACAACTCGCTCGGAAGTTACGTTTCGTTCATTTCTCTCGGGAAAACGAGCGTGGTTACGGAGATCGTCGGCGAAGTCATGCTCGATTTGACCGCCGATTATTTCTCGCCCGCCTACGCTTATTCGGCCGACGATGCGGCATACGTTAAAATCAACGAAAACGGCTACGACAACAGGCGGTTCGATTCGGACGGCAACCCCGACGTAAACGGTGTGAAAAAAAGCGCGGACGAGTTTTTGAGATGCGAGGAACTCGTCGCGGCGGCGAACGAAAAAATAACCTGCAAAACCGAAACGGACGGCGACGGCGACGGCTATGCCGATTGCTTTGCTCTCGTGTTCGCTTTGGACGAAACGCCCGCCGAGGATAGTCTGCTCTGGGCGAAAAAGAGCGTTTATCTCACCGGCAACGCCGACGACTTGAAGTCCGTTTATATCGTGGACGAAAAATATTCGGGCGTTGAGATTAAATCGCAGAAGTTAGGCGATAAGCCGATTAACGACTATATTTTTCTTCCGCTCCCAATGCTTGAAAAGAACGGAGAGCCGAATTCTGCGGCGGCGTGCCACGAGTTTATGCACGTTCTCGGCGCGGCGGACGCCTATTCTTACGAAACGCCCGACGAGGAGTTCGTGGGCGAACTCGACATCATGGCTTCGGGTTACGGCGGCAAAACGCCCGCTATGCCGCTTGCCTACACGCTTTATAAAATAGGATTTTTAAGCGAGGGCGAAAACATCGCGCCCGTTCTCGCCTCCGGCGAATATACTCTGTTTTCCGCGGAGAGCGGAAAAGGCGAAACGAAGGCGTATAAACTCGTTCTGCCCGATTATGAAAGCAAAGGCGAAAGTTTTTACGTGGAATACCGCGAAAAAACGGGTTACGGCGCGGGGCTTTCGAACGGATTCGACGGCGGAGCGTTCATCGTTTACCGCGTGAACGAGCGGAACGGCTATGCCCGCGCGGGCGGAATTTTCGGCAAGGAATATATCGGCAACGCTTACGGCGCGGCGGAAACTTTCGTCTTCAGATTCAGGCAAAAACTGCTTTTAGGCGGCTATACGGAAAATTCGCACGTTTCTAAAAACGGCATTTCCTACGCGGCGATTTCCGATCTCGTCGGCTATACTTCTTTCGGCGAAAACAAGAACGCGTCGGGCGCGATAACCTATTCCGACGGAACGGAAACGGGCGTTATCGTGAGTTTCAAAAGACGTAATTCCGACGGCTCGGCGACGTTTGAAATAAAATTCGATTACGACGAAGAAGTCCCAGCCGAAGTCGATTATCGCGGTATTCTGAAAGACGAAACGGGAATTTTCGCAAGTTTTCATTCCCCGCTCGACGGCAGAAATATTTACGTTCTCGAAGCCGATAAACCGCTCTCTTCTCATACGCCAGAAGATATAGTAAACGGCAAGTTCGGCGAACCCGCCGTCACGCCGGCGGCTTTTATGCGCGCGAGAATTTCGGGCAAAAAGAATTACGTTTACGTCGTTTACGAGGAGAACGGAAAATTCGTCGAAAAGACGCACGTTCTCGCCTCGCCCGACGATAAAGCCGCGCTTAAAATCGTTCTCGTTTCGGTCGGCGCGCTCCTCGCGGGCGCAGTTGTCGTGACGGCGGCGATTGTGATTTGTATAGCCGAGAGGAATTCGAACCGCATTAAGTTTTAACGGCGCAAAATTTG
>CAVJNC010000077.1:0-6791 GCA_963650905.1 Subdoligranulum sp. APC924/74
GAGTGAAAGCGATGAGAATATTGCCGTGCGGAACGGTTTTGTCCTTAAGAAGAATTTCCGCCGCGGTCATTATTTCCGCCACTCCCGCTTTATCGTCCGCGCCGAGAAGGGTTTTTCCGTCCGTCACGATGATTTCTTTGCCTTTGTAATTCAGAAGTTCTGGCGTTTCTTTTACCGATATAACCGTTCCGTTTTCGAGGACGATATCGTCGCCGTCGAAAATAACTTCTTTCGGATTGACGTCTTTGCCGCTTACGGCGGGCGAAGTGTCGACGTGAGCGATAAAACAGAGGTTATTCAGTCCGTCCTTCGTGGCGGGAATAATCGCCGTTACGTAGCCGTTTTCGTCCTGTTTCGCGTCCGCGCCCATCGCGGCGAGTTCGTCGCGCAGAGCCTTTAAAAGGACTGTTTGCCCGGGCGTGCTGGGGCAGGACGGAGAATTTTCGTCCGACGTCGTTTCGTACCGGACGTATTTCAGAAATCTTTCTTTTGCGTTCATATTGCCTTTTGGTCCTTCGGAGTAAATATCTCCTTTGTCGAACACACCCTGTCGAAAAGAATGAGAATCCACGCTTCTTTGCACTTGGGAAGGTGCAAAGGGTTAAGAGGGAACATATGACTTTCGATAATGTTTCTCTCTTTCGGCGTAAGCCCGTAATCCTTTTCCGCGTTCCTCGCGGATGTCAGCGCGTGTTTGAATCCGTGGAAAGTAAACTTAGGCGTTTTATGCCAATCGTAAAGATAGTAATCGTGAAGAAGAGCCGCCTTTACGAGCGCTTTCAGGTCGCAGTCTATATTGTTTGTTATCGCGTATTTATAACATTCTCTCGCAACGTTCACGCTGTGATCGAACGTGGAAACGTCCGAATGAGCGCGATGCCCTTTCATGGACAGATAATTGTCCGTGAAACATATTTCGTTGAAAAGTTCGTCGAATACTTTGTAATCTATCTCGTCATGCTCTATCTTTTTCATTTTATGAACGCTCCGAACGCCTCGTAAGTGCTGTAAAGGTCGCCCTTGGAAATCACTTCGTAGGGAGCGTGCATGGAAATAACGGGAACGCCGATATCGATCGTGTCGATATTGAGTTTGGCTATAAATTTAGCGACTGTGCCTCCGCCGCCAGCGTCGACTTTGCCGAGTTCCGCCGTCTGCCAGACGATTTTGTTATCGTCGAAGATTTTTCTCACTCTTCCGCAGAGTTCCGCGCTCGCGTCGTTAGAGCCGCCTTTGCCGCCCGAACCCGTGAATTTGCAAACCGACGTTCCGTAAGAGACGAGGCTTGCGTTTTTCTTTTCGAAAACCCCTGCGAAATTCGGATCGTAACCCGCCGTTACGTCCGCCGAAAGGCAAACGCTGTTGGCGCGGACGAGAGCCGAAGGCCGGTTTTGCGACGCGGCGATAAGGTCGATAATATCCTCATACACCTTGCACTGCATACCGGTGTTGCCCTCGCTTCCGATTTCCTCTTTGTCGGCAAGAACGACGAGAACGGTGTGTTCGTCGTCTTTCTCGTTTAAAAGAGCCGTGAGAGCGGGATAGGAGCAAACTCTGTCGTCGTGACCGTACGCGCCGATAAGAGCCCTGTCGAAGCCTATATCGCGCGCTTTGAAAGCGGGAACCGCGCAGAGTTCCGCGCTGAGAAAATCGCTTTCGCGCATACCGAAATCGTCGTGAAGATGCTTTAAAACGGTAAGTTTTATAGCGTCCTTGACGTCGTCGTCCTTAAACGGAAGCCCGCCGACGAGAACATTCAAAGTTTCGCCGTCGATCGCCTGCGAAAGGTTTTTGGAGTATTGGTCTCTCGAGAGGTGAGGAAGAAGGTCGTTTACGTAAAATACTGGATCGTTCTCCCCTTCTCCGATCGCTATATCAAAGGTTTTGCCGTTTTTCAAAGCGACCGTTCCGTGCAGGGCGAGGGGGATAGCCGTCCACTGGTATTTTTTGATTCCGCCGTAATAATGCGTTTTGAGGAAAGCCATCGAGGAATCTTCGTAAAGAGGATTCTGTTTGATATCGAGCCTCGGCGAATCTATGTGCGAAGCGAGAATTCTTATTCCGTCCTTACCGACGTTCGCCGTACCGATTTTGAAAACGGCGAGGCTCTTTCCTCTGTTGTTGTAATAATATCTGCCTCCGGCTTTGAGTTCGTCGCCGAAACGATATTCCTTGTAGCCTTTCTCCTTGCAGAGCGCGATCGACGTTTTAACCGCTTCTCTTTCTGTTTTGGAAAGGTCTATGTATTTTTTATAGTCTTCGGCGTAATCGAACGCCGCCTTGATTTTTTCGTCGTCTGAAACGACGAAAAAGTTTTCTTTTTTGTATGAAAGGTCTTTTTCGAGTTTCGAACCTTCTGATTTCTTTCTCTCCATTTTTATCTCCTTCCGCGAGCACGCGTATGCTTTTTTATTCACTATATCACACTAATATGATAGAATCAAGAATTACGGAGCGTAATTTAAAGATTTTTAAAAATTTTTATGTAACCATACGTAAAATCCCGTATTTTGGGCAAACAATGTATTTAATGCCGAAAACGGATATTTATTTGCCCTTTTTGGTAAAAGAATAAAAATTTTAGAATTGCCGGATTTTTAATCCATACCGCCGAAATGTGAAAATTTTTACGTTCAAAAGTTTATAGATACGTCAATGATATTAAATTGTATGCACTGCTAAAATCCGTGATTATTAATTTGATTTTTTTATTCATTCTCAATATCGATAATATATGTATCGATTATTGTTTAATGCTTGTGTTTTATTGTTCTTACGATAAAAAAGTGCTTGCTCCGCACAAAAAAACCTTAAAAACAATTTACCGTTTATGGATATTGATTTATATATATTGCGTATTTACCGTTAAAAGCGCGAAATTCAAAGAAAATATCTCAGATTTTTCTGAGATTGCTTATAGCGGTTTTTGCGTCCGCCGCACCGAAAACCGCGCTGCCCGCAACGAGAACGTCGCACCCAGCCGCAACGGCAAGTTTCGAGGTTTCGGTGTTTATTCCGCCGTCTATCTCAAGGAGACAGTCAAGGTTGTTTTTGTCGATAATCTCCCTTATTTCCCTGCATTTTTCAAGAACCTCGGGGATAAACGACTGTCCTCCGAACCCGGGGAAAACGCTCATTACGAGAACCATATCGCACAAAGGAATTTCTTTTTCAACCTTTTCGACCGGCGTGTCGGGATTGATTACAAGCCCGCATTTCACGCCGCATTGCCTGATAAGTTTAAGAACGTCGGCAAGATTTTCTTTGCAGGCTTCATAATGCACGGTTATATAATCCGCGCCCGCCTCGGCAAATTTCTTCACGTATTTTTCGGGCGAAACAATCATCAGATGACAATCGAGCGGTTTACCCACCGCTCTTTTTTTAAGGTCGCGGACCATTTTGATTCCGAACGTTATATTCGGAACGAACACCCCGTCCATAACGTCCAGATGAATGATATCGGCGCCCGCATTTACGACTCTTTCAAGTTCGTCGCCCATCGCCGAAAAATCGGCGGACAACATCGACGGAGCGATTTTAACGTTTTTTGCCATTTTTCAATTCCTTATATATTTCGGTATATCTCGTATACCTTTCTTTGTTTATTTTTCCGAGCGAAACGGCGTTTTTTATCGCGCAATCGGGCTCGGTCGTATGTCTGCAATCGGAAAATCTGCACTGCCCGAGATAAGGCAGAAATTCGGGATAAGAATGAGGAAGTTCGTCCTCTCCGAGCGGAATATCTATCGCCGAAAACCCGGGGGTATCCATGATTTCCACCCCGTTCTTTTCGATTATTTCCGAAACGGTCGTGGTTTGTTTTCCCCGTTCGGTTTTTCTGCTCAGTTCTCCTACCTGCCTGTTTTCGCCGAAAACACGGTTTAAAATCGAGGTTTTTCCGACGGCGGACTGCCCCGCGAAAACGATGAGTTTACCGGCAAAAGCCGAAAACAATTCGTCTATTCCCTCGCCTGATTTTGCCGAAACCCTGTAAATTCCGGAAACCGCGGCGGAATAATTTTCTTCGATTCTCTTCGCGTTTGCGGATTCGAGGTCGAGTTTGTTCACGATAAGCGCGACGTCTATCGAATTGATCGTGCAGATTCCGATGAGTTTGTCGATAAGATAAAAATCCGGTTCCGGCGGTCTGCCGACGACTATCGCGACGAGATCGACGTTCGCCACGTTCGGGCGGCCGAGTTTGTTTTTTCGCGGCAGAACCTCGGTAACAACGCCGTTTTCCGTCGTCACGAAATCGCCCGTAGAAATACCGTCCGACTTGATTTTCAACGCGCCTTTCGCCGCGCAGATTTCGATTCCTTCGTCCGATTTGACGAAATACTTGCCGGAATGAATTTTTTTTACTCTTCCTTTAATCAGAACTCCGTTCCTCCCCTAAATATTTACGCCTGAGTTGCCCGCACGCGCCGTCGATATCGACGCCCATCTGCCGCCTTACCGTGGCGGATAATCCGCCTTTTTCGAGCAAGCCGAGGAATCTGTAAGCGTCTTTATCGGAAGTCGCTTCGAGGTTTTTCTCCTTCACTTCGTTCAGCCTTATCAGGTTAACGTGGCAATGCCTACCCTTTAAAAGTCTGACGAGTTCGTCCGCGCATTCTTTTCCGTCGTTCTGTCCTTTCACGAGCGAATATTCGAAAATGTATCGTCTGCCCGTCTTTTTGAAATACGCGGAACACGCGTCGAGAATTTCGCTCACTTTGTATTTTTTCGCTATAGGCATAAGTTCACGTCTCTTCTCGTCGAAAGGATTATGCAAAGATACGGTGAGATTTACGTCCAGCCCCTCGTCCGCGAGTTTATAGATCTGCGGAACAAGTCCGCACGTGGAAAGGCTTACGTTTCTCGGGCTTACGTTCAGTCCGTTCTCGTCCGCCAGAAGCCTTATGAACTTAACCGTGTTGTCGTAATTGTCGAGCGGCTCGCCGCTCCCCATCAGAACGACGTTCGTTATATTTCTTTTATCCGCGGTTCCGCCGAGAAATTTGTTTACGGCGATAATCTCGGAATAAATCTCGCCCGCGGTCAGATTTCTTACGATTCCGCCTATTCCGGACGCGCAGAACGCGCAACCCATTCTGCACCCCACCTGCGTGGAAACGCACTGCGTGTTGCCGTATTTATACCGCATAACCACGCCTTCGATGACGTTTCCGTCGCCGAGCCTGAAAAGCAGTTTTTTCGTGCCGTCGATCGCCGATGTTTTCACCTCGACGATTTCGGCCGCGCAGTCGGCGTAAGTTTCGAGAAGTTTTTCGCGGAAAGACTTCGGTATGTCGGATATTTCGGATAATTTTTTACCCTGAGCAAGCCCTTTGAAAAGTTGAGTCGCTCTGTACGGCTTCTCGCCGTAAGAAAGAACGAGTTCTTTAAGTTCGCTTACGTTCAGGTCCTGTAATATTTTCATGTTTAACCTGTTATTCGGATTTTTTAAACTTGCAAAAATAGAAGCCCGCGCCGAAAGATATATGAGGCAAAAACGCCACGCCGACTTTCATTTTAAGACAATCGAGTTCCGGCTTCGTTCCGCACTCGGCAAATTCCGGATGTTTACGCAGAAATTCCATACAAACGCCCTCGTTTTCGCTTTTGAAAACCGAACAGGTGGAATAGTATAAATAACCGCCCTTTTTTACGTAATGCGAACACGTTTCGAGAATTTTCGACTGAGTTGCGGATATCTTTTCGACGTCCTCTTCCGTTCTTCTCAGTTTTATGTCCGGATTATCCTTTACGACTCCGTAACCGCTGCAAGGCACGTCGCACAAAACGGAGTCGAATTTTTCAGAATACTCTTCGTCGTACACCGACGAATCCTTGTTTACGGCGGTAATATTGGTTTTATTCATCCGGCGGGCGTAATCCCTTATCAGTTCCGTCCTGTGTTCGTGGAGTTCGAACGAAGTGACCGAATCGAATTTGTCGGCAAGATTAACGCTCTTTCCTCCGGGGGCGGCGCAGGCGTCGAGCAAGGTTTTTCCGCCTTCGACCATATCGCAGATCGCCGCGCTTCCTACGGACTGAAATGTGTAAACGCCCTTGTCGAAATCGGCGTCTCTTTTGAATCCTTTAACGAAAAACGTGTTGAAAAAAGGCGTTTTTTCGTAAGCAAAACGCTTATTTCCGAGATATTCTTCGCCGCAGACCGACGAATCGAATCTTACCGTCGTCATTTCCGAATCCGCGCCCATAATTTTTTCCGCGGTTTCTTTGCCGTAATCGGCGCAGAGCCTTTTCACGGCGAAAACCGGATAAGAATATTTTACGGAAAGTTTCATCGTTTCGTCGGCGGGTTCTTCGATTTCATAAGAAACGTATTTCCTTAAAAAAGCGTTCACAAAGCCCGCCGTTCCGCCTTTGCCGAGTTTTTTTATGAGTTCCACCGCCGCGTCGACGACGGCGTAAGGCGCGGTTTTAAGATATTTTATCGAGTACATGGCGATTTTAAGAATAATGCGAACCGCCTGTTTCGGTCTTTTATCGCATAACCGCGAAAACACGTATTCGAACTCTGTATCTCTGTCAAGAACGCCGTAACATATTTTCGTCGTATGCGCCCTGTTTTTTTCCTCGATGAAAACGTCCGACATAGCCTGTTTCAGAAACGCGCCGTCCGAATACACGAGAAAAAGTATACGATAACTGTCGTAAAAAACGTTTATCATGATTTTTTGTTTTCATTGACGTTCCCCGCGGAAAAAACGTCTCCTGCGAGAATTTTTCTTCCGTTGAGAAAATCTTTGGCGGCAAGTCTTTTGCCCCCTTCTTCC
>CAVJNC010000077.1:6801-10592 GCA_963650905.1 Subdoligranulum sp. APC924/74
GAGCCGCAGGCGACGATAAGCCTTTTATCCGCAAGAATCACTTCGCCGGCATATGCGTTTTTATCGCCGAGCGGAAAATCGTCCGCCCGTTTCGCTCTGTAAAACTTATATTTTTTCCCTTTGCAGAAAGAATAAGCAAGAGGGTACATTCCGTTTATGAAATCCGCCGTTTCCTTGCCCGAACCTTTGAAATCGACCGCGGTGTTTTCTTTTTTTATGGTTTTTACGACGTTTGCAAGGCTATCGTCCTGTTTTGTATAAGTCGCCGTGCCGTTTTCTATCGAAGAAATGACTTCGTTTATATGCTCCGCTCCCATATCGGAAAGCCTTACGGCGAGTTCCGCGGAAGTTTCGCATTCTCTGATTTCCGTTTTATAAGCGCGGATAATATCGCCCGTATCGAGGCCTTCTTCCGTTTTCATAAACGTTACGCCCGTTTCCGTTTCGCCGCAGACTATCGCGTACTGAACGGGCGCGGCTCCGCGATATTTCGGCAAAAGCGACGCGTGAACGTTGATTACGCCGAACTTGCAGACGTCGAGAATATCTTTGGTGAGAATCTGCCCGTAGGCGCAGGTAACCATAATATCCGCGTCGAATTTCTTCAACTTCTCCGCCCCGCCGTTGCGGATTTTTTCGAATTGCAGAACGGGAATCCCGTATTTTTCCGCGACGATTTTAGTCGGCGGAGGCGTTATTACGGCTTTTCTTCCGACAGGTCTGTCCGGTTGACAGACGACCGCCGCAACCTCGTGAATACCCGATTTTATGATTCTTTCGAGCGGTCTGACGGCAAATTCGGGCGTGCCGAGATAAATAATCTTCATTTTAAACGTCGTCCCTTAAATTATTCGCTTTATCGACGTATAAAATCCCGTCGAGATGGTCGTATTCGTGGCAAATGGCGCGGGCGGTGAATTCGCGCGCGACGAGTTTGAATTTTTTTCCGAACCTGTCGAACGCTTCGACGGTAACTTTGTTCGGGCGTTTCACGTCGCCCCACTTCCCCTTAACCGAAAGACACCCTTCGACGCCGTATTGCGAACCGGACACGCCGAGAATTTTCGGGTTGACGAATTCGAAATAACCGTCGTCGGTCTGCACGATAAAAACCCTTATGCTCTTGCCGACCTGCGGCGCGGCAAGCCCCGCCCCCTGAGCGACTTCGAGCGTTTCTTTCATATCGTCGAGCAATTTGATTAAGTTGAGGTCGATATTTCCGACGTTTTCGCATTTCTGCCTCAAAATCGGATCGCCTATCTGTAAAATTTCAAGTTTTGCCATATTTCATTCTCCGGAAGTATTCTAAACGATTAAAACGAGTTTAACCGTCTTACGTATCAGTGTAAATTGGACGGATTAATATAATTTGGGCGGATCGGGATTAGTATAAGTTGGACGGATTTTCTTCGACGTAACACAAAACGGAAGAAGATTTCGCCTCTTCCGCGGCGGCGTAAATTTCGTCCTTAACCTTTTCGTAGTCGCCCGTAAGCCGCATCAGAAGTTGATATCTGAATTTGTTTTTTATTCGTTTAACAGGGCTTTTCATCTTGTTGAAAAAAAGAAAATTATCCCTGTATTCATCGTAAATTTTTGAAGTTTTTATGTAAAGCGTTTTTAAGGTTTCGAGCGCGGTTTCGTCCGATTCCGATTCGACCATAACGCGGACTATCAACGCATACGGAGGAAACCCCGTGACTTTTCTCACCGCTTTCTCTCTCTCGAAAAAACTTATATAGTTATAATCGATCGCCGAGCGAAGAATTTCGTTTTCGGGATTATAAGTCTGCAGAACGACTTTCCCTTTTTTGTTTGCCCTGCCGCTTCTGCCCGCGACCTGAGTTATGAGTTGGAACGTCCTTTCGCCGCTTCTGTAATCGGAAAAATACAAACTCATATCCGCGTCCAGAATTCCGACGAGCGTAACGTCGGGAAAATCATGCCCTTTTGCGACCATCTGCGTGCCTACGAGAAAATCGGCTTTCCTGTCCGAAAACTCTTTTAAGATTTTAAAATGCCCGTCTTTGTTCTGCGTCGTGTCGTTATCCATTCTGAGAATCTTTGCCGACGGAAATAACGCCTGAAGTTCGGAAACTATCTTCTGCGTACCCGCGCCGCTGTAACTGAGATTGACCGAGCCGCACTCGGGGCAAGCGGACAACATATTATAGGACGCGCCGCAATAATGACATTTCAATAACGCATAATCTTTATGATAATTTAAGGAAATATCGCAGTTTTTGCATTTTGCCACATAACCGCAGTCGCGACATATAACCTGTCTCGAATAACCTCTGCGATTATAAAAAACTATCGCCTGCTCGCCTTTTGCGAGGCATTCTCTCAGACCGTCTCTAAGGTCTGCGGAAAAGATGCTCGCGTTTCCTCTCCTGACTTCCTTACGCATATCGGCAACGATAAACTCGGGAAGTTGTTTGCCGTTTATTCTCTTCTTCATTCCGGCGAGTTCGTATTCGCCGGAAATCGCTTTATCGTAACTTTCGATCGACGGAGTCGCGCTGCCTAAAACGACTTTCGCTCCGGAAATAAGCGCGCGTTTTATCGCGACGTCGACGGTTTTGTATCTCGGGCTTGTTTCCGCGTCGTAACTCGAATCGTGTTCCTCGTCGACGATGATCAACCCGACGTTTTCAAGCGGCGCGAATATCGCGCTTCTCGCGCCTATCGCGATTTCAGATTCGCCCGTTCTGAGTTTAAGCCACTCGTCGTACCTCTCCCCCGCGGATAATCCGCTGTGAAGAATAGACACGCTCCCACCGAACCTTGCGCGGAGTTGCCCGAGCATTTGCGGAGTGAGAGCGATTTCGGGGACAAGCATTATCGCCGTTCTTCCGTTTTTAAGGCACTCGTTGATAAGTCGAAGATAAACTTCGGTTTTTCCGCTACCCGTTACGCCGAATAAAAGCGTGACGACTTTTTTCGTCGTTTCAAC
The DNA here is from genome assembly GCA_963650905.1 of Subdoligranulum sp. APC924/74. Taxonomy (GTDB): domain Bacteria; phylum Bacillota; class Clostridia; order Christensenellales; family Borkfalkiaceae; genus UBA10281. The sequence goes on from CAVJNC010000077.1 coordinate 9,758, forward strand.
CGTTTCGATCGCCTTTTTCTGCTCGTCCGACAAGGTTACGTTTTTCGAAAACGCGTCGAGTTCTTTATACGGCGTTCTGCCCGCCTTTTCCTGCGATTCGACGAAAAAGCCTTTCTGCACGAGCGATTTTATTGCCGACGCGCCGAATTTATCCGCCATCGCCGACCTTAACGCGCGTTTTTCTTCAAAAAGATACTTTATCGCGTTTTCCTGAGCGGTCGAGCCTTTTCTGAGCGACGAAAGCATTTCGTCCTCGCTTATTCCGCCCGAAACCGACAAAAAAGAAACGGTTTTTTCTTTAACTCGTCCGCCGCGAAGTTCCGCGGGGATAAACAATCTCAACGCCGCGGCAAACGGAACGTGATAGGTTTGCTTAACATATCCCGCCAAGGCGAGACACTCTCCGTTTATCGCGGGGAAATCGTCCAGAACACGCAGAATACTTCTGATTTTGTCGGGCGGAACGTCGGACTTTTCCTTCATTCCGATTACGAAACCTTCTTTATTCTGCCGCCCGAAAGGCACTTCCACCCTGCACCCGACTTTAACGTTCTCATCAGAAAAAGCATAGTCGAAAACTCTGTCTGTTTCACTGTGCGCGACGTCGACGATTACTTCGGCAAACATATTTCCTCCTTGAAAACGTAAAATTTTTATATCCTGTCGCGAATAATGCAATACGCGAGCAAACGGCGTATTAAGAGCGGGAATTTTAAAGAAAAATATAACGGAACGACTCGCTTGTCGCGAGGCCGTCCCGTCGGGTTTTTCAGTATTTGGATACGGTTACCTTATCTTCGTAAATTTCCTCGGCTGCCTCGGAAAGGGGCTTTTC
>CAVJNC010000078.1:0-2971 GCA_963650905.1 Subdoligranulum sp. APC924/74
CGATATGCTTATCGCTACCGATTCGCGGTTTTCATTGAGAGCGTTTACCCAATCGAAGTCGACGGAATATTGTTTTTCGCCGATTATAACGTTGAATTTGCCCGACGATACCTTTTCAAGCGAAAAACTTATCGTTTTTTTCGCGTCTGCGGAATCTTTTACCGTGAATTTAAGCGAGGCGAATTTATCTTTGCCGGAAACGCCGCCTACGGAAAATTTCAATCCGTCGGCAGCAACGGGATATGCAAACGAAATCGTATAATCTTTTTCTGCCGAGATCGTAGTATATCTGCCGCCGACTTCCGTCGTTACGTCGCCGTCAAAGGTCATATGCGCCGAAACGGTGTAATCTATAACTTTTACGTTGTATGATTTTGTTTCCAGAACGCCGTTTGCCGCCGCCGAATAAGTCACCGTCAATTGCTTGCCGTCGCTTTCCTTCGGCGTATACTTTCTGTCTTTTCCGAGCATCGCGCCGTTCACCAATATATCGACGTCGACAAAACTTTCGTTCTTATAATCGTAAGCGTTTGCTTTCGGGAACCGATACTCTTTACCAATATAAAGAGCATACGGCAACACGACGTCGCTTAAAACGGGCTTATCCTGCGCATTGACTTCGTAAGTAACCGTCTTTTCGTGCGTTCCGAAATAATCGGTAATACCGAATTTAATTTCTAAAGTACCGATTTCGCCGAACGAGAGCCATCCGTCGGACGGTTTAATTTCTTTTCCGTTCAGGTAATATCCGACCGTATATTGTTTTTTACCGCTTCCGCCCGATATCGTAAATTGCGGTTCGAGAGTGTCCGTCCCCGCGTAAAACTCGTAATCGGAAGCAGGCGAAACGGAAATATCCGCAACGGTTTCATTTGCCGTTACCGTTAAAATTTTCGTGGCTGCGTTTCCGTAAAAATCTTTGGCGGAATATATAACGGAATAATTACCTGCGGCGGACGGAACAAACTTTCCGTTCGTTATTCTTACATCATTACCGCTTACGTCTTTAACGGTAACGGATACGTCGCATTTCCCGCCGATTTCGTCGAAAGCGGACGCCGACGGAATTTTATAATCCGAGTTCACCTTTGCCGCGGGAACGCTTTCGTTTTCGAATTCCGAATAATCTATAACTATCTTCGGTTCTTTTACGTCGGCAGGTTTTTTATTTTCGAGCGAAACGCCGAGAACTTTCGTTATAAGAACCGAACTTTCTTTGGAAACCGTGGGGAACGAAAGTTCCATATAACACTCGCCCGTGCTAAATCCTTTCCATACGTTTGCCGCGCCGAGCTTGGACGCGTCGGAATAATCGAGAACGAGAACCTGACCTTTTCCTCTCGTGTCCGAATAGAATTTTTTGCTTGCGTAATCCAATTGAACGTTGAACGGGAAATTGCCTTCGCCGTAAAACGAATACGAACCCACCGTTCCGACGTTGTTCGCGCCGTATTGCCCTGCGGCAAACTTTCCGTCGTTGATCGCATACACCGCGTTTTTATTACCGACGTTTATAAACCCTTCGTTCCAGTTCCAATAGGAATACGTCGGCATATAAAAGAAGGTAATTATTACTATGTTGTTCGAATCGTATGCGTCGATAAGTTTCACTTCGAATCTCGTAAAATTCGCGGTTCCGTGTGTATAACCGCCCGACGGATACGTTTCGCCCGGTAAAAGGCTTTCGGTATATCCCGCATAATCGGGAACGCTTGCGGGAATCGCATACAACTCGATTAAACTGTCCGTAGCGGATAAATCGTTAAGGTTTATTATGTTATTGAAGCGAATAACGCCGTCGCCTTTAAACGTCATTTCAACGCCCGTCGCGCTAAGCGGATTGTTTCTCGCGCCCATTCCTTCGGGAACGGAAACCGCGTCGGCTTTTTCCACCCCGCCCGACGTGAACGAGAATAAATCGGAAGAGTTAAGCGAGGCGACAACGGTTTTGGTTTCGGTTATTCTGCCGCTTCCGTTGCCCGCCGAAAATTCAAACGTCCAATTGCCTTCTTCCGTGAATTCGACAACGCCGTTTTGCGGATTTACAACGTTGCCGCTCGGCGAAGTTATCGTTAAATCGGCTTTAACCGATTGTCCGTCGATATTTTTATATACGTCGGCAACCTTCACGGTATCGAAACGCCCGACTTTTTCGGGCAGCCAATCTATGGCAAACGCTCCGCCGCCGCTTACGGTTAACGTTATATTATCCACGAGAATCTCATTTTCGGTTTCCGCATTGTAAATAAGCGAATATTCGCCTGCGGCGTCGAAAGCGTATGCGCCGTCGTCTTCCGTGAGTTCCGCAACGGGCTCCGAACCGTTTTTCACTTCGATTTTATACGATAAAATATTTTCGTCGGTTACGGGGACGGGAAACACGAAAGTTTCGCCCACGTTGCATGCGGCGTTATCGGGAAGCCCGATATCTGCCTGTTTGCTGTTTTTAACCGTTTTATCTCCGCTGTTATTATCGCCGGAACAACCGACAAAACATGCGGTTGACAAAACGATTAAAACAGATAAAATGCCTATTATTGTTTTTTTAATTTTAGTCATCATTGCCTCCTATAAAGTGTATTTCTCGTCGCAGACGAGAAAGGGGTACCCCTTTGTTTTTGTTTTCAGCCTTTCAAGCCGCCGACCTGCATCTTTTCGGTTATGAGATTTTTACTTACCGTTACCAGCAAAGCAAGCGGCACGCTCATCATCAAGAATCCCGCTAAAACCTCTGGCGTAGAAGAACCGTAAATCGTTATCTGATCCTTGAACACCCACATTCCGTAAGCGAGCGTAGGATAACTCGGCAACCATACGAGCGACGTATTATAATCGTTCCACGTTCCTAAAAACGAAAGGAGCCAGAACACGACGCTCGTCGTAAACACCATCGGGAACATAATCCGATAAAATATATCAAAGTCGTTCGCGCCGTCGATTTTGGCGGCTTCCGAATACGCCGTGGGAATTC
>CAVJNC010000078.1:2981-10551 GCA_963650905.1 Subdoligranulum sp. APC924/74
AATTCTTTTGAACGCCGCATAAAGCATTAAAAAGTTCATTCCCCAAAAGCAACCGGACGGACTTACGATAATGTTCATAAACAAATTGTCGTAAACGCCGAGAGCCTTATATATTTTCATCTGTGCGCCTGTCGTGCCGTAAACGGGCAGAATCATTAAAACTATGCCGAGCGAATACAGAAATTTCGAGCCGAAAAATCTGAATTTCGATAAGCAATACGCCATTACGGTGGTAAAAAATATGATAAGCGTCGGCTTACCGAAACTTAATGCAAGCGTGTAAGTAAGCATCGTCCATATATCATAAGTTTTTCCGGGTTGCCCCGCCACCTTAATGGTAATCGTGAGTTTTTCATAAATGGCGACGTAATTTTTAAGCGTATGCGCCCCGCTTATCGCAAACGGATTTTCAAAATAGGCTATCTCCGTCTTGGTAGAAGCGTTCACCGCCCACAAAATGGGAACGCAAAGCGACAAACAGTAAACGAGCAGCGTTAAGCCGACGATAACGATAAAAACCATCGCTCCGGCATTTTTCTTCACCGTATTTTTCATCGTCAGTATTCCTCCGCGGGGCAAATATGTTCGAGAAGAGCCTTCACGCCGAAAGTAGCGGGAGCGGCAATAACGGTAAATATAATTCCGCCCGCGCTCATAAGCGGATAAGTCGTGTTTATATTCGACGTCATCATTATTTCTTTGGTCATATAGTAACCTATAAGCGACGCCGAAGTGGGCGCTTTCCATTCGTAGAACAACACAAGCGCGCCGCTTGCTCCGAAAAAGCCCGAAATAGCCATAACGAAGCAAGTTGTAAACGTGGGGAATATAAGCGGCATTACGATATCGAAAAATTCGTGCCACATTCCCGCGCCGTCGATTTCGGCGGCTTCGAGTATTTCGCCCGGAATGGCTCTCATCGCATTCGGATAAATAATAAGTCCTTCGGCAAAGCCCGTCCAGATGCAGTAAAACAACTGTACGCCTAAAACGTATTTGTCGTCATACAGAAAGTTCGGAGGATTCGAAACTCCGCTGTTTGAAAGCAATGTAGGCAACTCACCTATAAACTTCATAAACAGAACCGATATTATAAAACTCGAAAACGCCTGCGGAATCATTACGAGTAAGCCGTATGCCTTGGAACCTATAAACTTCTTAAACAAATAATACGAAAAAATGAAATAAAGCGGTATCGTGCAAATGTAGGATATCAAATTGAATTTTATCGTATTAAGAATGCTTATGTGCGCCTCATCCATCGGGTTTGCGAGTTTTTTAAAGAACTCGGCGAAATTATAAAAACCGGCAAATTGCTTTACCCCGCCCACAGTTCTTTCAAACGCCAACGCTACGGACGTCGCGTTTATGCCTATCCAGAATATGCAAAACAGCAATAACGGGTAAAACATATGCGAAATTAAAAACAAATTCCGCGATACGCTGCCGTGATTACGTTTTTTTCGTTGAACCATATCTTCCTCGCGTTTTTTATTTTATATTGCCTTTTTCGTATGTGTACATTCCGTCAAACACTTTTTCGGCGGATATGTTCTTTATGAGCGCGGAAATCGGGGCTTCATAAAGATTTCCGTCTATATAAGATTTATATTCTCCGTTCATCCCCACGTTCGATTTTCCCACGTTCAGCAAAAGCGCGGTTTTTACGAAATGAACGTTTTCGGAATTATATATTTCCCAGCAATTACGACCGAACGGAGTGAGTTGAGCCGACTCTTCCGACGTAAGCGAATAATCATACGGACGGATACATCCCGTCGTAAGCGTAAAGTGTTTGAGATATTTATCCGAACAAGTCATCGAAAGGAATTCTTTTATTTTAGCCGCTTTCGCTTGATCCGTCGTGTTGCGGGCGAAAACCGAACCCGATTCCGTTACCGTCATATACGAATCCGTAGCAGCCATCTTCTGCCCTTCGAACGTCGGAGCGAAAAGGAAGGTATATTCGTTAACGTTATAAGCGTTTATAGCCATAAGTTTGGATTTTGCCTCGTTTTCCCACCACGAACCGTCGCATAAAATAGCGGCTTTTTCCATAGTCGAAGAATTTTCGCCGTAAATGAAATATCCTTGCGTATCGGTATGCGTATCGTTAGCCGTTATACTCTTGGAATATGCGTTTTTAACAAGTTGCGAAGAAAGGAATTCCAACGACTTCTTAAGTTCGGGAACTTTAAACGATTCCGCTCTGTTTTTAGTGTTTACCGTAACTTGGTTTCCGCTTCCGTCGGTAAACGACCATTCCTCATCGCCGAACGAAAGCCACTTCTTCATATCCTCTTCGCCCATATACTGACCGAAAACGTCGGATAAAACGTGATTCGTATATTCGGGATATTTGCCCGCCCACAAGAACGCTTTATAATTTGCATTCGAAATAGCGTCCATCATATCGTTCCATTCGGTCATATTTACGGGCTGTCCGTCGTCAACGGTGCCGTATTTACCGTCTTTGCCCGCAGTGAGAATAATATCCGAATACTTGGGCTCGCCCGTAACGTCCGAGCGGACAAGCACCGTTCTCATCTGATAGGTTGCCGTTTTCAACGAACAATTAAGTTCTTGTTCAATCGCTTCTTTTTCGGAAACGTCCGCGGCGGTAAACCAACCGTTTTTAACAAATACTTCTTTGTTGACGACCATTCCCGCAAACAATTCGGCATAAGGCAGACCGTAAACCCCGCTTGCCTTACCGTCGTTCGTATACAATTTGTTGTTGTAATTTGCGTCGGCATTCGCAAGTTTTTGAGATACGGTCTTTCCGCTTTCGCCGTCAGGTTTCGAAGCATAAACGTCGGATAAATCGAGCAAGTAATTGTTCGAAATCATTTCCGACCACATCGTCGGGTTAGACGTAAAATAAATATCCGCGGTAGAAGTTCCCGATTTGAACGCCTCGTAGAAATTCGCGCCGTCGTCCTTGTTGTTTGTCGTAAGTATGTTCATAACCCATTTTTCGGACGATACGGCGGAATCGTATTTTTTATTGAATTCATCCACGACCGCGTTCAGCCATTCGACGCCCACGCCGCCGGTGTAAGCCTGAATGTAAATATTGTTCGCTTTGTCATCGTAAGAACCGTCTGTTTTCGGTCCGCATGCGGTAACCGACGCCGTAAGCCCTAAAGCCAATATGCAAGAAAGAAACTTGTTGATTTTTTTCATAATTTGCCTCCTGTTATTTATATATTTTCAGCGTTATTATCTCGAAAGGTTTCACCCTGAGCGAAACAACTCCGTCTTTTTCGGGCAAGGTTTTTAATTCGTTTTCCGTAAGGTCGCACAAAGAAACCTTTTTGCAATTCAACGCAAACTTAATATTCACGTCTGCGGTTTTGTTCTCGCTTTCGAAAAGTCTTACGATTATATCGTCCGAATCTTCCGCGCGTTTTATCGTATCGATGATTACGTTTGATTTATCCGCACTTGCAAAGGAATATTTTTCGGGCAATTTACCCTTTCCGCTTGCCGTTGCCGCAATAAACGGATTGTTAAGCAAATATGCCTGCTTATAAACCTCGCTGTTTCTTACCGCGCCCGCATGCGGATATAACGAGTAAGTAAACGTATGCTCGCCTTTATCGCAGTCGGGATCGGGATATGTCGGGCATCTTAAAAGCGAAAGCCCTATCTCTCCGTCTCTGACCGAATAACCGTATTTGCAATCGTTCAACACCGACAATCCGAAACTATCGTCCGACAAATCGGCGAACTTATGCCCGCACACTTCGAACTTCGCTTTATCCCAACTCGTATTTGCATGCGCGGGGCGTTCGAGATTGCCGAATTGCGTATCGAAAGTAGCCTTTTCCGCATTTACGTCAACGGGGAAGAACGCTTTGACCAGAACGTGTTCGGTTTGCCAATCGAGTTTCGTATCGAAGTCGATTCTGTCGATATGCTCGTAAAGTAGAATCGTTTGCTCTATCGTCGATTTTTCAAACTTGCGAACGATTTTTAATCCGCTTCTTTCTCCGTCAAAAACTTTCTCGCAAGAAATAAAATCGTTTATCGGATAAGATTTTTCTTTATAATACTCTCTGATTTCCCACGCGTCGAAATTGTTCGGATAATCTTCAAAAGCAACTATTCTGTTTGCGGTTTTACCTTGCGGAATAACTTCGCGCGAGTTGCGTTTATCGTAAATTCCCGATATTTCCATACAATCGTCGAATTCGACGATGAAATACTTGTTTTCTATCGTTTTATCCGTTACCTTAACGCTTCCGTCAAACGGAACGAAATCGGTCACGGCATACCCTTTTGCGGGGATATTTTCGCAATAACGAGTTTTTCCGCCCGCAACGACCGTCCCGCCGCAATTAAACGACGTGGGATTGAATACGACCGTTCCCGCTTTTTCTATATTGTCCGCAACGGACTTAAACGCATTTTCGAGAAGTTTTTCGCATTCTTCTCTGACTTGTTTTTCTTCCGCGTTCGCCGTTTCGTAAACTTCTTTTATGGCAGAACCGGGGAGAATATCGTGGAACTGGTTAACAAGAACGGTTTTCCACATTTTATCGAGTTTTTCTTTCGGATAGTCAACGTCCGAAAGAGAATCCGCAATCACAGAAAACAATTCGGTATTCTGCAACGCAAACTCGCACTTTCTGTTATTTTTCTTCATCTCGGATTGAGAAGTATACGTTCCGCGATGATATTCGAAATATAACTCGCCGACCCATTTTTCGAGTTGCCCTTCCGACTGCTCTTTTATTTCGTTTAAGAACTCGGTCGAATCCGAGAACTCCGTCGTAGGACAACCCGGAATGCCGTATTCCATACGTTTAAGCATTTCGATATCTTTGCTCGTAGGTCCGCCTCCGCCGTCGCCGAAACCGAACGTAAGCAAAGCGTCGTCAACGATATCTTTATTATGATTTCTTCTCCACGCCCCCATTACGTAACTTGCGTTACCCTGCGGCAAATAAGTCGTAAAATTCTTAATTTCGCCGTTTTTCGGCATTTCCTGCGCGGTCATGAAATGAGTGAAAATCTCGCTGCCGTCGATACCTTTCCATGTGAACGTATCGTTCGGCATCATATTGGTATCGTTCCAACTGATTTTGCTCGTAACAAAACTGTCCACACCGCATTTTTTCAGAATTTGCGGCAACGCCGCAGAATATCCGAACACGTCGGGGAGCCATAACGTTTTGCTGTCCACGCCGAATTCATTCTTAAAGAAACGCTTACCGTAAAGAACCTGTCTTACCAGCGATTCACCCGAAGTCAGATTGCAGTCGGCTTCAACCCACATCGCGCCTTCAACTTCCCATCTGCCTTCCTTCACCCGCTCTTTTATCTCTTCATATTTTTCGGGCGCTTCTTCTTTCACGGCAAGATACAGCGGAGCCTGCGAAGACATAAACTTATATTCGGGATACCTTTTCATCAACTCGAGAACGGTAAAGAACGACCTTTGAGCCTTTTCACGGGTTTGTTTAACCGTCCAAAGCCAACCGATATCTATATGAGTATGCCCCACGCACTTAACTTTTACGTTGCCCTTTTTGCAATACGTACCGTAAAACTCTTTTTCTATATAATCTGCGGCTTTAGCAAAGGACGCGCGCATTTTGTCATCGCTTAGCCAGTCGATAAGATTCAGCGTGTTATTCAGATAACGCAATATATCGACGTATTCTTTCGTGTTCGCATCGGTAAACCCTATCACGTCATACGGAACTTTCAGATCGTAGTATAATCTTTCCGCCGTTTCGTCTATCCCCACGATATCCGCGTAGAACTTAACCGGCGCGGGATCGTTGAGATTGGTTCCCGTATACGCATAAACATAAACTTCGACTTCTCTTTTGTCGGGCAGCACGATATTTGTATGATTAAGATCCGCACCTTGCACGGGATACCCGTCAAAATATACTATAAATTGCGGATTCGAAGCGTCCCATTCTTTTTCGCTTATATTTGTTTTTATGCTTAATTCATAGCGCAGTCCGATTTTTCTTTCGGGAATTGCTATTTTTTTATAGAACCAGGCATGCGTATCGACTTTCCCTCCCCAGAAATCTTCCCGCCCGAACGGCACGGAATTATCCTTTGTAAAAACGGGCATTTCGCTTCCCGTTTTATAGTCTGAGAGCATGAAACCGAAGTTATCTACAGGTATCAGAACATTGACCGATTTCTCTTTTATTAAGGGAATCATTGTAAAAAGTCTTTGTTCAATATTTACTTTGTCCATATTTTCTCCGTTGAAAAAGATTAGTATTTTCCTTTTTGCGCCTATATTATATCACCTTTCATCTTTTCTGTCTTGCGTTAATTTTAAGAAAATATTGCCCTTTTTTTAAGTAGGCTTACTTGTTACGATTGACAAAGTTTGTGATTTTATATACAATATAACTATGAAAAAGATTCAACCCGACTATTTTACGATAGAAAATCAGTTCAAAAATCCGTCGTCGTTTTTTGACGTTCACTGGTGGAAACTTGCAAACACCTGTTTGCATACCCATGTCGATTTTTATGAACTTTTCTTTACGACGACAAATAATTTCGTGCATATTTATCAGGATGAACAGGTAATTTTGCCTGCTTACACTCTTTGTCTGCTCCCGCCGAAATCGACGCATCAACTGAAATTTACGGGCGACGCAAAGAGTTTTACGGGGCTTGCGCATTTCAATCTGAGCATTTCAAAAATGTTTTTCGAGAATTTCCTTTTTGAAAACCACGCGCTTCTCGGAATAGACGGTTTAGACAGTATGATTGTTTTTCATATGAATAAGAACGAGTATTCTTATATCAATTACCTTGCAAAACTTATAACTTACAAAGCAACGAAAGACACGAATTATTCCAAAATCATCAAATTATTGCTGACGACGGTTCTGCTCTCTTCAGGCGATCGCGACAAGTTTCTTCCTCAGCAACCGTCAATACCCAACGCGTATATCGCCGACTTACAAAGCAAACTCGACCATTACGAGCTTATGGATTGCCCTATTCAAAGCATTTACGACAATTCGCCGATGTCTATCCCCACAACGATAGCGTCGTTCAAGCAACGTACGGGAAAAACCATCGTCGAATATCGCACCGAAAAACGTATCGATTATGCAAAAATGCTACTTCTCAACACCGATTACAACGTGCTTGAAATTTCCAATAAAGTCGGATATTTTTCATTAAGTCATTTTATTAAAAATTTTAAGGCTTACACGGGTTATACCCCCGAAGCATATAGAAAATCTCAATAAACTCTTTTTCTTCTGCTTTTGATAGTTACAATGGGCGGTTCGCATTCTCCTTTCATCGTGACGCCTGCCACCTGTCAGATAAAATAAACACTATGCCCTTGTAAGGAATTTTAAGTAAAATTTTAACGAGAGAGCCGTTTTGTCGACTCTCTCGTTTGCTATTCTCGGCTATTTTTATTTGCCGTTTCATTAGCCTTCGCGCTTTTTCTTAATAATAAGGAAAGTCGCTGCGCCGACGGCTACCATCATTGAAACGACGAAAGCAATGATCAACCCGACGTTTACGGGCTTTTTAGCCTTAAATATTTCAAATTCATAAACGC
>CAVJNC010000079.1:0-10430 GCA_963650905.1 Subdoligranulum sp. APC924/74
GATTTTAACCGAATTTTTCATAGATTACCGAATAGGCGGGTGTATGCAATAAAATAAATCGAGCGGGTTATGCGTATAAGTGAAAAATTCGGTGCACGTTTGCAGTGAAACCGCAAACCTTGCCGAGGGGTTCCCGCTTGCGGGAAACGGCAACATTTCTCACTCAGACCAAAGATTTAACAAAGAAGCGCGGAGCAGATTGCTCTGCGCTTCTTTGTTACTCTTTCGCAAAAGAGAAAATAACCGCATTACAACGTGGAGACGAAAGGCGGGAAAAACGGAGCGGTATCTTTGTTGTCGCGTCTTTTGAAAAAATTTTAATACGGTCTTTCATAGCAAGTACCTGTTTTTGAGCATAGAAAAAGCCGAGCGATTATTCGCCCGGCGAATATGTTTTTTATCTTATTCATCTTTGTATTCTGACTCCGAAGAAGTCTTTTGCAAAAAAATAATACGAACTCCGATTTTTCTTCGGGGTTCGTATTATTTGCGTTTGGTGGAGCATATCAAACCTAAAACGAATTTTGACAGTCAAAAAGATTTATCCGAAATAATCAGCCGCTGTTGCTATCCAATCGGTTGTTAACGTGTCAGTTACAACTTGTCCACCTATGTTGTAAACTATTTCAACGCGAATTTTTACCCATTCAATCCCATCATTTATTTCTTTTGTCACATATTCTTTCTGCGATTTAACATTAAATCGCGTCAACTCCAAGTTTGACTTATTCTCAATCATTTCAAAGTAAAAAGCACTTTCTCCTAAATCGACAAAAGTCGAAATATTCTTTTCTGTATAAAAGTCACAGTAAACAGTCAGCCTATCAATATTTGACAATAAATTAATTATTTTGTTCGGATTTATAGAAAAACTATTTATTATGTATGAGAAAGAATCTCTTTTACTCCAATCTTCTTTATTAAAGTTATTTATATCAACTCTATTCGCTGCAATACTATTATTGTGAGTATGCTGAACCTCTTGTATTTTTGTTGGGAAATTAATATCCGAAAGTTCGATTAATTGTAATAATTTATAATCGTCGCCATCTTTTACAATCACATCGCCATCTCTAGGCTCAATAACGACTTGCGTTTGTTTTTGCTCATTTGATGATTTAATTGCATTATTTATTGCTTGCGGGACGGCGAAGAAAATGCCTAAAAATGTGGCTATTATTGTAATAATAGAAATGCCAAATTGTAGCCAATCCAGCCAGATTTTTCTTTTAGGCTCTTTTGCTTCAACTAATTCAATTTTGGGTATATTTTCGCTCATAATATCTCCTTTTAATCATATGTTTTTCTTTATTTAAGCATGTTATTGTCAATAATCTAATCAAAATCCAATAAAATTTAATATAAAATTATTTTTCTTCTTCCTCGCTTAAAAGCGTAATTTCTCGCAACTTTTCTTCGAGCAACTTTTTATCGGGAAGTTGTAAAGTGTAATCAGCGACCATTGTAGGTGACAGGCTACGGCTTAACGCATATTCGACCACGGCATCGTCTTTGGACGCGCAAAGAATTACGCCGACACTCGGATTTTCGTTCGGCTTTTTAACGTCGCGATCGAGTGCTTCGAGATAAAAATTGATTTGTCCTATATGTTCGGGCTTGAATTTACCTATTCTCAACTCTATCGGTACAAGACAGGAAAGAGCGCGATTATAAAACAATAGGTCAATGTAAAAATCTTGTCCGCCTACCTGAACGCGATATTCTTCTCCGACAAAAGTAAAATCTTTGCCAAACTCCAATATAAACTTCTTCAGATTGCCGATGATTGCCTTTTTAAGATTATTTTCGGAATATTGTTCCGGCAAGTCGAGAAATTCGAGAACGTAAGAGTCGAGAATACTTTCGCGAGCGGCGGCAGGAACGCTTTTCGGCAATGCCTTTTTAGAGGAAAGCATATATCGCTGATACAATGCGCTATCCATTTGCCTTTCAAGTTCACGTTTCGAATAGCGTTCTTTAATACACGCTTGCATATAAAAATGCCGTTCTTCCGCTGATTTTGCTCCGGACATTATAAGCAAATGATTCGTCCAATTGATTTGTGTCACCAGTGGTGTCACAAATTTATCGTCCTTATAAAGTTCGTAAAACTGTTTCATTCTATAAAGTCCGCGACGATTAAAACCTTTGATATCCGGATTTGCTTTTGCAATATACGCGGCAACTTCATCAACGACTTTATCTCCGAAAGACGAATTGTTGCAAAGTTCGGACATATATTTGCCGATTTGCCAATACATATTGATCATTTCGGCATTTACGGCTTTTAACGCGCGATTTTTTGATTGCTCGATAATATTTATAATATCGTTAAAGTTGTTCTGACTTACGATTTGAGTCATATTGTACTCCTTTATTTAAACTTATTTAGAAATGTTTTTATTCTATTTCTACACCGTTTTGAAACCATTTCATTTTTACAGAGTTTTCATCCTTTCCGAGTGTAATTGAAAGCCCATACTCGTATCTGTAATCCGAAGTTTGTTTCGTTAAATCTCTTAGTTTATCTTCATCATGTTTGGTATTAGTATTCCACCACGTTTTAATTTCAATCACTAACAAATTATCGTCATTTGTCCCTCGTTTATGGATAATAATATCGGGATAGCACCCAAGAACTTTCCCGTTGTTACTCTAAAACCACGTCCGGAGAATACTCTTTCATTTCTGCATGAATATTGTTGCGTATAGTCATCTTTTTCAACCATATAATCGTTTAAGTACTCGTTACTTTCAAAATCCATATCTAAACCTACAGTGATTATGGTATAACCAAAAATATATCCTAATACAGCCTCATAATATGTCGCATTTTCATTTTTCCCAACAAATGGCAGAGATAAGTTTACTATTCCGTTACATCCGGCAAATGCCGAATCTTGTATTTCAATAACGCTGTCGGGTACAACAATTTTTGATAATGAGTAACAGTTTGCAAAGGCTTTTGAATTTATAATTTGCAAATTTGATGGCAAAGAAATACTTTCTAATAATGAACACCCTTCAAATGCGCTGTTTTTGATCTGAGTAATAGTATCGGGGAAATTAATATGTTTTAAGCGTGAACATCTCATAAATGAGAATTCGCAAATCTCCTTAATATTCATCAACAATTGTATTGATTCTATATAGGCGCAATTTTCAAAAGCATAATTTAATATTTCGCCACCGGTTACGTAGACAGTTTTTAACGAGTCAGGTAAGTAATAACTTTCTTGAGGGAATAGATTGTTATTTTTTACGTGTTGTGAAGAAGAATAAGAATTTTCGTATGCAGTCGTACCGAAAATATATCCGAAAGGATAAAATTCGGAATCTGTGGACTTAACTCCCGATTTTGCGCCGACGAAGGGAATTGTAAGGCTCGCTAAATTGGAGCAACCGGCGAAAGTTTCAGCACCCATATTTTGAACACTGAGCGGGATAACTACGGACGTTAAACCCGTACAATTGTAAAACGCTCCGTTTTCGACGGTTTTTATATAGCCGTTCGTCAATGTGATATTTTTCAGTCCGGTGCAATTTTCAAATGCGCGATTACCGATTACGGACACTACGGTATCGTTTATATAAGTCGGAACGACAACGTTGCTTGAGTTACCTATAAACTTGGTTATAGTCGCGACAGATCCTTCGATTTTATACTCAAATTCACTTGTGATTGTTTCGCCGACCCAATATGCGTATAAAGTAAAATCTTCACCGCTCATTTTACCGCTGAACGAATTACTCAAAGACTCTTCGTAATACCAACCACCGAAATTATATCCCGTCCTGAGTGTATCCGCACTTAAAGTTGATTCATACTTTTTAGTTTTAGGGAGTATAGATTCTCCACCGTTAGAAACGAATGAAACCGTATAACTTTTACGAGTATAAAAGTATTGCACAACCAAACTACCGTCAGGAGAAATCGTAACGGTTTTTGTTGACGGAGAAATGAAATGGTCGTATGTGTTTACTCTCGGCGTAACGGAAGAGTCAGATGTGCCGGTAAATTTATCGGTTTTTACTAAGGTGTATTTGTCATCGTCAGCATTTTCAAGATAATGCTCGACCGTGTATGTAGTGTCACCGTGGGCAACCCATTGAGCGGATAGTTTTATATTGTCGGTATATTTCCAAATTCCGTCTGTAATTTTGCTTCCGTTATAAACCCAACCATCAAAAGTATATCCGGTACGAGAAGGTAAAGGCAAAACGAACGATTCATCGTAAGTTACGATAATAGATTTAATAGAATAATCTCCGCCGTTTTCATCAAAAGACAACGTGTATTTATTTGCCTCGTAACACGCAGTAAAGGTTAAGTCGCCAAAATGACCTTTCTCTATAACGACAGTTAAGTTTTTAACATCAGAATCGCCGAGAATCCACCCTATGAAAGAGTATCCTGTTTTTGTCGGATTTCCGAGCGTAAACGTTTCAGTTTCGACGGTATATTTTACAGGATTACCGTTGACGACTGAGCCGCCATTCAGATTATAATCAATCGTATACGTTATAATTTCCCACGTCGCTTTAAGGGTAATATCCGAGGGAGTTTTATACATTCCGTCTGTAATTTTTTCATTGTCCAAAAACCAACCGCTAAATTTATATCCGTTGCGAGTTGGTACAACAAGTTTATATGACGAATCGAACGTAACGTTTTGCGTTGTTTTTGCCGTCGCCCCGTCGTTATAGTCATAAGTTATAGTATAATTATTAGCCTGCCAATTTGCCGTAAATGACAAATCGCCCCAAGTTCCTGCCGCAATAACCAGATTTTTCGTGTTGTCGGTCAATCCCGTACCACTCCATCCGATAAATGTATAACCTGTTTTCGTGGGGTTATTTATGATAATATCGGTATCGGAAACATTAAAACCAGACGGATTATTACCATCGTTTGTTCCGCCGTTTAGATTGTAATTGATCTTAAAATCGTTTTTAGTCCAACGCGCAGTCAGAGTGATATCATTTGCAATTGTCCAAATTCCGCTTGTAATCAACACGTCGCCATCATACCACCCCGCAAATGTGTAAGCGTCGCGTGAAGGTGTTTTTACGGTAAAGTTGCTATCGTATACAACTTTTTGCGTTGTATCGTCAACGATCCCGCCATTCGCGTTATAAGTTATCGTATAACTGTTTGCAATCCAATTTGCATATAACTTTTTATCCCCAACCGTATTGTCGGGTAATATAAAGAATTTTTCGTTTTTACCAAAAGACCAATCTTTAAAAGAATATCCTTTGCGGAGCGGTTCCGGCAATTTCGTAAGTTCGCCAAAACAATACGAATATGGTAGTTCGCTACACGAACAGCCGCTCAACTCGTAAGTCAAATTATATGACTTTGCCGTGTAGTTCGCCTTCAACATAACGTTTGCTTTATACTTACCCGTGGTGACATCTATTTCCCAAGACGAAAGTTCCCATTTATTGAAAGTATGGCCGATTTTTGTGGCTGACGGAATATCGTCTGACGTCACTTTAATATCCTCATAGAACTCTTTATTTGATATTTCATTTCCTCCATCGGTATCAAAGGTTATATTTGTAACTCCACCGACGATACTGACAAAATTTATAGCCGTCAAGTAATCGTTATTGACAAAACTTTGACTTGCTTTGGTTAAATTTACTCGGTCTACAGAATTCTCGAAATCCCCGAGTTCTTCAAAAATTTTTTGAGCCTCGGTAAATTCTCCGTTTTTAACAAGCGTATCGGCTTTTTTATATTTGGTCGGGTTTATTTTGCTCGCGGCATTTTTGAAATCGTGATGATTGCGATATAAATCATCATATAGAGAGATTGCCGTATCATAATCTCCGTTTTTATACGCTTTTTCGGCTTGATTATATTTTGTAAGCGGAATAAACAAGTAGATTGTTAAAAGCGTAAATGCAATAACCGCCGCCACAATCGGCGACGCTAGTTTTATAAAACGTATAGTTTTACTTTTTTTAATGGCGCTTGCTCTTTTTATTTCAATAATGCGTTCATTATATTTTTCGGCTAACGTGAGCGAATCGCGATATTCCCCGATTTGTTTAAGTTGTTTAACCGCTCCCGAAAGGGAATTTATCGTATCGTTATCGGCAAGTAATACTGCGGAACGATAAATATTTTCCTGTTTACGCCATATCTCACACTTTTTAAGAAGTTCGTCAGAATCCTTATAGTTACTGATTTGTTTTAATAAATATATCGCATCGGCGTATTTATATTCATTTATCAGATTTATGGCTCGATCATATATCGAGAGATTATGTTTTTCAATAGCGTTGCGACATTTTGAAATTAAGGTATCTACATCTTTATATCCGATAAGTTCTTCAAATTTTTGTAATGCATCTTCGTAATGTTTTGAATTTAATATACTCGTTGCCGATTGATATTTAGACTCTTTTTCCTCCAACTCGATATTTTTTGTTATTTTTGAAGAGTATTCATTCAGTTCTTTTTTGAAATTATCATCCGCAAAGCGGTAAGCCTTAATATAATTCGGCTCAGAAGAAATCTGACGAGTAAAATTATTTAACTCGTCCGCATTTTTTACGTTGAGGTCGATAAGCAGTTTGTAAAAATATGCTTTGGCGTTTTTCGGGTCATTGTTTAAGACTTTTTCAAGCAGAGAATCTGCCTTTTTTGTGTCGCCGTCCTCAATTAAAATTTGCGCCCTTTCTAAAAGCGCGGAACAATTTACACTGTTTTGTATAACTGTG
Source organism: Subdoligranulum sp. APC924/74 (assembly GCA_963650905.1). Classification (GTDB taxonomy): domain Bacteria; phylum Bacillota; class Clostridia; order Christensenellales; family Borkfalkiaceae; genus UBA10281. The sequence continues at coordinate 6,736 of CAVJNC010000079.1, forward strand.
GTCGGCATTTCTTCTGCGTTTACGGGGCGGGCGGTTTTACCGAAAAGTTTGTCTATCCCATACAACAAATCTTGCAGAAAACCTATTTTACCCATATCCTGCGCCTGAAAACTCGCCATTTCCATAGGCAGGTCGTATGCGTCCATATCCTTATAACACGGTATAAGGTATTTATCGTGGCCGCGTTCCATTATTTTTATAAATCTTGACCATTCATTACGCACCCATACCGCATTAAAATACGATTCTTTTGTGCCTATAGCAAGCATTACTTTTGCGGAATTGAGCGCGGCGAAAATAAACGGCTCGTACATTTCGCCGAGTTTCGTTTCGAGCGTTATTCTCGAAAAGAATACCTTATATCCCTTTTGAGTAAGAGCGGAATACACATCTTGCGCGATAACGCTGTCTATTGTTCGTTGTCCGTTTTCGTCTGTTTCCTTATAACAGATAAACACATCGAAACGTTCTTCTTTCTGTGATATTTCAAGAATATGTTTTTGTATTCCGTCTATCTCTTTTGCCTCTGATTCATATACTTCGCGAGCGAGTATATCGGCGTTCTTTATCGCCGCCTTATAATCGGGGTCTGAAAATATAGAATCGAATTGAGTGCGATGGCATGTCGGAATTTTCTTGCCGGTAAGCGGATCATCGACGTATTCTATCCCATATTTGCACAACAACAAACCCCAATGCGCTTCCGCGTCGTCAGGGTTATCCGTCAATATGTTCTCATACACGATAATCGCCTTATCGAACTCGTTTCTCAGTCTAAGAGCGTTCGCGCGATTATGTAGGTTAAAAGATTTTTCGTCGTTGATTGTGGGGATGGTCTGTTTTGTTCCGCAAAACTCGCATTCGACTATGCTTTGTCCGTCTTTAACGTCCAGCGTTCCGCCGCACATTTTACATTTGAATATCATATTTATTTTCTTGTTTAATATAAAAATTATCCGCGTAATTTAAGTTTTCTTTCTTTGACGAGCAAATCTGTTTCACGGATTAAATTAAGCGATTTTACGTCATCGCCTGCAGTAAGAGATTCTTTCAATGCTTTGATTTTTTCGGAAATTTCATCTTCGATTTCGATTACGAATTTATTCGAAACAGGGTCTGTGTACAAAATCGTTTCATACAGTTTATTAAGCGCGGTTTTAACATCGCCGGTGTTTACGGAATCGACGAGCAGTTTAAGTTCGGGGCGAAGTTCGCGGATAAAACTTTCTTTATATTCCTTTTCGTCGATTTTCTTTATCGTATCTTTATACGCAGTTCTTGCGATAAGCGATATAAAGAAGAAAGCAAGCAATAATGTTTCGATAACCGCCGCAACCCATGCGCCGATTTCAAATCTGCTTCCGACTGCGGTTATTACTATGTCGATAACGAATTGAGCGACTAAAACGCCGTATCCGAGATACAATATGGGAACACCGAATACGCGCGATTTTAACTCTTTATCGTATATTCCTATGCAAACCGTTACTGCCGAAAACGCTATCAGAAACATCGTTACGCCGTAAGTTATCCATATTGCCGCATTACTTAAATCGCGATTATATGGAATAACGAAATATAAAACGTTATAGGTTGCCATAATAATTGCGAGTATTAAAGTCGTTACTATTGCTTTTTTGCCTATTTTAACTCTAAATTCCATTGTCATTCTCCTTTAATCATTATTCTCCGCGTTTACGTCCACAGTTAGGGCAGAAATTACCGATTAAATTCTTTTGCCCGCACGCAGGGCAATCCCATGTTGTAGAAGTTGAAACAGTATCTTTGATTGTTGCCGCTACTTCTTTGGCAACCGAAACACCTACGCCTAAACCGACGCCGGTTTGAACAATTCCGCTCGCGATAGAGCCGCTTGCTCCCGAAGATTCGTTTTCCGCTGCGGCTTTACCGACGATTCTTGCCGTTTCCGACTGATAATCTCCGCCTTTTGCTCTCAAAACTTCGGCTTCGGCAAAACCTTTAACTCTTATTTCTTCTGCTTCAGCCATAGCAAGAATTTTCTTTGCTTCCGCCTCGGCATATGCGTCGCCTTTTGCTACGGCAAGTTTAAGTTGAGCCTCTGCTTCCGCTCTCTTCGTAGCGGCAACCGCTTCGGCCTCTTTTATACGTTGTTGTTGAACTTTTAGATACCTTTCGGCGTGCTGTTCTTTAAGTCTTACATAGTTCGGGTCATCGTCGGGAGTCAAAATGTTTGTAATAAAAAATTCGGGGACGTACATACCGTAGTCGTCCAAAATCTTGTTTATTTCATTTTTAAGAATATCCGCGAGTTCATCTGTATGCTCGTCTACTTCAAGAATATTTATATCGTTTTCGCGAATCGCTCTTGCAAGATTACTTTTTACTTTAGCCACAATCATCCCACGGAAATAATTTGTTGCCGACGGAGTAGAACCAAATATGTTGTCTTGCGTAAAACCACTCGTAGTGCCTACAACCTTTAGTAAAAGTTTCCGTCCGTCGATAACCTTAATATTAAAAGTTCCGCATGCACCCAACTCCAAATGCAATCCGCTTATCGGGTCAAACATCCTTATTTTGCTATCTGTTCCCCACTTAACACCGAGTTGCGTAGTAAGATTTATAAAATAGACTTCGGAATGAAATACCGATTTACCACCCGCGATCGAATTAATATTATCTTTTAAGTGTGGAAGATTTTGAGTTTCGAGCGTATGCCTGCCTGCTCCAAAACTCTCTAACGCCTTGCCGTCACGAAAAAATACCGCTTCTTGAGATTCATGAACTATAAGTTGCGAACCAAAATTAAAATCCTCACAAGGGTGTTTCCAAATAAAAGTTCTATTATCTCCCTCATATTTTATCACGTCAATTACATTCGCCATATACATTCTCCTTTTATTTTTTGTTTTCTACCGTGGCGTTGTCTATCGCAAATTCAAGACAAAGCATAATTATTTCGTTGCGTGTTCTACCGGTTGCCTGAGCCATTTCATCGAGTTTTTTTATCATATCGTTCGGAAATCTTACTGACACGACTGAAGTTTCACCCGTATATTTCTTTGCCGTTATTGATAGTTTGGGTTTATTTTCCATATAACGTCTCCGTATATTTTTTAGATATTAACATTGTAGCACAAATGTAGTGTAATTGTCAAACATTTATCGGCAGTTAAGGTTTATTATTGTAAAAAAGACCTTATGGCACTATGGCGGGTGCTTGACTATACAAGCGCGACGCTTCGCGTCGCGGTCAAGCACCCGCCAAACAACTCACTTAAACTCGGATAAAAAGGTCAACTCAAAGCCGAGCGAAACGGGGCGTTCGCCGCTAAACCGCTTGGCGAATCGCCCCGTAATTCTTCGCTCGTCGGCTAAATTTTGAGTTTTTGTGTCTTTTCTTTCTTCCGAGTGTTTTCGGTTGCGTTTTGTTTCGGGCGGCGTTTTCCTGCGCCGTCCTTTTTTACTACCGCAAAAAGCATTTTTCAGCCCTTTTCGAGTATGACTTTACTCTCTGAAAACGTCAAAAATCCACGCAAAACCTATTTCAACCCATTCACGCTTTTTCTTCGGCGTATGATATAATCGTAGACGTTACAATGAGGTCACATTTTGGTACATTTCGGTCACATAGATGTCCTTGTGTTTGCTAATTTCCCGTGGTATAGTTGTAACGCAATCGAATAGTCAAAGGCGTATAGCAAAAATAGCAA
>CAVJNC010000080.1:0-10263 GCA_963650905.1 Subdoligranulum sp. APC924/74
TTTCGAGATCGAGCCTTGCAAGAAGATTCGAAAACGCGTCGACGAGATTTTTCAGATTAAAATCGGTGTATTCTATCCTTACGTCCGTAGCCGATTCGTCCGGTTCTTTATAGAAAATATCGACGGTTTCCTGTTTTTTCAGGTTCTCGCTCGCCTCTTTGAAGAGTTTGTACTCTTCGAGTTGGCGGAAAATATCTTCCCTCGGATCGTCATCCATCAATATATCGTCGCCGTTATCATCCCAGTCGAACTGCATTATCGGCAACAACTCTTTCGATTTGATTTCAAGAAGAGTCGCGGCCATTCCGAGATATTCGCTTTCGCGCTCCATATCGAGATCTTTCGCGGAACGGACGTATTCGATGAATTGTTCCGTAACCTCGGAAACGAATATGTCGCGGATGGAAATCTCCGCTTTGTTCACGAGATACAAAAGCAAATCGAGCGGACCTTCGAAATTCGAAATTTTCGTCGTATAGTCCACAACCGACTCGAAACCGTTCGCTTTTATCGAATAATAATCGTAAATGTTCTGCTGCTCTGCCGTAACAGTATCGTTTTTTAAATCGTCGTTTATGTTTTTTTCGCTCATAACCCTAAAATCAACCCCCAGAACTTAATAATCGGCGTCGCGACGTAATCCGTCAGAACCGAAAGAAAATCGAGCCAAGCGATTCCCGTTATGTCGGCGACGTATCCGAGAAGAATAATACCTATAAGAATGTAAAACCCGTTTTGTCTTAACGTGTAATACACTTTGCCGTGCTTTGTCGTCAACGCGTCGTAAAGCCTGAAACCGTCGAGCGGATATACGGGCAGAAGGTTAAAAACGAACAAGCCGACGTCGATATAAAAAAGCGAATAGAAAAAGCCGTATATAAGCGTATTCAGATAAATCGCCCAGTCGGCGTTTATCAGCAGAAACCCTTTTCTCGCAATAAGCAGATATATCGGACAGAACAGAAAAGCCAGAGCGATGTTCGTCAGAACGCCCGCGATCGACACCCATACGCATCCGCTCTTGTAATTCCTGAAATTATCGGGATTGACGGGAACGGGTTTCGCCCATCCGAACCTTAAAAGAATCAGCATTACAAGCCCGATCGGATCGAAATGAGCAAACGGATTCAACGTGTATCTTCCCGCGTATTTAGGCGTATCGTCGCCGCACTTTACCGCAGCGAACGCGTGCGCGAATTCGTGACACGGCAAAACAATCAGTATAGCGAGAAAATTCGCCAAATATATCACGACTGTCGTTAAAATCTCTTCCATAATATTATTATATAATATTATTCGTCAAATGGCAAGAGTTTTAAGTTTGCGATTATCCGTATTTGTTTAATTTTCACACAGAATCTCCGCGAATGCGGAAATGCCGCCCGTCGCCGACGATTATTTTTTCGTAAATTCTAATTTTATACTCGCGACGTCGCGCATCTCGATACATTTTCCGCAATTATCGCATATTTTAAGCGGATCGAGATCGCACAGTTCGCACTCTCCGCACCCGATACATTTTCTGTCGTATAAAACGCATTCTTCTTCGTCGTCGGACGAAGATTTTCTCTTATTTTCTTTCATAGGAAAATTATAACACTTAAAACTTATTTTATCAATAAAAATAAGCAAACAAATGTTTGATTTATAAAAATAAATATGATATAATCTTTACATTAAAATCGAAGGTGGAGCCAATGTCCGGAACGAACGAAAAAATCAACAACGTTTTTTCATATATCGAGGGTTATATCAACAACTACGGCTATCCGCCGTCCGTTCGCGAAATATGCAGGGATTTATCCATAAAATCCACGGCGACGTGCCATTCTTATCTCAAAAAACTCGAAAACTCGGGATTGATAATGGTCGGCGGAAACAAGAAGAGAGCCATTATGCTCACAGGTCCGAAAGCGGATTGCATTTCCGTGCCGGTCGTCGGTTCGATTGCCGCCGGCGCGCCCATCCTTGCGGTGGAAAATCTTGAAGAATACTACCCTTTGTCGAGAGATTTCGAATCCTCGGCGGAAACTTTCATGCTCAACGTGAAAGGCGACAGCATGAAGGAAATAGGTATTTTCAACGGCGATAAGGTAATAATCCGCAAACAGGAAACCGCGGAAAACGGCGAAATAATAGCCGCGCTCGTAGACGATTCGGCAACCGTGAAAAGATTTTTCAAGCGCGACGGCAAATTTATTCTCCACCCCGAAAACGCCGCGTATAACGATATAATCGTTGACGACGTGAGCGTTCTCGGCAAGGTTATAGGGCTTATAAGGAAATACTGATGGAATACCTTGTTATAGATACGGAAAGTTGCACGGGAAAGGACGACGACGGAAGTTTATGCTCCATAGGATACTGCGTCTGCAACGACAAACTCGAAATAACCGATCGCGAAGACGTGCTTTTCAACCCGATGCCGAAAAAATTTTCCGTGGGAGATAAAAGCAACGCCAAAAGAACGGGCGTGACGTTCGCATACGAAGTGGAAGATTTCAGAAAAGCGCCGAAATTTGGCGAAAAATACGATTTCGTAAAGTCTCTTTTCGAAAACAGAACGGTCATCGGCTTCGCGATGGTCAACGACGTTAAATATCTTAACGACGCCTGCGATAAATACGGTTTGCCGAGAATCGAATTCGAATTTATCGACGCGCAGTTCATCTATCAACTTTTTCACCCCGAAGCAAACTCGGTCGGACTGAAAACGCTCGGCGAAAAATACAACCTGACGTATACCGAACACCGTTCGGACGACGACGCGGCGGTTTCGGTGACCTTGCTTAAAACTTTTCTTGCCGAAGAGAACTTATCGCTCGACGAAGCGATGGAAAAGTTCGGCGTGCATAACGGCGTGAACGACGCGGAAGGTTATCATATGAACTACTCCGACGCGCTCAATACCGAACGTTTCGGTCTTAAAAGAAGCAAGAAAATTCAGTCTCTGCTCTTTTATGAATTTATATCCCGACTGCCGGCGAAAAGAGGTCGCGGTAAGGTCTGCTTTTCGTACAAGGTTGAAAAACTCGACGTGAACTACACGAGAACGCTTATAAGACTTCTCGTCGAAAAGGGATATTCGTTCACGCGCGACGCGGACGCATGTTCCGTGTTCGTAATCGACGACCAGAACGATAACGACAAACGCAAACTTCTCGTCGAACAGATAAAAAAGCGAAAAGTGACGATCGTAACGCTTAAAGAATTCGAAAAACTCGTCGGGTACGAAGAGAATTATCCGTTCAACGACAAGGTTTTTCTCGCCGGATATTACGAAACAAAATTGTGAAAATTAAAGAATTCCGTTCGTCGTTCGTTACTAAGCAAAAAAAGTTCTCAGGGCAAACCGAGAACTTTTCGTTTATCGTAAAACTCTTAAAAATTTAAGAAATTATCTACAATTTTAAAAGTTTTTTCAATCTTGTCGTCATCTGTGAAATCTATCGGATAAAGGTTCCGGAATCTCTTGAAAAAAGTGATTTGCCTTTTGGCGTAACGGCGGGTGTTCATCTTTATCAGTTCGACGGGAACCTCCGTTCCGCTTAAAATCGCTTCCGCGGTTTCTTTATAACCTATTCCCTGCATACATTGGTTTTCGTTCGTCACGCCTCTTTCAAGCAAACTTTTAACTTCGCCGGTTAATCCTCGGGACATCATATCGTCCACCCTCGAATCGATTCTTTTATAAAGAATCTCTCTCGGCATCGTCGGCGTCAACGCGATAAAATCGTACCTCGGAACCATTTCGTCCTTTATATCGGACTTTTTAACGCCCGTAGCGTCGAAAATTTCAAGAGCCCTTATAACCCTGACGAGGTCGTTCGGATGCAACTTCGCGGCAGTCTCCGGATCTTTTTCTTTCAATAAAGAATAGACGTATTCTCTGCCCTTTTCTTCCGCCGCTTGCTCGTATTTCCGCCTTATTCCGGCGTCGCCTTTCGATAAGCCGTAACTCATGCGGTACAATATCGAATTGACGTAAAAGCCGGTGCCGCCGCAAATTATCGGAAGTTTTCCGCGGGAGAGAATATCTTCGACGGCGGGAACCGCCAACTCCTCGTAATCTCCGACCGAAAAAGAATCCTCTGGCGACGCAACGTCGATAAGATAATGCGGAACGCCTTTTTTTTCTTCTTCCGAAGGTTTCGCCGAGCCGATATCAAGCCCTTTATAAACGGAAACGGAATCCGCCGATACGATTTCGCCGCCGAATTCAAGCGCGATTTCGACCGCGAGCGCGGTTTTGCCCGAAGCCGTAGGCCCGCAGACGACGACGATTTTCCGTTTGCTTCCGGAATTTAAACGATTCTCTTGAACCATTTGTCGATCTCCGTTCTCGATATTTTCACGGTCACAGGTCTGCCGTGAGGACAACGCAACGCCGTGTTGTATTTCATCGCTTTAAGCAGGGCTTCTATTTCGTCGTCGCTTAAGATTTTTCCCGATTTGATAGCCGCTTTGCAGGCTTTCATCGCGATTTTATCGTGAATAATCTCCGGCATCGTCTCTTTTTTGAAATTTATGTCCGACAACAAATCGTCGAAAAACGACTTTAAGTCTATATCGAACAACGTTACCGGAACGGAATAGACGGCGAATTCGTTTACCTCGTATTCCGAAATATCGAAGCCCGCTTTTCTGAGTTCGGGGAATTTGCCGATAATAAATTCCGATTCGCTTTCGTTAACGCGGAAAATATACGGCACGAGCATCGTTTGCTCGGCTACTTTTCCGTTTTTGTATTCTTCGGTGAATTTATCGTAAAGAAGCCTTTCGTGCGCGGCGTGCTGATCTATAAAATATATATCGTTTTCCTTTTCGAGAATAAGATAAGTCGCGAGAACCTGTCCTATCACCTTAAAATCGGAATCGAAGTCAAGTTCTTCCTGCCGTGTCTTTTCCGCTTCTTCCGCGGCTTTTTTTGCTTCCATTTCCGCTATATATTTCTTGTTTTCGGCAAAAATATCGTCGATTTTATTCCCGCCGATACTCTGCGGTTCGTCGTTACGGGTATCCGCAATGTCGAAAACGCCGTCGGTTTGCCCTTCGTTTCCCGCAGATTTGTTCTTATTGTATCTGCCCCATATCGTCTGTTCGAGCATGGCTTCGTTAAAGCCGGAAACGAACGGTCTGTCGCAATGCGGCGCGTTGCCGATTTCGTCCGGCGTTATCGGTTTTTGCCGTTCGAACGGTCTCGAACCCTCGTCTATCGGAATATAATTATTCGGTTTTACGATTTCGAGCGCGGCGGCAGAACCATCCAGAACCTTTGTCACGACGGAATAAAGCGTTGAATATATAACCTGATTGTCGATAAATCTGACGTCCGTTTTGTTTGGGTGAACGTTCACGTCGACCGTTTCGGGCGACATATCGATTTTCAGAACGTAAAACGGATACTGCCGTTTCATGAGATATGCGGCGTAAGCGTTGTGCATGGACGATTGAATCGTATTGTTGACCACGTATCTGCCGTTTAAAATAACCGTCTGATACGTTCTGTTCGGCTTCGTGAAATAACTTTTTCCGATAAAACCGCTTATTTTTATGCCGTTTTTTTCGGTTTCTATCGAAATACAGTCGGTAATAGCGTTATAACCGTAAATTTCGATTATAGCCTCGTCAAGCCCTCCGCCGAACGACTGAAGAAGAATTTTTCCGTCCGAAGTATATTTGAAAGCAACGTCCGGATGAGAAAGAATAAGCCTCGTTATAATATTGGTTATATCCGTTTCTTCGTTCTTTGCCGCCTTCAGAAACTTTGCGCGAGCGGGCGTGTTGAAGAAAAGATTTTCGACGGACACCGTCGTTCCCGTATCGGTCGGAAAAACGTCCGCCTCGCCGATAACGCCGCCCTCGCAGACGACGATGTTGCCCATTTCGTCCTCTTTCGTTTTGGAAAGAATGGTCGCTTTCGAGACCGAGCCGATGGACGCGAGAGCCTCGCCCCGAAACCCGAGCGTGAGAATTTTATCGAGATCTTCGACGCTGCTTATTTTGCTCGTCGCGTGCGGAAGAAAGGCTTTCGGCAGATCTTCGCGCGAGATGCCGCAACCGTTGTCGCTGACGCGCATAAACCTCTTTCCGCCGTCCTCGATCGTGATTTCGATATCCGTCGCGCCGGCGTCGAGCGCGTTTTCGATAAGTTCTTTGATTACCGAATAAGGCCGTTCGACGACCTCTCCCGCCGCGATTCTGTTATAAATTTTTTTATCGAGAATGTTGATTTTTGCCATATTTGTTATCCGTTAAGTTTGTTCTTTAAATCGAATAAAAGTTTTAACGCTTCTATAGGCGTTATTTCGTTGATATTGGTTTCCGCGATTATTTTTTCCACTTCAGACGGTTCGCTTGTAAATTCGTCTTCAAGAGCCGTATCGTTTTCGTCCTGTTCCGCGTTTTGCGGTCTTTTCGCGAGATCGTTCTTTTCGAGTTTTTTCAGAATTGATTTCGCTCTGTCCGTCACCGATTTCGGCACGCCCGCAAGCGACGCGACTTCGATACCGAAACTTCTGTTCGCGCTGCCTCTTGCGATTTTTCTTAAGAACACGATTTTTCCGTTCTGCTCTCTCACGGTAATTTTATAGTTCTTTACGCCGTCGATAACCCCTTCGAGTTCGGAAAGTTCGTGGTAATGAGTCGCGAAAAGAGTTTTCGCCTTTGTTTTTTCGGCGAGAAACTCCACGACCGCCCACGCAATCGACAATCCGTCGTAAGTACTCGTTCCCCTCCCGACTTCGTCGAGAACGAGAAGACTGCGGCTCGTAGCGTTTATCAGAATAGACGCGACTTCGGTCATTTCGACCATAAACGTGCTTTGGTTGAAAATGAGATTATCGCTCGCTCCGACTCTCGTGAAAATTCTGTCGATAATCGGTATTCTCGCGGATTTGCACGGCACGAAACTCCCCATATGCGCCATGACCGCTATAAGGGCGTTCTGCCGCATATAAGTGCTTTTGCCCGCCATGTTCGGGCCGGTTATTATCAGAACTCTGTTTTCGTCGCAATCAAGATAAGTATCGTTAGAAACGAAAGGTTCGTTCGAAACCGCTTCCACGACGGGATGTCTGCCGCCGACGATATCCATAGGGTCGTCCGGTTTAACTATTTCCGGACGGGTGTAGCCGTTGCGCTTTGCGACGTTTGCAAGCGACGCGAGCGTATCGAGACAAGCGATCGATTTTGAAGTACGTTGAATTTTTTTGACGTTTTCGGCGAGAACCTGTTTTATTTTCGCGAAAATGTCCGCTTCGATACGAATCGACTGCTCGTTGCTCGACAAAATATCCGTTTCGAGTTTTTTCAGGTCCTCCGTTATATATCTTTCCGCGCCGGCAAGCGTTTGCTTGCGTATGTAATTATACGGCACGAGATTTTTGAACGAATTCGTGACTTCGATATAATAGCCGAAAACCCTGTTGAAATTAATTTTCAGGGTTTTTATGCCCGTCGCCTCGCGCTCTTTCGCCTCCATTTCCCTGAGCATGGCCGACGAGTTGCTTTTTATCGAACGCAACCTGTCGAGTTCGGAATCGAAACCGCTTTTTATGTAGCCTCCGTCCTTGGTTATCGAAGAGGCTTCGGGATCGATCGCGTTGCGAAGAAGAGAGGCAAGTTCGCCGAAATCGCCGATATTGTTGTTTATATCGTTGAGAATTGCGGAAGAAACGCCGAAAAGTTGGAGTTTTACGTTCGGAAGAGCCGACAGAGAATCTCCGAGCGTGAGGCAATCTTTCGGGTTTACGTTGCCGTTGGAAATTTTTCCGGCAAGCCTTTCGGTGTCGCGGATAAATTTAAGTTGTTCGGTAACGCCGCTCCGAAGCAACGGATTTTTAAACAACTCCTCCACTCCGTCGAGCCTGTAATTGATTTTATCGATATCCTGCAAAGGATTTTTAAGCCAACTGCCGAGCATTCTTGCGCCCATGGGCGTGTGCGTTTTGTCGAGAACCCATAAAAGCGAGCCGTAACGCTTGCCCTCTCCCATACTCTTTACGAGTTCGAGGTTCCTGAGCGCGGAATAATCGAGCCCCATGGTATCGGAGTTTCTTTCCACTTTCACGCCGTTGATGTTGATGAGCGCGCGTTTCTGCGTTTCTTTCAGGTATGCCGTAAGCGCGCCCGAAGCAGAAATAATCGGCTCGTCGTTTTCGTCTATGCCGAACGCCTTGAAAGAAATGACGCCGAACTGCTCTTTTAACGCGGTCTGCGCGTTGCGGAAAACGAAATTATCGTCCGAATATTTTCTCGGCCGCGGAATGATTCTGTGTTTTACTATCGGCAGGTCGCCCGAAATAGCCGCCAGTTTTTCGTTGCAGATGATTTCAGACGGATTTATGCGCGTTAAATTGTCCGACAGTTCGCCGACGATATCCTCGGTTTCGCATTTTTTAGCAAAAAATTCGCCCGTCGTTATGTCGCACCAAGCCAGAGCCGAACCCTTTTCTCCGTAATAAGCGCACGCGATGAAGTTGTTTTCTTTTTCGTCGATAAGGCTTTCTTCGGTGACGGTGCCCGCAGTGACGATTTTAACGACGTCGCGTTCGACAAGCCCTTTTGCCTGCGACGGATCTTCGAGTTGTTCGCATATCGCGACCTTTTCACCCTGCTCCACGAGTTTCGAAATATATTCGTCGGCGGCGTGATAAGGAATTCCGCACATAGGCGCTTTTTCGCCGAGACCGCAATCTCTGCCGGTAAGCGTGAGATCGAGCATTTTGGAAATACGCACGGCGTCGTCGAAAAACATCTCGTAAAAATCCCCCAGACGATAAAACACGACGCAATCGGGATATTTTTCCTTTATTTTGTTATAATGCACCATCATCGGTGACAATGTTTGTCCTTTAGCCATTCAACGCCTCATTCGTAAATTTTCTCATTCGTAAATTTTCTCATTCGTAAATTTTCTTAATCGTAAATTTTCTTAATCGTTCCGAAAAGCGACATTCCGCCCGTCGAGGTAATTTCCGCGTCGGCGAATTTTCCGACGACGTTCGTTCCGCACGGACAATAAGCCATTCTACCCCTTTCGTCGCGCCCCATATACATTTTCTTCTTTTCGTCGTAATCTTCGAAAAGAATTTCTATCGTTTTACCTATGTACGATAAAGAATCTTTGCGGTTTCTTTCGTTCTGAGCGTCGACGAGCCGCATGATTCTGTCTTTTTTCGTTCCCGCGTCTATCTGCCCTTCCATGGCGGCGGCTTTCGTTCCCTCTCTCGGGGAATAGACGAACGTGAACGCCCCGTCGAAGCCGACTTCGTTCACAAGGCTAAGCGTATCGAGAAATTCTTCTTCCGTTTCCGTGGGAAAACCAACGATTATATCGGTGGTTATAGCGCAATCGGGGATGATTTTGCGGATCGTCGCAACTTCGCCGAGATACTGCTCTCTCGTGTATCTGCGATTCATCTCTTTCAGAATTCTGTCCGAACCCGACTGAACGGGCAAATGAATCGCTTTGCAAGCATGCGGATTATTTTTTATCGCTATAACGACTTCTTCCGTAAGGTCCTTGGGGTGATTCGACATAAATCTCAGGCGGAACTTGCCGTCTGTTTTTCCGATTTTGTCGAGAAGCGTCGCGAAATTAACGTCGCCGCCGAGATCTTTGCCGTAAGAATTCACGTTCTGCCCGAGAAGGGTTATTTCCTTATAGCCGTCGGCAAGGAGATTTTTGATTTCGGCGATTATGTTTTCGGGTTGCCTGCTGCGCTCTCTGCCCCTGACGTAAGGAACGACGCAATACGAGCAAAAGTTGTTGCACCCGTACATAACGTTAACCCACGCGTTGGGAAAACTCGAACGGAGAGGTTTGATTCCTTCGACTATTTCGCCGTTTTTTTCGAGAATTTCCACGAGGCGTTTTTTCGAATCGATTTTCTTTTGCAGAAGTTCGCCGAATTTGTCTATGTTGTACGTGCCGATAATCATATCGACGTAAGGATAAGATTTGAGAAGTTTTTCGGAGAAATTGCCCTGCTGCGTCATACAACCGCAAACGGCTATGACGAGTTGCGGTTTTTCGCTTTTGAGTTTTTTTAACATTCCGATATTGCCGAATGCGTGTTGCTCGGCGTTTTCTCTCACGCAACAGGTGTTGAAAACGATGACGTCCGCGTCCTCGGGCTTTTTACATTCGGCATAGCCCATTCCGCCGAGAATTCCGGCGATTTTTTCGGACTCGTGCACGTTCATCTGACACCCGTAAGTGTGAATAATATAGTTCTTGCTCATAATACGTTATTATAT
>CAVJNC010000081.1:0-10074 GCA_963650905.1 Subdoligranulum sp. APC924/74
TACGCTTATAAAATCGGCGGCAAAAAACTAAAAATTATGAGAGTATAAATCGGCAACGAACCGGAAACGGAGCGAACGCCGATTTGTTTTTTTTAACCTTAGGGATTCCGTTTGTCATCACTGACTATTTTTGCAACGATAAACCGATTTATGCGGATGCCGAGCAAGAATCAAATTCCGTCAATCCTTAAAGTCGTCTTTTTTGTCTGGCATACCGACGCACACGAAGGGGAACCTCGGCAGAATATCGGCAAGCCGACATTGGCTGCAAATCTTTGCTTGAAGTACGTGCGGTACGTCTACGAAAATCTTCGCCGCAACCGCCTGAAAAACACGCCTTTTCGGTAATTAGTGACGACGAATAAAATCCCTACCCGAAAACATTCGAGCAGGGTTATTCTTGGTGCACCATGAGGAGTTCGAATCCCCAACCTTCGGTTCCGTAGACCGACGCTCTATCCAGTTGAGCTAATGGTGCGTATTGATTATTCAGTTGTTTTCGCCTTTAGTTCCGCAAGCCGATATACTTCCGCTTATTCTCGCGCTTGGTTCTGCAAACCGATATACTATTCGGTTGCTTTCGTCTTTGGTTCTGCAAGCCGACATACTATTCGGTTGCTTTCGTCTTTGGTTCTGCAAACCGATATACTATTCGGTTGCTTTCGTCTTTGGTTCCGCAAGCCGATATACTATTCGGTTGCTTTCGTCTTTGGTTTCGCAAGCCGGCATACTGGCCGGTTGAGCCGATGTGGCGCGTTACGCAAAGAATCGGTTAATATTATCCGCGGCAATTCTCGTCATACGATTTCCGCCGCTCGTAAATTTACCCATTCAAGCGTAGTTTATTATATATCCTTTTTTTATGTTTGTCAAATGTTTTTAAGCCTTTCGTCGGCCGCGCCGTCATTTATTTTTATTTTCGCCGTCATTAATTTTTTTATCGCTAAAAATCGGAAAACGACAACGAACGCGACCGTGACAACAAACGCGACCGTAACGACGAACGCAACCATAACAACGAATGCGACCGTGACGACAAACGCAATCGTGACGACAAACGCAATCGTGACGACGAACGCAATCGCTTGCGGCTAACCGATTCCTTCAAGCGTTATTCCGCGCAGGGGCGAATATTCGTCCGTCACGAGTAATTTTCTTTCGAGCATTTTTTCGCCGAGATACTTTTCGATAACGCCTGCGCTCTTCATTCCTTTTTTCGCGAAAACCATCCTCTTCGTTTCGCCCGCGAGAAGTTCGTTCGTTTGGATAATTTCTTCGGGAAGCGGCTCTATAAGTTCGTTAACGATAGAAATCCGCTTGTATCGGTAAGGA
The DNA here is from genome assembly GCA_963650905.1 of Subdoligranulum sp. APC924/74. GTDB lineage: Bacteria > Bacillota > Clostridia > Christensenellales > Borkfalkiaceae > UBA10281. The sequence goes on from CAVJNC010000081.1 coordinate 1,333, forward strand.
TTCGGCAAGCCGTAAAACCGCACTCTCACCCTTTCTCCGTCGGCGTCGGCGACGATAAAAACAGACTTGCCCGTGTCGTTATAAAAGCGCAGATCGGCATAAGAATAACTGACCATCGCGTCGAACGACGGCTCTACGTAAGAAACCGCGAGGCTATGTCTGTGCCGTTCCGTGACGGTAAGCCCCGATAAAAGCGCGCAGTTATAAACCGTTGACGAAACCTGACACACGCCCCCGCCGACGCCCTCCACGAATTTGCCGTTTTCGATGACTTTCGCCGTGGAATATCCTCGTTCTTCCGTCCTTTCGCCGATCGCCGCGTTGAACGAAAATTCTTCGCCGTCCGCGATTTCCGTAAGATTAAGTTGTTTGCACGCAAGACCGATATTTTTCTTGCGCGAAGCCGTCGAGCCGGAGTAAACCGTGGAAAACTCGCCTCTTTTTATCATCGACGATTTAAGTTCTTCAATCGTCACGCGCGGCTTAACTTCCACGTATTCCGCGGTGTAAAACGTTCCTCCTCCGCCTTCGAGGGTTTTCTTGATGCCTTCAAAAAGCGCGTGTTTATCGACTCCGAGCCCGACTTTTTCCGAAGTAAACACGAAAGGTTCGTCCCGTTCGGGGCGGCAGATAAACGTCGCGTCGACGGGCGGAACAAGCGACGAATAATAAATATCCTCGACAACTTCGTCCGCTTTTTTAAGATACGGTTTTCCGTTTTCGACGTCGATTTCGGGATAGGAATATTCAAACGTTTTGCCGTTCGCCTCGACGGTGAGGCGAATTTCGGAGCGTGGCAGAGCGAACGACGGAATCTGCGCCGAAGCGAAAAATATTCCCCGTCGTTGCAATCCGCTCGCTACGACGCACGCGCATAACGCCGCCAGAAGAGAGATCGTTTTTTTGGGTGTAACCTTACGCAAAATCATATACCGCAAGTATGCGTTTTTCGGCGCGAATTATTCCGCGGCGGCTATCTCGACGATTGACTATGCGATTACGGAGACGTTTGCGGAGTGAAAGACGTGCGAATGACGTGGCGTTTGGCGGGTGCCGATTGCAGACCGAAAGACGTGCGATTGATGTGGCGATAATAGGGCGATCGCTGGCTTGACGGGGAGCGGATGCCGAGCGTTAAACGAGCGGCTATAGGTCGATTATCGGACGATTATAGGATTATTACAGGGCGGTTTGTCGATGTTTTCCGAGAGGTTGTTCTGTTAATTTCTTATACGACCTATGCGATTAATTCATATACAATATATATAATATCGTTGACAAAACGGCGGCGAAGGTTTAAAATATGGGGCGTGTTTATTATGTTTGCCGGATATCGCTCGCGGCGGGACGATTTCTTGCCGGACAGAAGGTCCGACGGGGTTCGTCGCGAAGGAAAAACCGGCGCGGAGAAAGGGTTCGGTAAACGTTTTTCGGCTCGGCAAAAGATCTCCGGTTCGGCAAATAGTCTCGGATAAACGCGCATAACACAGGAAAAAAGGACGCGGATATAAAAAATAAAAAACAAAAAAGCGTCCGAAAAAGGAGAAACGAAACAATGAAATCACTTGCAATCATTCAGAAAATCGTTAAAGTGTTGAAAATTCTCAACATAATCGCGTTCGTGATTTGCATAATCGGCGCCGTATTTTGCGCCATCGGCGCGATCGCGCTTTTCGCCGTCGACGAGACTTCCGAACTCTGGCAAACGGTGCTCGACACGGCTAAACCCGAAACAATCGATATGGCAACGGCGCGTTGCTCGTGTCTCGTGGGCGTTATCGTGTGCGCTGCCGCGGCCGCTTTGAGTTGGTTCTCGAAGAAACTTTATGCCGACGAACTCGCCGCAGGCACTCCGTTCGACAGAAATATCTGCAAAGAAACGCTCAAAGTCGGTATTATTTACCTCGTCGTTTCGCTCGTTGCGACGATAATCGTTGCGATAATCTGCGCTTGTTTCGACGTTAAAACGGTTGAAAACGGCGTTGAAGGCTTCTCTACCGGTATATTCTATATCGTTTGCTGGCTTCTGTTCCGTTACGGCGCGGACGTTAAGGAAGGCGTTGAAGCGAACGCGGGATTCAACGGCGGATCCGAAGCGGTAAAACCCGCGAATCCGGAAGACAACGGAAATAACGGCGACGAATTGTTTTAAGAATTCCCGGTTAATCGCGGGCATTGACGCAATCGCCTGCGTGTAAGCCGACAGGGGTTCGGATTTCGCTCGGTTTTCCGAGCAAAATCCGAACCCCGTTAAGTTTTAATTCCGTTTTAACGGCGAAAAATAAAGGCGACGAACGATGAAGATAATTTTTTTGGGCGACAGCATAACGGAAGGCGCGGGAGCGTCCCGCATAGGGAACGATTACGTCAGTAAAGTGGCGGAAATCTGCGGAAACGGCGTTATAACGGAGAATTTCGGCGTTTCCGGAACGAGGTTCGCAAGGCAGACCGCGCCGACCGGAATCAGGACGTTCGATTACGATTTCCAGATGCGCGCCGAGGTGATGAGCAAGGACGCGGACAAGGTGTTCGTTTTCGGCGGAACGAACGATTACGGCCACGGCGACGCGCCGATAGGCTCGGAGGACGACGATTCGCCTTACACTTTTCACGGCGGACTGAACAACGTTATAAAGAAACTCTGCGAAATTTACGGCAAGGACAAAATCGCGTTTATGTTGCCGACGAGGCGATTCGACGAGGAGGATTTGTTCGGCGAAGGGCATAGAACCGAGCCGACTTTGAATCTGAGAGGTTACGTCGACATAATCAGGGCGAAATGCGAAAAACTCGGCATCGGTTATATCGATTTGTATATGGGCGGGATTCCGAAGCCCGAAACGAACGCGGGCGACGAGTTCTCCGTGGACGGACTACACCCGAACGACAAAGGTCATCTGCTGATTGCCGAAAAAATCAAAAAATATCTCGGACTTTGATTTTGTGATAAAAACATTTCGGATTTTGCTTTCCGGAATGTTTATATGTCGCAAAACAATGCGAAATATTGCAAAATATTGCGGAATATGGCGAAAGCCGCCGCGACGGAAAAATTTTTCCGTCGCGGCGGCTTTTAAAATAATACGTGTTTATGCGGCGTCAACGCGTCGGCTTGTTGTACGTGAAATAATAAAAAGTTTCGTCCTCGGAAGTTTTGGTAAAACCGCAGTCGACGATCGTCTTTTCCGATTTCCCGTTTTGTTTGTAACATTTCGCCCCGAGCCTTACTCCGAGAACGTTCGCCGCCCAATCGCAGACGAGTTTATACGCCGCCTTTCCGTAACCTTTGCCCTGAAAGCCTTCCGCCACTCTCACGCCCGCTTCCGCTGCGCCGAGATATGTGAAATTATAAACGATAACCTCGCCTATAAGCCGATTATCGACCGTTTTTTCGCGAATCGCGAAACTTATTCCCTCGCCTATGGAGCGATCGAAATTAACGATATCGAAAAACGTGTCGTCCGTTATTTCGCCGGTTATCGAAGCGTCCGTTTCATAGTCGTAACCCCAGAACCGATTGTTTTCTTTATCGGTGCAAAGCGCGCGGTAATCCGCCTTGTCCTTTTCCGTTATCTCGCTTAGAACGACGTTGCCGTCGGTGAGAACGGGCGTCGCGGCGAGGTTTTGCAGGGGAGAGTTCACCTTGACGAGGTATTTGTTCACGAGTTTTATCGGGTTGTATTGCAGTTTGGAAGTTCTTAATCCCGCGTCGTCGGCGTCGTCCTCGCGGTTCACCGTTTCGAGTTCGGGGAAAAGGCCGAGACAGTAATTCACGAACTTGTTGAAAGTGGTCGGATATGCGCCGACGTAACTTTTCAAGGCTTTTTCGATATGAATTATCAGGTTTTTATCCTGAATTTCGCCTATCGTCACCGAAACGGGCTTGTCGCCGACGAAAAGCGCGCCGCCGACGAGATCGAATTCGAAAAAGTTCGCGAGCAGTTCCTTCGTGTGGATAAACTCCTTGTTTTCTTCATATGCGTCGGAGGGGTGTTCCTTTGCGTAAAGGTCGAGCATTTCGTTTATCTGCGGCAGATATTCGGGCTTCAACGGACGGAAATCGGGTTCGCCGTATAAAGCCCTGAATTTGTTAATGTGGTTGCGTTGCCCGCCGAACTTCTTCCCTTTGAAAGTCGCAATCTCCTCGGCGGAGTAAACGTAATCGCTCCATTTCCGCTCGAAGTTGAACATTACGTTTGAAAAAAGCGGATTTTTCCTGATTTTTCCGAGCGTTTCTTCGGTAACTCCGTAAAATTTCAGCGGCAGGTCGTTTTCCCTGACGTAATCTATAATTGCATTCAAAGCCTCGCTTTCGTCATCGCCGTCATCGCCGTCATCGCCGTCGTCGCCAATTCCGCCAATTCCGCCGTTGCCGCCGTTGCCGTTATTCTCTTTTTTGCCGCCGAACGGATAAGAGAACGACGGCTCGCCGCAGATGTCCTGAACGGATATGAAAGCCCCGCCGCATTCCGCGAATTTCAGGTTAACGCCTTCGTTCCACATGAAAAAACTCCCCACGCTCACGTCGTTGACGTTATAAGGGCATTTTTTTACGTAAGGGGAGTATTTTTTTAAATTTTCGGGTGTGTAATTATCGAATTTCAGCATTTGTATCGTGGATAAAAAGGTTTTGCGCGATTAAAATTCGGGGTAGTCCTCGATTTTGTTCACGATCTCGCAGAATCTTTCGAGGTCGTCGCGCGAGTAATATTCGATGGTGATTTTACCCTTGTCGTCCGTGCCGCTCAGGGTGACTTTCGTGCCGAAATCGCGCTGCATTCTTCTTATCAGGTCGCGCAGTTCGGGGCTTTGCTTTTGCGATACGACCGTCGCGCCCTTGTTTTTGACCAGTTTTTCCGTTTCGCGCACGCTCAGATGTTTCCGTACGACCTGCATCGCGACGGCTTCCTGTTCTCTTTGGGAGAGCGTGACGAGCGCCCTCGCATGCCCCGCGGACAGGCGGTTTAACGAAACGAGCCTGATTATTTCGGGCGAAAGGGTTAAAAGCCGCAGAGTGTTCGCCACGGCGGAACGGCTTTTTCCTATTCTCGCCGCGAACTCCTCCTGCGTAAGCCCGAGTTCGTCCATCGCCTTTTTCATATCTTTCGCGGTGTCGATCGGGTTCGGTTTTTCGATCCTGAATCTCTCGGCGAGTTTTCTGTCCGCCTCGTCGAAAAGACCTATCTGTTTATCGTCTGTTTTCATAATGCCGAATCGCGGATTCGGGGGTGGAAAACCCCCGAAAATGTCGTTTGATTAAAACGATAATAAGTCGTTAATCGCCTTATAGACCGATTTATTATTGTTTGTTCATCATATTTTTGTCGTCGTTTCTGCGGGTTTTGTCGCCGTTTGCCGTCGGCATCGCGGGAACGTCGTCCGCGTTTTCGGACGCGTTATCCGAAGAGGTTTTCCGATCGGCTTCGGGGGCGGCGGGAGTTGTAATCTGAGTGGTCGGAGTTGCGTCCTGAGCGGCGGGAGTTGCGTTCTGAACGTCCTGAGCGGTTTTTCCGGCGGTTTCCGAAGCGGGTTTGATCGCCTGTTTCGCCTTTGCGTTGGCGAACTCTTCCGCGCGTTTGAACGGATTTTCCGCGCGTTCTTTGTCGCGCTTATCCATATACGCCATGATCTCCTTAACGTCCTTGCCTTCCATGATAAGGTCGACTTCGTCCTGATAAATGGTTTCTCTTTCAATGAGAAGGCGAGCCATGTTGTCGAGAAGGTTTTTGTTCGCGACCAAAAGGTCGACGGCTTTCTGATGAGCCTCTTTGATTATGCGTTGAATTTCCTCGTCGATGGTCGCGGCGGTCCGATCGCTGTAACCGGCTCTCGTTTCGTAGTCTCTGCCGATGAACACCTGATCGTTGTCGCCGTAGTTCACGGGGCCCACTCTGTCGCTCATGCCCCATTCGGTAACCATTTTTCTCGCGCGTTCGGTCGCGGCTTTTATGTCGCTCGAAGCGCCCGAAGAAATATCCTTTATGATAAGTTCTTCCGCGACTCTTCCGCCGTAAGTCATAACGATGTCGTCGAGAAGTTTCGCTTTGCTTAAATATTGATTGTCGTCGTCCGGACGGGTTAACGTGTAGCCGCCGGCGGAACCTCTCGGGATAATCGAAACTTCCTGAACGGGATCGCAGTGGGGGAGAAGCCTTGCGAGAATGGCATGCCCCGATTCGTGATAAGCGGTTATGCGCTTGTCGGTTTCGGTCACGAGCCTGCTCTTCTTCTGCGGACCCATTATAACTTTGTTTATCGCTTCGTAAAGGTCGACGTTGGTTATCGCCTTTTCGTTCTTTCTCGCCGCGAGGATAGCCGCTTCGTTCAGAAGGTTCGCGATATCCGCGCCCGAGAAGCCCGCAGTCATTCTCGCTAAAGTTTTGAAGTTCACGTCGGGAGCGAGCGGTTTGTTTCTCGCGTGGACTTTAAGAATAGCCTCTCTTCCGCGGACGTCGGGCATATTGACGTAAATCTGACGGTCGAATCTCCCCGGACGCATAAGAGCGGGATCGAGAATGTCCGCGCGGTTCGTCGCCGCGATGATGATTATGCCGTCGTTCGCTTCGAAACCGTCCATCTGAACGAGGAGTTGGTTAAGAGTTTGCTCTCTTTCGTCGTTGCCTCCGCCGAGCCCCGCGCCTCTCTGACGGCCCACCGCGTCGATTTCGTCGATGAACACAATGCACGGCATACTCTTTTTAGCCATCGCGAAAAGGTCTCTCACCCTGCTCGCGCCCACGCCGACGAACATTTCCACGAAGTCCGAACCGCTTATGGAGAAGAACGGAACGTTCGCTTCGCCCGCGACGGCTTTTGCGAACAGCGTTTTACCTGTTCCCGGAGGGCCTACGAGAAGCACGCCCTTGGGAATTCTCGCGCCGAGAACGGAGAATTTTTTGGGATTCTTCAGGAATTCAACGATTTCCTGCAATTCTTCTTTTTCTTCTTCCGCGCCCGCAACGTCGGCGAATCTCACCTTGACGTTCTGATTGACGCGGGCTTTGGTTTTGCCGAAGTCCAGCGCGCCTTTGTTCGCGCCGTTAACGGAACGCATGAGAATCATAACCGCAAGAAGCCCCACGCCGAGCATAAGGGCGGGCATGATGAGGCTCGACCAGAACGAACCCGCGTTGGGATCGGTGCAGTCTATAACCACGCCGTTTTTCTTCAGAAGTTCGATTTCTTCGGTGAAGAACGTCTGCGGATAAAGACTCGTGCCGTAAACGGCTTTTCCGTTCTGCACCGCGTCGTAACCGGTAAGGTTGTAAACGTTGACTATGATTTTCTTGATCGTCGCTTTCTGCGGGTTATAAACGATTATTTTCTGATCGTCTTTCACGACGCTGCCGTCGGTTATGGTTTCGCCGTCGGCGGTTTTGTATTCTATTCCGGCAAGTTCGAAGAATTTCGTCGTCGAAACGCTCTCCACTCTTCTCGTGAGCATACCGCCGAGGGCGAGAAGCCCGAACGTCACGGCGAGTACAACGATAACTATTATCGCCGTTTTTGCTGATTTTTTCATTTAACCTCCTGAAATACCGGAAACGACTTTCCTTTCCGTCGCCGCTCCCGATTCTGGTTTCTTTTGCGGATTTCCGCGGCCGATAATCGCATATCGACCGTTAAAAACTATAGTTATAATATCATATGCTCCGCGTAAAAACAAATATATAATTAAAAATAAAGTTTTTTTACTTAGTTTTCACCTTTGTTTTTTATACCCGGATAGTATGCGCCGACGATAAAATTTTAGACTTCCCCGCCCCTTATATCCGACGCGATTTTGAAAACGGCGGGCTATAAGCCGATTAACCGCGGTTTTTAGCGTCGATTAAACAAAAAACCGTTATATTTGCTATTGATACAAAATATCATTAAGATGAAAATTCGGTAAAATTAACGCCCGAAAACGGAAAATGTCTTGACGAAACTCCGCGGGCGATTTATAATTAATCCGTAACCGATGCGTCTGGCGGCGTGATTCGATTTCGTCGGACAACGCGATCCGATTTCGTCGGTTTAAGCGGAGAGAATACAAAAATATGTTTATTTGCGATAAAGTTAAATACGTCGGGGTGAACGACAGAGAAACCGACCTTTTCGAAGGTCAATATAAAATTCCCGAGGGCATATCGTATAATTCTTACGTCGTTTCGGGCGAAAAAATCGCCGTGACCGACGGCGTGGACGAAAAATTCGCGGGCGAATGGCTGAAAAACGTCGAAAACGCGTTAAGCGGAAAATCGCCAGATTATCTCGCGATTCTGCACATGGAACCCGACCATTCGGCGAGCGTGGCGGAGTTTATGAAGAAATATCCCGAAGCGACCATCGTTTCCAACCCGAAAGCGTTCGCCATGGCGGAAAATTTCTTCGGAAAATCTTTCGCGCCGAAAAGAATCGAGGTTAAGGACGGCGATTCGCTCGATCTCGGCGGCATAACCCTCGAATTTATTTTCGCGCCGATGGTTCATTGGCCGGAAGTCATGTTCGCTTATTGTCCGGAAGAGAAAATTCTCTTTTCCGCGGACGCGTTCGGCAGATTCGGCGACCTCGACTCGAAAACGCCGTGGGCGGACGAAGCGAGAAGATATTATATCGGAATCGTCGGCAAATACGGCGTTCAGGTTCAGAACGCGCTCAAAAAAGCGGCGGGATTGAATATCGAAAAAATCTGCCCGTTGCACGGCGAAATCCTTTCCGGAAACCTCGCGTATTATATATCATTATATAATATATGGT
>CAVJNC010000082.1:0-9741 GCA_963650905.1 Subdoligranulum sp. APC924/74
TAACGGGCTTTTTTGTCTTACTTTTTTTCGCTGTTTTTTACATTGAAAATTTTTTCGTTTTACCCCTATTTTTCGCTTGACTTTTCATAGCTGGTCTTTGCCTTTATTCGGCTAGAATTTTAACGCATAAAAATCGACCTTCGTTGTAAAGGTCGATTTATGCGTTTTCTACTATTAAGCCACGAGAACGCCGAAAATATTACAAAAATTTAAAATTATTTTTTGTAATACTTATAAAATTGTTTCAGTCGTTTGTTACGCCGGTTTGCAACGAACGGGTAAAGTCTTTCGGTTAAAAACTCATACGGCGTAACGTGCAGCCGATTAGTTATTTTTTCAAGAATATAATATAAGCCGCTATAAAATTTACCGCTCGACTTAAACCCTGCCGCTTGCCTTAATTTGCTTTCGTTTGTCAACCTTACGAATACTGCACCGATAATTTCTGGTTTTTCTTTATAATATTCGTTATAATGATTGCGTTCGTTTTCGGTAGCCGAATCGAGATATTTTTCAATATCCGAACGCATTGTTTCGTTGTTAAAAAGATAATATTTAAGAGTATAACGGCACAATTCTCCTACGCTGTAAAAACTATAAAGAAACGGCAATAAATCCTGCCATATAGAGCGGATAACAAACTCTGTTTCCACATCGAGATAATCTGGAAGTTCGCCTTTATCCATAAAGTTTTCCCAATAATAAGAAACGATTTCGTCTGGAGATGCGTTTTTAATAAATTCGTTTTCTATTTTCGAATTTGTCCGTTTAATCGCGGTGGAAACGTAACCTTGCGTTACGCCCGTTTTTTCGGCGATTTCCGCTTGTGTGTATCCGTTTCGGTATAAGGTTATTATGGATTGTTCTTTTTCATTCAATGCCGCATTAAGCAGATTGTTTTCGTCTGCGGCTTGTTCTAAAATCTCTTCCAACATAGCGTCGTCGGATATGCGTTTTTGCTGTTGTTTGATGGAAAGCCCATCTTCATTCGCGCTCGGCATTGTAGAGGAATGACGGGTAAATTTATGAGTGTTATTATATTCGAGTCTGTCAAGTTCAAGTAGCGATTCCCATTCACTTTCGGAAACTTCGGTAACGATATAATAATTATCTCCGTACTGTTCATCGGCTTCTTCTTTAAGCAAGCACGGATAATAATACTTATATTTTCCTTCCGTTTTAGCGGGAATCTTCTTTTTATTAAAATGGTACGCTAATTTATCCATAACAATATTTTACAATATTAAATATGACAGGTTTAGTCAGTATTTATGTTTTTATTTTATATTTCGCAAAAGCAATAAATTTTTAAATTTGCGAAATAAGCCACCTCGCTATATCTATTATTCTGATACCTTCTACCTGACTTTCGGGATGTTTTGTCCTTGCAATGATAATTTTGGGATACGCGTCCTTTATTGCGAGGAGCGGCGATATTTCACGTTTCAAAGTTTCTTCACGACTGATGTCGTCGCATACTTGTATATAGGTTTTATATCCGTCCTTTACCGCAACGAAATCGACTTCTTTTTCTCCGAGTTGTCCGACGTACACTTCATATCCGCGTCGTAATAATTCTATAGCGACTAAATTTTCGTATAAATGCCCGTAGTCGGCGTTTTTTGTACCGATAACGGCAAAACGGAAAGAAAGATCGGCAAGATAATATTTTTTATCCGATTCTAAATAACGCTTACCTTTTACGTCATACCTCTTGAACGGGTAGAAGAGAAAACTGCGGCAAATATAATCTATATAAGCGCCGCACGTTTTATCGTTTGTTTTGTAGGTATTTGAAGTAAGCGCATTTGCAATATTTCTTATAGAAGTTTTACTGCCGATATTATCCATCAAAAAATCGACGATCATATTGAGTAAATCTTCGTTTTCGATTTTGAATTTTTTTACGATATCTTTCGTTATCGTCGTGCGAACTATATTTGACAGATATTTTCTCGAATCGGCGGAATTGCTATATAAATAAGACCCTGCCATACCGCCCGTTATTACATATTTGTCGAAAGCGTCGTCAATTTCGGTTTGCGGATAATATAAAAGATATTCGGAAAAAGAAAACGGGTATAAACTTATCTCAAATACACGCCCGCCGAATAAGGTCGCAAGGTCGCTCGACAATAAAAAGGCGTTTGATCCCGTTAAAAAAATATTGAATCTTTCTTCTTCGTACAAACTGTTTATAACCGTTTCGAATCCGTCGCAAAGTTGCACCTCGTCAATAAACAAAAAGTTTTGTTTTTCCGCTGTATAACGAGCGTCTATATATTTATATAGATTACCTCCGATTTTAAGGGGTTCGAATTCTTTTAGGTTTAATTTTATACGAATAACGTTATTATTTGCGGATTGTTTCTGAACGTAAGAAATAAAAGCGTCCATAAGTTTCGATTTCCCGCAGCGGCGCACGCCTGTAATAACTTTTATATCCGGGGTGTTCATAACGTTTATAAGTTGATTTAAATACGATTTTCTTTCTATGAGTTTCATATCGCCACCTCTGAAAGCATTATATCTCATTTCGCAAATTTAGTCAAATATAAAAAATGCGAAATATGAAACATTTAAATATTTATTGCCGAAAAGTAATGCCTAAGCAGGATAAGGCGAATGCAACAAACGGCATTCCGCGATAATTAGTCGCTGTGTGAAACCCCGCAGCGGCTGACAAGTCGGATGCCGACTTTCAATATAATTGAGCAAATAAAAAATTTTTTTCAAAAAATAAAAAGTCAATCTGAAAGAGACCATTTTGTGTTTTTACTGTGCTATAATAAAGGCACAAAAGACGAAAGCAGTTTCTACATATATATAAATCTCAACTATTTACTGCCGTGCCGGTTTCTCTTCGTCTTTACGGTACGGCGGAACAATACGGAATTGCTATTATTAAGGAGAAAATTATGAATAAAATTATATGCCCGAAATGCGGTGAGGAATTCGAATTGACCGACGCCGATTATTTATCGATAGTCGATCAGGTGAAAACCGAAGAAATTGCCAAAGCAGTGAACGAAAAAGAAGAGTCGATGAGAATCGTTATGAAAGCGGATCTCGAAAAACAAATGGCGAATAAAGAGTTGGAAATCGAAAAATTAAACTCTAAAATCCGCGAATACGAATTAAATCAACGAAACGCAATCGACGACGCCGTGAAAAAAAAGAACGAAAAAATATCGTTGCTTGAACTTGAATTGGCGGTAAAAAATGCCGAAATGCAAAGTCAGATAGATAAAGCCGTGTTGATTAAAGAAAACGAGATAAGCCGGCTCAAAGCGGAAAGGGAATCCGAAAAAAATCTGATGAAAGACAGAGAGCGTCAGATGCAGGAACAAATCGATTTCTATAAAGACCTGAAAACGAGAATGTCGACGAAAATGGTCGGCGAAACGCTCGAACAGCATTGTCAGGCGGAATTCAACAAAATTCGGATGGCGGGGTTTAAAAACGCTTATTTCGAAAAAGATAACGATGCGTCTTCAGGGAGTAAAGGCGACTATATTTTCAAAGATTTTTCGGACGACGGACAGGAATTCGTTTCGATAATGTTTGAAATGAAAAACGAGTGCGATACAACCGCGACGAAACACAAAAACGAAGACTTCTTAAAGGAGTTGGATAAAGACAGGCGCGAAAAGAAATGCGAATATGCGGTTTTGGTGTCGTTGCTCGAAACGGACAGCGAATTCTACAATGCCGGTATCGTGGATATGTCATATAAATATCCTAAAACGTACGTGATCCGCCCGCAGTTCTTTATTCCGCTTATTACGCTTATCCGGAACGAGGCGATGAATTCGCTCGAATATAAAAGACAATTGGCGATAATCCAGAATCAGAATATCGATATAACGCATTTCGAAGAAAATCTTGCAGATTTTCAGAATAAGTTTGCCAACAACTATCGCATAGCGAGCGATAAATTCAAGAACGCAATCGACGAAATAGACAAAACGATCGATCACCTGCAAAAGGTAAAAGACGGACTTTTGGGTTCGGAAAGGCAACTCAGAATCGCGAATGATAAGGCGCAGGATTTATCCATAAAGAAACTTACCAAAGATAATCCCACAATGAGACAAAAATTCGAAGATCTTAAAAACAAAGGAGAATAAACATGAAAAATATTAAGGAAATAACGGAAAAAGTTCACGGAGCAATCGGAGCAAACACTTTTATGTTGCATTTTGAAGCGGATCTTAACGATATCCCGCCGTTTATGTGCAGTCCGTTCAACGACGGATGGGTATGGTCGGAATCTCTCGAAAATCTTAAAGCCTATGTTTTTGAGATTATCGTGGCGGATTATCTTATAAACGACGCGATGGCGTTCGGCGAATATACGAACGTCGGAGATAAAGAATTTGATTTTATCGAGGCGTGCAAGGTTTATAAAAGCGTAAAAAACGCCTATAAAGACAGAATTTCGGCAGTCGAAACGTTAGAAAAAATATACGCCGAAGATAATGCCGGTAATTATAAAGATTTCGTCAAAATGCTTTACGATATCGAAACGTCGGCGCAGAATGCGGGACTCGCTTTTGAATTTACGAGTTTTTCCACGCCGCTCGAAGCAAGGCATAGCGGAAAATTATCGTCGGATAAGTTTGATGAAAAAAATCTCGGGGCGAACTTCAATTAAACGGCAAATATCGAAAACGGGCAGAAACAATTGTAAAATTTTTATTGATATGGTATTATTATAGAAACAAAAGTACGAGGTGGCAATATGCATATCGGAATCGATAAAATCGAAGACATAAAAAGGTATATCGATGAAAATTACGTCGAAGGGGCATCCGAAGAAATAATATTGTATAGTCCGACCGTTAGTTTTCGCCTGAAACCAAACGATGCGGCGGCGCAATATACAACGTGCAGCGAAGAATCGGTAAAAAAGTATCTCGGCAACGTTTCGTCCACATGGCAACAATCGGTTTTTTCTATTATAGACAAAAGATATGAGTCTAACCCCGTCGAGTGGAAGGATTCGAAAGTCTATAAACGGGCGATGATTTCGAAACAGACTTTTTCGAAAATTCGTAACGAAACCAATTATCATCCGGATAAGGAAACGGCGGTAAAAATGTGTTTCGGTTTAAGACTCAATATCGACGAAACCATTGATTTATTGGCTAAAGCGGGATACACTTTATCGATGTCGATCAAGCAGGATCTTGTCGTCAGGTATTTTATCGATCATAAAGATTACGACGTTATGAACTTAAACGGTATGCTCTATGAATTCAATTTGCCGTGTTATAAAACCGTATAATTCAATCGTTGAAAAGGTCGCTTTTAATGCGACCTTTTTCTTTTTTCAAAATGTTATAATACAATCACAAAATCGAAAAGGAGATTGCATTTATGAAAAAAGATTTAACAAGAATGATTTTCGTTCTGGATAAAAGCGGCTCTATGAGCGGACTTGAAAAAGACACGATCGGCGGATTCAATTCGCTTATCGAAAAGCAACGGAAGGAATCCGGAGAGGCAAAAGTAACGACGGTACTTTTCAACGATAAAGTCACGTTCGTTCACGATAACGCAGACATAAAAGACGTTCCGTTGCTCACGACCAAAGAATATTACGTTTGCGGTTGTACCGCAATGCTCGACGCTATAGGGACGGTAATAAAAAAGGCGGAGGCAGACGACGCGATGACGAGCGAGAACGAAAAAGCGGAAAAAACCGTAGTTATAATCACTACCGACGGTATGGAAAATTCAAGCAAGGAATTTTCTTACGAAAAGGTGCGAAAACTCATCGAAACAAAGAAAGAATGCGGCTGGGAATTTATCTTCCTCGGCGCTAATATCGACGTCGAATCCGAAGCGTCGAAACTCGGCATAGACAAAGACAATTCCGTAACTTATCGATGCGATTCGCAGGGCGTTGAGATGAATTACGAATGTCTTGATATGGCGATGAAAGAAATAAGGCAAAGTAAAACGCTTTCATCGCGATGGAAAGACAAAATAAACAATCGCAATAAAACGAAAAAGTAAACCGGAAAACGAATAATCGTCATATATCGGCGGTTATCCGTTAAAAAATGAATAAAAATTGCGGTTTTCGCTTTATATGAAAAAGAAAATATGTTATAATTAAAGTTATAAGAAGAAGGAAAAGGGGCAAGAGGGTTATGCCGATTCAGATAGACGCAACGAAAAAAGGCGCGATAGCCAATTTTATAAGAGAAAAAACCGAAGCGGGAGCGACGATATATATCCCGTCGAGAATATTTACAATATTCGCTCTGAACGAACTTAAAGACGTTTTACTGAAAACGAACAGGGTAAAATTTTTATTCACCGAGCCGGCATTTATAAAAAAAGTAACGGCGGATGCGAAAAAAGTAAAAGAGTTTACTCTTGCCATGAGCGGAAGAGAGAAAAACGTTTCGGAATTCGGATTGGAAATAACTCTTAAAAACAGTCTTAACCAAAATAACGTCGCGAATCAATGCTATCTTATTCTTAGCGAAAAATTCGACGTCAAATCGGTTACCGAAGATCATTTTTTCAATAATAACTGCGTACTTATCGATAACGTTACCGGTGACAGTTATGTTATCAACAGTACAAATTTCGAATTTTCGATGCCGGGTCTGGGATATATAAACGAAGCGAAGTTCAACTTCTCCGTCGCGCTTGACGATAAAGATTCCGTTTCGGGATACAAGAAAATGTTCGACGAAGCATGGGGAGATAAATCTTTTACCGAAGACGTAAAAAGCGAACTCCTTAAGCACATTTCGAATATTTACAAAGAAAACTCGCCCGAACTCGTGTATTACGTAACTTTATATAATCTTTTCAGCGAGAAACTGCTCCACGAAGACGATTATGCAAGCATAAAAGAATCCACGGGGATAACTCACTCAAAAATATGGGGTATGTTATATAACTTTCAACAGGATGCGGTTGTCGGCGCTGTGCATAAAATACAAAAATACGACGGGTGCATTATTGCGGATTCGGTGGGCTTAGGTAAAACGTTCGAGGCGTTGGCGATTATCAAATATTACGAACTCAGAAACGAGCGCGTGCTGGTGCTTTGTCCCAAAAAATTAAGAAATAACTGGACAGGCTTTAAGCAGAATACCGTAACAAATCCGCTTGTAGACGATAAATTCAGATATGACGTGCTTAACCATACCGACCTTTCGAGATTGAAAGGAATGTCTGGCGATATAGACCTGACGAAAATAAACTGGGGCAATTACGATCTTGTCGTGATAGACGAATCGCACGCTTTCAGAAACAAGACGTCGAGTAACGACCGCGTTACGAGATATTCCCGCCTGATGGAATCGATTATAAAATCAGGCGTAAAGACGAAAGTTTTGTTGTTATCCGCGACTCCCGTCAACAACAGATTATCCGACCTTAAAAATCAGATAAACATAATCACCGCCGATAACGACGACGCGTTGGAAAAGAAAGGCAAAAATATAGTATCGATAGATACCACTTTACGAATTGCGCAGGGCGCGTTTAACGCATGGGCAAAAAAGGGCGCAAAAGAAAAGACCACCGACGAATTGCTTAACAGTCTGAGTATGGACTTTTTCGATTTGCTCGACACATATACGATTGCCCGAAGCAGAAAACACATTCAAAAATATTACGATACCGAGGCGATAGGTAAATTCCCCGAAAGATTAAAACCGATTTCGGTAAACGTCGGAGCCGACCTGACAGGCAAATTCCCTAAGATTTCAGAAATGAACGAGCAGATACTTATGCTGCATCTTGCGATATATTCTCCGCTTATGTACGTTTTGCCGAAAAAGGCCGACGAATATAAAGAAAAATATAAAACCCTCGTTAAAGACGGCAAGAGCGTATTCAATCAACTCGATCGTGAAAAGAACCTCGTAAATTTAATGCGCATAAATATTCTTAAACGTCTTGAATCGGGCGTTAATTCGTTCGGTCTGACGGTTACGAGGATATTGGAACAAGTCAATAAGTATCTCGATATGATAGACAATTCGGGAACGGATGAGGCGTATGAACCCGGGTGGGACGATGATGACGACGACGAACTTACTCCCGTTATAGACGAAGAAATGGAAATCGGCGGAAAGATAAAAGTAAAACTCGCCGATATGGACTTGATAAAATTCAAACAGGATCTGACGGAAGACAAAGAAAAACTCGCGTATCTGAAAGACGAAGCCGACCTTATCAATCCCGAAACGGATGCGAAACTCGAAGAGTTAAAACACCGGATAACGCTTAAAATCAAGAACCCGATAAACGAAGGCAATAAAAAGATAATCGTATTCTCGGCGTTTTCGGACACGGCGAAATATTTATACGATAATATTGCCGAGTGGGCTTTGAACAGATTCGGCATATATTCGGGCATAGTTACGGGTTCGTCGGTCGTGGCGAGCAACCTTAAATGCGTAAACAATTCGTTCGATTCCGTCCTTGCATATTTCTCGCCCGTATCGAATCATTTCAAGACGGATAAAGAAATAGATATACTTTTTGCAACGGACTGTATCAGCGAAGGTCAGAACTTGCAGGACTGCGACTACCTTATAAACTACGATATTCACTGGAACCCCGTAAGAATAATTCAGAGATTCGGGCGTATCGACCGTATCGGCTCGAAAAACGATAAAATTCAACTTGTCAATTTCTGGCCGAGTATGGACCTCGACGAGTATATCAAACTTGAAAACAGGGTTAAAAGCAGAATGGTTATGGTTGACGTTACCGCAACCGGCGAGGACGATTTGCTTAACGTCGGCAGTAAAGATCTCGAATACCGCGCAGATCAGTTGAAACAACTTCAGAACGAAGTGGTCGACCTCGACGATCTTAAAGGCGGAATTTCTCTTACCGATTTTACGCTTTCGGATTACGTGCTTGCGCTTTCCAAATTCAATAAGGAACACCCCGCAATGCTCGAAAAATACCCCACGGGCATATATGCGGTTACGGATATTCCCGAAGAGATGAAAGATTCTTGTTGCCCCGGCGTAATTTTCTGCCTTAAACAGACGAAATACACCGAGAAAGAAAAGAACAGTTCGTCTATTCATCCGTATTATCTTGTGTACGTCAAAGAAAACGGTGAAATTCTCGTTAAATATACTAACCCCAAAATCGTTCTCGATTTATATAAAGGTCTGTGTGCAAACAATAAAGAAGTTTTGCCTGAACTTGTGGATATTTTCAACGAAGAAACCGACCGCGCGACAGATATGAGCAAATATACGAAGTTGCTTGAAAAAGTCGTAAACGATATCAAAGGTATCGTGGAAAAGAAAGGCATAGAGTCGCTTTTTGGTTTCGGGCAGAGTTCGTTGCTTACCGAGCAGGTAACGGGCGTGAACGATTTTGAACTGATAACTTTTTTGGTGGTTAAATGATGGACGCGATCGAGTATTTGAATATTCCCGAAAAAGGGAAAGCGGAAGTAAAAGTTGCCGTAAAGCAGATATGCGAAAAATTAAGCGCGGACGCAAAGACGAAACGTATAATAGAAAAATCGATTGCTACGTTTTACGTTAAAGGCGTGCTTAATGCCGACGTAACGGGAATGTGGAGCGTGGACAACGACGATTATTTATACGCGGAAATTCTTATCTGCCGCGTTACTCTTAAAACCGACGCCTATCTTCAACAGGTGAACGAATTATTGAACGTCGTATTTCAGAATCCCGTGATTATCGTTTACGATTATGACGGAAGGTATGCGAT